>NZ_JACCFJ010000001.1:1200000-1522500 GCF_013410345.1 Saccharopolyspora hordei
CCGGCAACCCACCCAGCCGAACCGGATGCGCAGAGCCTCGGGGCGGAAACGTCCGAGTCGAACGCGCACTTGTTGGAGCCAGACCCGTCGGTCGCGGACGAACATCGGTATGAACCCGAACCGGATGAGGTTTCTCCCGAAGCGGCAGAGAAACTTGAGGTGGTCGGGGAGCAGAGCCCTGACTTCCGCGCCACGGAGGAAGATCGTCGCGTCTATCAGGAGCGGATCGAGCGCAGTCGTCTGCGCGGCATGACGTTCGAGGAAGCCGTCGCCAAACTGCGCGCCGAGTATCCGCAGTTGGCGCACCTCCCCGATGCGGAGGCTGTGGCCTTTCGGCGCTACGTGGGTGAGGACGCCATAACGATGAATCTGGCGCTGCGTACTTTGGACGAGATTGACCTGGAGTACCTCGCTCCGGAGATCAAGCTACTGCGCAGTGCCCTCAACGAGATGCCGGACTACGCGGGCTCGACTGCTTACCGGAACATCAGCGTCGCCCCGGAGGAACTGGACGCACTGCTCGAGCGGTACAAGCCGGGCAGTACCGTTGTGGAGCACGCCTTCACGAGTGCCAGCAAGGACGCTCCACTTGACCAGTTCGGAAAGGTGGACGGCAAGCACAGAGTCCAGTTCGTCATCGACGAGCCGCGCTACGCCAAGGATCTCGAGTTCATGAACCCGGACGAGCGGGAGATCCTCTGGCCTGACGGCAATCGGTTCGAGGTATCGAAGCAGTACCTTGATCCTGAGACAGGTGAATGGAAGATCCACCTGATCGACCGTGGACGGGAGTGAGCGATGGAGCAGCATCAGGAGCCAGGTGCAGCACTGGCCGGTGAGGACGTGGCCTCGCTGACTCTCGACGAGCGGGTCGTGTTGGAGACTCGTGGTCGCTCGGACATCACGACCGACCGCGAGTGGCGCAACGGCCGACGTGTCATGGGCTATTGGGATGCCCAACGCGTGCGGAGGGTCTTCGGGCGTACTAGTGACGATTTCTGCCGGGCTCTGCACTACGACAAGGCCATCACAGATGTTTCCGCTTTCTACGGGTTCGGGATGCACTTCCCGTTCGCGGCATTGGAATCCGTCCTGGCCGACTTCGTGGTGCACGGACAGATCTCAGCAACGTCTCAGATGACGTTGTTCAACCTGGATTCGGTCGTCCGCACAGAGACATGGTTCCGTCAGACGGGGGAGTTGATCCCGCGCACGATCAGTCTCATGGGGCTGCTGCGGTGGCTGCACACCCAAGGCGTTCCGTGGGAGGAAGTCGTCACCAAGGACATGTTGGCCGACGTCCCCGAACCGACCGGCTGGCTGATCCGCGTTCCACAGCTCTTCCAGCGCCGTGACCCGGATCCTGTTTGCGTCGAGGCGCTGTCCGCGTTCGCGAAGCGGGATGTGACGGGATCTTTTTCGAGGCCCATAAACAGGGAGCGAACTCCGTCCGTTGTGCCGAGGGCGATCGCCCTGGCGGCGTGGTCTGACCTACCGGAGCGCGTTTTCGAGCAAGCTGTCGCGAACGCACTGCTCACACACGGGCACCCCGATGCCTACCTGAGCGCGGGCGCCTACGCGGTCCTGGTCAACACCCTGTTGTGCGGCGGCACGTTGGCCGACGGCATCGAGGTGGTCGTGGACGAGCTGCCGAAGTGGCCGGACGAGAACGTCCAGCGACTGTTGAACCGCTGCGAGCTGACCGGTCCGCCGCCTTCGCCGGGTGAGCTGGCGGCGCTGGTTGAGGACGGGGCGGCGACCAACGCGTTGGCCGTCGCCGTGCTGGTCGCGTCGCGGGACGGCGACTTCGAATCCGCCGTACGACGCGCAGCCGACGCCTTGCCCGAGGCGGCGCCTCTGGTCGGCGGGCTCCACGGCGCGCGCAACGGTGAGCAGGGGCTGCCGAAGGAGTGGTTGGAGCGCCTGGAGCTGCGTGAGGTGGTCGATCGATTGGCCTTCGACGTCGCGGCCGTCCAGGTCGGGCTGCCGGAGCGGTTCTGGACGCCCGAGTGGGCCGGGCCCTATCCGGGGTTCTGAGCACGGGAGAGTGGAGATGGACGACGGACTCGCGGCTCAGGGCGAGCTGACCCCGAACGAACGCAAAACGCTCCAGGCTTGGCGGGACATCAAATCCCGGCCCAGTCTTCTGCCGATGTCGTGGTTCGAGGAAGTCGACAAGCAGGTCGGAATGGTCTTCGGGGGAGACCGCAACGACCCGCTCCGCTGGCCACGGCGGCAGTACCAGGTCCTCGGCAGAGTGATGGGCATGCTCGTCGGCGGGGCCTTGGGAGACTCACTCGGCACCACGGCAGAGGCGGAAGGCATCACGACTGCCGGTGCGCTGCTCGCCGCTCTTCGATTCCGATCATGGCGGTCACCGAACTTGGCGAGCTTGCTCAACGCCGTTGAGATCGCGACCCGCGCTCTAGCGGACCATGGTCGGGGCACAGACCTCGACGCCGCCTTGCTAGCCCGTGCTCGGGAGTCAGACCTGGTCGGTCCGCTCGGCTGTGCAATCGCCGCCGTCCCGGCCGCGCTGGTCAGCATCACCAGCTCGGACGCGGACGCTTTTCGCAGAGCTTCGAGCCTGGCCGGCTTGCTCAGCGAGCATCCGGATGAGTGCGCTAGTGCGGGTGTGTTCGCTGTGGCGCTTGTGCGAGGCCTCATTGGGCACAAGCTCACGCTGGAGCAGCTCGTCGAGTTGCTGTTGGAGCAGTTGCGCACTGAGCACTTCGAACTCCGTCGGAGGTTGAGTCACCTCGCGGCGGCGGGCGAAGACGTAGCCGAGCTGGAGATGCTCGCGCAGTTGGGCGGAGGTCACTCCGAGCTCGAAGTGATCTCGCGGGCTCTGTACCTGGGAGATCGAAAGACTGGCGGCTGGGCCGAGATGCTGCACGCGTTCGCTGGAGGGAGCCCGTCTCACAACGCACAGGTGTCCGGTCTGCTCAGTGGCGCCCGGCACGGTGCCGAGGCATTCCCGCTGCTGTGGCGTCGGAAACTGGAACAAGCCCCTCAGCTCGAATCCGTCGCCGAAGCGTTCGTGTCAGAGTTCGGTCCTGACGAGGTGAGCCTCGTCCCGTCGTCCAAGGTCGTGAGCGGAGGTACTACGGCCCAGTCCACAGATCGAGCGCGTGCAGAGCAGCAACCCCCGACTCCGCACGAGCGGTTCATGGGGTCGATGCTGGCTGGAGCCGTCGGGGACGCGCTCGGGTACGCCATCGAGTTCGACGACATCGGGACGATCCGCCAGACCCACGGTGAAGCCGGACTCCGCGCCCCGGTGCTGAGGGACGGTGTCTCCCGGATCTCCGACGACACGCAGATGATGCTGTTCACGCTCGAAGGGCTCATCCGGGCGCACGTCGCTCGGCGGATGAACCCGGTGGACAACGACCCGGTTCCTGAGGTGCAGCACGCGTACCAGCGGTGGTTCCACACGCAGAACCAGCCGTGGCCGCAGGCGGGCGGGCCGTACGCGCAGCGTCTCCCCCAACCTGACGGTTGGTTGATCACCAATCCGGGGTTGTTCACCCGCCGTGCGCCAGGGAGCACGTGCATGTCGGCGTTGGCGCGGTTCGCGCAGACGCACCAGCACGCCACGGTGCAGCAGCCGATCAATGACTCCAAGGGCTGCGGTGGAGTCATGCGGGCGGCTCCTGTGGCGGCGTGGTCAGGTGATCCTGCTGAGGTGTTCTACGCCGCGGTCGGCACGGCTGCGCTGACCCACAGCCATCCCAGCGGCTACCTGTCCGCCGGGGTTCTCGCGGTCATCGTGCACCAGCTGATCCGGGACGTCCCGTTGGCGGAGAGCGTGCGGTTGGCGCGGGAGCTGCTGCTGCGGTGGCGGGGGCACGAGGAGCAGTTGGCGGTGCTCGACAGGGCGGTGGAGCTCGCACAGCGGGGGCCGGTCGCTCCGGAGGAACTGAAGGACACGCTGGGTCAGGGCTGGGTCGGCGAGGAGGCGCTCGCGATCGGTCTCTACGCCGTGCTGGCGACCGACAACCTGCGGGACGCCCTGCTGCTGTCGGTGAACCACTCGGGCGACTCGGACTCGACGGGGATCGTGGCCGGGAACATCGGCGGCGCGCTGTACGGGACCCGGGCCATCCCGCAGGAGTGGCTGGGGACGCTTGAGTTGCGCGAGGTCGTCGAGACCCTGGCCAAGGACGCGTTGGCCGAGTTCAGCCCCAACCCGCCCAACGACCAGGCGTGGCTGCGCCGCTACCCGGCGTGGTGATCCGGCAGGTCGCTGCCGAGGCTCATCCGGTGCCGTTGTCTTGCCCAAGAAGGGTTGCGTCGCGCGAGCGGCACGCGGCGGTCGTCGCTGCCTCGCCGACCACTGGACCCGACGTGGTCCGATTCCTGACGGAACTCCTGCGCAGGGGAGGCGGACGACAGTGACCGGGGCAGTCGAGCGGCCTGACGCTCGCTACGCACAGCTCGTGGTCGACCAGCTCAGCCGGGGCGGCATGTCCGACGAGCTGTGGCGGAACGGGCAGCGACGCGACTCCGGGGACGTCGCATTGGTCCGCCGCACGTTCGGGCGGAGCAGCGACGAGTTCTGCCACGGCCAGCAGGGAAAGAAGCCGATGGTCGACGACGTCGCGCTGGTCCACGGTATCCGCGCGCACTTCGGGGCCGCTGTCCGGGCCACCGTGCGGTTCGGTGAGCTCGTCGGGGGCCCATGTCCTGGCAGTCGCCACTGCGGTGGCCCGTGCCCGGTTCGACGACTTCGACAGTGCCGTCGATCTCGCGGGTCGACTGCTGCCGGTCGCCGCGCCGCTCGTCGGCGCGATGCTGGCCGCGGGCCGTGGACCCGCTGCGGTGCCCGCCGAGGTGGACCTGGCGCTGTCCGACGTGGTCGACCGGTTGGCCACCGACGTCGTGGCGAGCCGGGTCGGCCTGGCCGGCCGCGTGTGGCGTCCGGACTGGGTGCAGAAGTACCCGTCGTACTGAACGCTGAGGAGCTGACGGTGAACGAGAGCAGTGGGGCATGAGCCAGTTCGCGAAAATCGATGTCCAGCAAAAGCTGCTGGGCGCTTGGCGTGCGATCACGTCGCGCCCGGCGCTGCTCCCGTTGTCCTGGTTCGAGTACGTGGACCACGTCGACGAGACGGTTTCCGCGCGAGAGCGGTTCCGCAGCAGTGTCGAACCGCGCCAGCGTGCGGCCGGGGAGTGGAGCTGCGCCCACTGCGGGCGCGCACTGGGCATGCTCGTGGGCGGCGCGGTCGGTGAGGCCGTGGGCGCCTCGGGGCCGGCTCCGGTCGACGCGTTGCTGGCCGCAGCGCGATCGCGAGAGTTCGGTGGCGGGACCGAGGTGACCGATCTGCTCCTCTCCGGTGCCGCGTCCGCCATCGGCCTCGAGGACCTGGACCCCTCCGCGAGCGCCGCAGACCTCGGTTGCCTCGTGATGTCCGTTCCGGTCGCCCTCAGCAGCACGGGAGTCGGGGACGCGGAGGTGTTCACCCGCGCGATGTCCGCGGCCGAGCCCCTGTCCGACCAGCCGGTGGAACGTGCGAGCGCTGGGGTGTTGGCGATGGCGCTCGCACGAGCGTTCTCGTACGGTGACGCGAACCTGACCAGACTCCTCCGGGCCGCCATCGAGCAACTGGACGCGGCGGGCGTGGACGACGGGTGCCGGAATCGCTTGGAGCTGCTGACGGAGAACGCGCGCGCTGCCGAGAAGCTGCCGTTGACCGAAGCGCTCGCGAAGCTGGGCGCCGGGGCGTCTGGACTGGAGACCGTCGCGCGTGCGCTCTACCTCTCGTGGAAGATCGGTCCAGGCGGACGGGCCCAAGTGCATGCGGCGTCGGCGGCGCAGAACAGCGCCGCCAGCGCGGCTGTCTGCGGTCTGCTCACCGGTGCGCGCTTCGGCGCGGGTGCCTTCCCGATGGTGTGGCGACGCAAGCTGCGCGCCAGGCCGAAGATCGAGGTGCTGGCGGCCGAGCTGTTCCAGAGGTTCGGTGACAAGGGATCGCTCTACCGAGGGACATCCACCAGCAGCACAGCACCGAAGGCGGCGAACCCCGGCCAGTCGGGCGATGTGCAGGAAACCGGTGTCCCCGGAGCGGAGCTCGGAGAACTGGACAGCTCTGCACGAGCGGTCCACCCACGAGAAGAACGGCCGAAAACGCGTGCCCGGCGCCGGAAAACTGTGTTGGGGGGTGGCGGGATGGTCGATGAGCGGCGGGACCGTCTGTACGGCGCTGTGGTGGGGTTCGCCATCGGGGATCGCCTCGGTTCGGCTGTCGCGGACCTGACGTGGTCGGAGATCGAGGAGAAGCACGGTCCTCGGGGGATCACGCGGTACGCGCCTGCTGCGGGTACGGGGCAGTTGCGGTCGAGCCTGCTCAGGCTGGCGTTGTCGTTGGACGTGGTGATCAGGGCTGATCGGTTGCGGCTGGCCGGGCAGGAGCCGGACCTGGGGCGGTTGCTGCGTGCGGAGTACGAGCGTTGTGCGGCGGAGTTCCCGCGGTTCCGCAACGACGTGATGGCCGAGGCCGCTGCGCGTTACCCGGTCGATCCTGACTTCGCGCCGTCGTTGTCGCGGGTGGGCAGCAGTGCCGATGAGATCGTGCGCTACCTGCCGCTGGCGCTGTGGACCGAGGTCGACTCCGTCCTCTTCCCGCTGGTGCGTGACGCCGTTCCCGGCTCGGGCGGGACCGAGGCGGAGGCGATCGCCGGGTTCGCGATGATGCTGCAGGGGTGCCTCCACACGAGGAACCCGGTGCGCGCGATGTTCTCGCTGCAGTCTGAGGAACTCGATGTGTGCGGTCCGGAGTTGCGGGCTGCGGTGACGCGGGCGGACGAGATCGCGAGGAAGGACATCACGCCGGCGGAGATCGAACAACTGGGTACCGGCGACACCGCGATCGAGGCGGTCGCGATCGCGCTGTGCGCGTTCCAGTCGGCGCCGCTCGATCCTGACGAGGCGTTGCGCATCGCGGTGAACCACTCGGGCAACAGCGCCGTCACCGGCGCGCTCTGCGGCGCGCTGACCTACGCGAGCTACGACGGCGCGAGCAACATCGCAGACCACTGGCTGAACGGACTCGTCGGGGGCGGCATGGTCTACCGGGTGGCAGAGGACGCTGGCCGGCAGCTCGGCCCGGAACCGCCGAACGACGCGGAGTGGGACGAGCGCTACCCGGTGCCCTCGGTTGACGAAACCGGCACAACTACGGCAGAGCCGGGTGCGGACACGCCGAAGCGCGAGCGGGCCGATGACGCGTCGCCGATCACGCAGGAAATGCGGGAGGCGGCCAAGCGGCAGGCCGGCGGCTACCTGTACGTCACCGGCCCGAAGTACGACCCGGATGGTGACGTCCCGTCGCACGCCATCAAGGGTGCGTTCGTGGTCGACGGGAACGGTGAGATCGGGGAGGACCAGGCCAACCCGAACTACCAGCCGTCCCCGGTCGAGCTCACTGGGCCGCCGGCGAACTGGATCGACCGCAGCATGCGGAGGGCGGTGTCCGGTCAGATCGGCCAGCGGGACTTCCGCCAGCTGATCGCGAAGGCGTCGCTGCCCGTCCTCGTCACGCCCGAGGGCGGTCTCATGCTGCTCGACGCTGAGGGCGGCGCCCGGTTGACGACGTGGACGGCTTCCAGCGTGGTGCCTGAGGGTCCGCAGGCGAAGCCGCTCTACCTGCCCAGGCTGCTGAAGTCGCTGCCGCAGGACGCGGTCGTCGTCGTCAACGGCAGCGCTGAGCTGCAGGCCCAGTTCCTGGTCGCCGACTTGGTCGCCGAGCTGCGCGACATGGGGTTGCTCGTGGCCGGGCCCTCGGGGGAGCTGGAGGTCGGGCCGAGCTTCTGGGTGGAACAGGGCGCACGACTCGCCAGGTTGATCGACCAGCCGACGTTCGCTGCGGTGGAGCGGGCACTGGCGCAGTGGGGCAAGCTCAGCGAAGTCACGCCGGCACGTGGTCGTGCGATCGAGTGCGGGATCACCGCCGTCGAGACGTTGGTCCGGGGCGGGGTGACCGACCCGGACGTGCTCGCGGCCACGGCGGCGTTCAACGCGTCCGAACCCCTGTACGGCGGCAACCGCACTCATGTGATCGGTACGGACGAAGAAGAGACGCGGGCGCTGGAGCTGTTGCGGTCCGCTGTGAGCCCGCACCGTCCGTCCGATGTGGACCCGGAGTCGGAGCCGCGGGTCCGGCAGCTGGTGTACCACCTCTACGTGGAGCACCTGCGCGCGTCGCCGTGGCAGGTGCGTGCCGTCGTGCTGGCGAACCGGTTCGCGGACTACATCACGCCGTGGGTGCCTGGGAACGTGCGGGATGCTCGACAGGCCGAGCTGTGCGTCGAGTTGCTGTCGTGCGCTTCGGACTTCCCCGAACCGTTGCGTCGTCTCTTCGATGAGGAGGTGGTGTACGCCGATCCATCCGTTCCGCCGCAGTATGAGCTGCAGCCCCCGGCGGTTCCGTACATCACCTCTGCAGAGCAGGCGGTGGAACGTGCTCGCGCGGTGGTCGACGGGCTGGGGGATCCGGTCGAGGTGGAGGACGTCGGTCCGGTGTACCTCGTGCGGTCCGCAGGTACCCCGGGCCAGGTCCACCTCGTGCACAAGGTGTGGGAGACCGTCACTGCCGAGGCGGACGACGGCGGTGCCGTCGACAGGTACCGCGCGCGGCACGACGTCTTCCCGTTCACCCAGGGCAATCCGCCCCCGAACCCGTACGAACGACAGCGTGCTCGCCGAGCAGACCCCTCGGCCCCGCACGAGCGGGCCGGGGAATCGGTGCCGGACGAGGCCACGGGGGGCACCAGCGCTCCGAAGTCGCACGAAGCGCCGACGAGTTCGCAGGAGCGCTCTGCCCCGTCGGAGCTCGCGAATTCGGTTGGTACAGCTGTCGGTGAGCAGCCCCACCCGCCCGCCCCGCCCTTGACGCCGCACGAGCGGTTCCTGGGATCGATGCTCGCCGGCGCCCTCGGGGACGCGCTCGGCTTCGCCATCGAGCACCACGACATCGGGATGCTGCGGCGGGAGTTCGGGCCGGCCGGGCTCAGCGCGCCGGTGCTGCGGGACGGTCTCGCGCGGGTCTCCGACGACACGCAGATGATGCTGTTCACGCTCGAAGGGCTCATCCGGGCGCACGTCGCCCGGCGCATGAAGCCGGTGGACAACGACCCGGTCCCCGAGGTGCAGCACGCGTACCAGCGGTGGCTCCACACGCAGAACCAGCCGTGGCCGCAGGCCGGCGGCCCCTACGCGCGGCACCTGCCGCAGCCCGACGGCTGGCTGGTCACCAACCGCGGGCTGTTCGCTGCGCGGGGGCCGGGCCGGACGTGCGTGTCGGCGTTGGCGCGGTTCGCGCAGACCCACCAGCACGGCACCGTGCAGCACCCGGTCAACGACTCCAAGGCGTGTGGCGGGGTCATGCGGGCGGCGCCGGTGGCGGTGTGGTCGCACGACCCGGCCGAGGTCTTCTTCGCCGCCGTCGGCACCGCCGCGTTGACCCACGGCCACCCCAGCGGCTACCTGCCCGCCGGGGTGCTGGCGGTGATCGTGCACCAGCTCATCCGGGACGTCTCCCTGCCGGAGAGCGTGCGCTTGGCGCGGGAGCTCCTGCTGCGGTGGCGGGGACACGAGGAGCAGCTCGCCGCGCTCGACGAGGCGGTGGAGCTCGCGCAGCGGGGGCCGGTCGCTCCCGAGGTGATCAAGGACACGCTGGGTCTGGGCCGGGTCGGCGAAGAAGCTCTGGCGATCGGCCTCTACGCCGCGCTGGCCACGGATAACCTGCGGGACGCGTTGCTGTTGGCGGTGAACCACGCGGGGGACTCGGACTCCACGGGGATCGTGTGCGGCACCATTGCGGGGGCTCTGCACGGGGCTCGCGCCGTTCCGGCGGAGTGGCTCGCGTCCCTGGAGCTGCGAGAGGTGATCGAGACGGTGGCCCGGGACGCGCTCGCGGAGTTCAGCCCCGGCCCGCCGACCGATCCGGCCTGGACCCGGCGCTACCCAGCCTGGTGACCACGAGGGAGACAGCGATGACCGACGCTCGACCACCGCAGCCGTCGTGGGCGGAGCGCTTCCGCGGAGCCATGCTCGGCGGGGCCGTCGGCGACGCGCTCGGTGCCGGTGTGCGGACCATGACCACCACCGAGATCCAGCAGTGGTTCGGCCCGCGGGGCGTCGTCGACTACCTGCCGGTCTACGGGCGGCGCGGTGCGGTCACCGACATCACCCAGCTCACCGTCTTCACCATCGAAGCCCTGCTGCGGGCGCGCGCGACCGGGGAGCGCTCGGCCGTGCAGACGCTGGAGGCCAACCACCTCGCCTGGCTGCACACCCAGGGCGTGCCGTGGGCGTACGCGATGTCCAAGTACGGGCCCACCCAGCTCAGCGGCTGGCTGCTGCAGCGTCCCGAGCTGTACTCCACTCGCAACCCGGGCGGCACCGCCCTCCTCGGGTACGGCCGGCTCTCGCACCTGCCGCCCTGGTCGCAGGGCGACGGGTCCGGCAACGCGGTCATCCCGGAGGACTTCAGCGACTGCATCCCGTGGTCCGCGCCGGTCGCCCTGTGGAGCCCCGACCTGCGCGTCGTCAACGAGGAAGCCCGGTGGGCGGCCGCCCTGCTGACGAGGAAGGGCGACACGCTCTGCACCACGCAGCTGCACGCCGACGTGCTCGCCCAGCTGCTGCACGGGCAGGCCCTCTGGCCGGCCGTCGAGTCGTGGGAGGCGAACCGGGCCTTCGGCTTCCCGCACCCGCACGGCGCGCTGCGCATCGCGCACGCCGCCATGTTCGCGACCCGCGGCGGACGTCGCCCGACCCCCGCCCAGCTGGAGGTCGAGATCGACAACCGGAGCGGCCCGGCCGACCTCGGCATCGCGCTGGCCGCCGTCGCGGCCACCCACACCTTCGCCGACGCCGTGGTCATGGCGGTGAACCACAGCGGGGACAGCGCCGTCACGGGCGCGCTGGCGGGCCAGCTCGCCGGGGCGATCTACGGGCCGGCCGGGATCCCCGCGCAGTGGCTGGACGAGCTCGAGCTCCGCGACGTCATCGAGACCCTCTGCGCCGACGCCACCGAAGCCTTCGCGCCGCCGCAGCAGCCGCAGTGGGCGCAGCGCTACGCCCCGGGCTCGCGGCACCTCGCCGGTGCGCCGCAACTGCCCGGCGGCCCGACGGTCGAAGGCTCCGCCGAGCAGACCACGCTCATCCCCGCCGTCCCGGCCTCGGACGACACCGACACGCCGCCCAGCGGGTTCGCGCCGGCCCCGCCCGCCTCGGGCATCGGCGGGCCGACCTTCCCGCCGGCGCGCTCGGAGGCGCCGGTGACCGACCCGTCGGACACCGGACCGATCCCCGTGCCGCACCTGCGCTCCGCGGAGGCCGAGACGACCGCGGTGTTCCCGGCGATCGACGACCGGGAGGACACCGCGCCGCAGCCCGAGGTCCCCACGGCACCGGACGGGTCTGCTGCGGAGAGCTCCGCGGGACCGCAGCCCGACGCGGCACCGGACGAGGCGGTCGCCCGGGAGATCGCCGAGCAGGTCGTCCGCGAGTCCGCCGCGGGACCGGACGAGCGGACCGCTCCCGAGCCGGTCGGTCGCTCCGCGGACGAGGAGTTCCCCGTGGGAGGCGGCGACGAGCCGTCGGCCGGTGCGGACCTGCCGGAGGACGTCGGCATCGTCGACAGTGGCCGGTTCGACGTGGCGGACGCCGGGGTCTTCGCGGACAACGGCGAGGTCGACGGTGCCGCCGACGTCCGCGAGTCGATCGCGCGGTTCGCGGACGGCGAGTTCTCCGGGCGGAACGGTGACGGGCCCGCGGTCGTCGACGAGCCCCGGGGCGTCGACGGCGAGACGGCGGACAGCGACCGGCTCGAGGACGGGCTCTCCGATGTGGACGGTGACGGCGCTTCGCCGGAGCCGGCGCACGACGAGCTGCCCGAGGCCGATGTCCGCGCAGCCGAGCCGATCGTGGACGACGAGGACGACGTCCCGGTCGGGAGCGGACGGCACGCGGAGTCCGAGGCGCACCAGGACGAGGCTGCGTCCGAGCCGGCGGACGACGAGCCGGAGGAGGCCGACGACGTCCGCGAGCGGGTCGAGCTGCCCGACGCCGGTGCCACCGTGCCGCAGGTGACCGAGGTCCCGGCGGTGGCCGACCACACCGACCCGGGAGCGGCCGACGACGATGCTGACCTGCTGGAACCCGTCGTCCCGCCGGTGGAGCGCGAGCCGGTCGACCTGGAGCCGCCCGCGCGCGCCCCGATCGACCTCGCACCGCTCGACGCGCCGACGACCGAGCCCGACGAGCCGTCGGACGACGGAGCCGACGACGACGGGACCGCGCCAGCAGACACCGACGAGCCGCTGACCGCGGGAGCCGGTGCTGACGAGCCGCTGACCGCGGGAGCCGGTGCTGACGAGCCGTTGGAGGCGGCCGCCGCTGTGGACGAGCCGGCGGGCGCGGGCGCAGCGGCTGACGAGCCGGTCGACGAGGCAGCGGCCGATGACGAGCCGCTGGACGACGAGCCGGAACCCGCCGCCGACGAGCTCCCCGCTGACGACACCCCGGATCCCGCGCTGCCGGACGCGCCCGGTCCCGAGGCCGAGCCGACCGGGCAGGACGCTCCGGTCGGAGCGCACCAGCGCACCTCGCCGCCGCCGATCGTGCGCGGCGGGCACGCCAAGGCCGACGGCCCCGGCGACAGCGCGCCGTCGCTGACCGAGCGGGTGCTGGGCTGCTTCCTCGGCGGGGCGCTGGGCGACGCGCTGGGCTCCGACCTGGAGTTCATGACCGCCGAGGCGATCACCGCGCGCTGCGGCCCCGACGGCCCGTCCGGCCTGCGGGAGGCCTACGGCGTGCGCGGGGCGATCACCGACGACACCCAGATGACGCTGTTCACCGCCGAGGGCCTCATCCGCGGCAGCATCGCGAACCGGCTGCTCGGCAGCGACGACCCGCTGCCCGAGGTGCAGCTGGCCTACCAGCGGTGGCTGCACACGCAGGGCGTGGACTGGGAGGCCGCGGCGGGACCGTTCCTCGCCGACCACCCCGCGCCCGACGGCTGGCTGGTCGAGGTGCCCGGGCTGTTCGCCACCCGCGCGCCCGGCAAGACGGTGTGGCGGGCGCTGGCCCGCTTCGGCGACGGCCACCCGGCCGGCTCCTTCGACGAGCGGATCAACGACTCCAAGGGCTGCGGTGGCGTGATGCGGGCCGCGCCGGCCGCGCTGTGGTCCACCGACCCCGCCCAGGTGTTCCGGCTGGCCGCGCGCACCGCCGCGCTGACGCACAGCCACCCCGCGGGCTACCACTCCGCCGGGGCGCTGGCGGTGATCGTCCAGCAGGCGCTGCTCGGCCGCGGCCTCGACGACGGCGTGTGGCTGGCCCTGCAGGTCCTGGAGACCTGGGAGGACCACGAGGAGACCACCGCGGCGCTCCGGGCGGCCGTCGACCTCGCCGAGGCGGGCGTGCCGACGCCGCAGCAGGTCGCCGACCGGCTCGGCGGCGGCTGGGTCGGGGAGGAAGCGCTGGCCATCGCGGTGTGCGCGGCGCTGACCGCCGACAGCGTCGAGGAGGCGCTGCGGATCGCCGTGCACCACGACGGCGACAGCGACTCGACCGGCGCGATCTGCGGCAACATCGTCGGCGCGCTGCACGGCGTGGCGGCGCTGCCCGTCGACTGGCTGGCCGACCTGGAGCTGCGCGACGTCGTCGAGCAGGTGGCGCTGGACTGCGTCGCCGAGTTCGGCCGGGGCGCGTTCCAGCCGGGCTCGGCCGCGATCGAGCCGCCCACCAGCGAGGACTGGAACGAGCGCTACCCGGTCCGGCTGCCCTGGTCCGCGGCGACCGAGCCGGTCGCGGCCGCGGCGGGGCCGGAGTTCCCGCGGCCCAAGCCCGCACCGCGGCGGATCAACGGCGTGATGCACGACGAGTTGTCCGAGGGGGAGGACGCATGATCCTGGGGACCCCGATCCCCGGCACGTACGCCTTGGTCGGCGGGGAGCACCGGCAGCTGGACCAGGTGCTCGACGGCGGCGCGCTGCTCCAGGGCGAGGAGCAGCCCGTGCCGTTCGACCGGGTGGAGGCGGTGCTGTTCGCGCAGCAGGAGGAGCCCCGGCCGGCGTCGCGGGTCTTCCCGGCCCCGGCCGGCTACGGGACGTTCCCGGACCGCACCGACCAGGTGCGGGACCTGGAGCGGGCGCTGCACGAGGCGGTCGTCGCCGGGCTGCCGGAGGGCTGGCAGCGCGCGGAGGTCACCTGCACCGCGCTGGGCACCCGCGTCGAGGTCACCGCCGCGGTCACCACCGACGCCGAGCACCCGTGGATCCCCACCCAGGAGGTCGTCGACGCGCTGCGCCGGCACCGCGCCGTCTCCTACCGCCCGGACACCGGGGCGTGGACCTCGGCGCGCTTCCAGCTCGGCCAGGACGGCTCGGAGCTGCAGACCGGCCACGACGACCCGGGGTGGCAGGACGACGCCCGGGCCCACCACGACGAGCTGCGCTACCACCCGCGGACGACCGCCCCGGCCTGGCTGCTGGAGCGGGCCTGGGCGCACCACGCCGAGCAGCGCGGCGCCGACGAGCCCGCCGAGGGCGTGCGGATGGCGCCGCTGTTCGACGGGCGCGACGCCGAGGGGCGCCCCCTGGTGCACCGGCCCGCGCTGACCTCGGTCGAGAAGCAGGCGGTGCTCGAGTACCTGCACGGCGGCGAGATCCTGCTGCGCGCCTACAGCACCGACCCCGACGAGGTGGACCCGCAGCGCCCGCCGCAGGTGCCCAAGCAGTTCCACACCGACGGCACCTGGGTGTGGCCGCTGGCGATGGCCCACTACCTGGAGGCGCACGACATCGCGCCGCCGCGCGACTTCCTCGACGACATCCGCCGCCGGGGCCACGTGCCGCCGGAGCAGGTCCCCGACCAGGCGGCCGCCGAGGCCAAGGCGCTCGTGCTCGGTGGCGACCCCGCAGCGCTGCGGCAGTACGACCCGCAGAACGCGTACGAGCTGGCCCGCGGCTTCATCAGCGCGATGGGCATGAGCACCCGCTTCTACAGCTTCGAGGGACCGGTGGAAGGCGGCTGGACCATGCTGCCGGTCAGCGGCGGCTGGTGGTCGGTGTTCTGCACCGACGAGGGCCGGGTGCGCAACGAGCACCGCTTCCCCGACCCCGTCGCCGCCGCGGCCTACCTGATCGGTGCGATGTCGGTCACCCGGCGCCAGTTCCTGCGCGAGCCGGACGAGCCGCTGCAGGACTTCGAGTGCCGGTACGAGCCGTTCCCCGGCGAGCCGCCGCTGTCCGCCTACGACAACAAGCTCATGGTCACGCTGCGGGTCGGCGACGAGGTCGACCGGTTCGGCGAGCCGACCGGCAACACCGTGTTCGTCGCCGGCACCACGCTGCCGCAGCGGTCGGTGCCGCCGCAGCAGCAGCCCGGGGAGTACCACCGGTACCGGGTGGTCAGCGGCTTCGAGGTGGTCTCCGGGGTGGTCAAGCCCGACTTCGGCCAGGTCGGCGGGGGCACCGCCTTCGTGCTGCCCAACGACGTCGCGACCCTGGTCCAGGACGGCTGGCTGGTCGAGGTCTGACCACCCGCCCGCGTCGCCCACCACGGCACCGTCCGTTCCGCCAGGCGGGAGGGCCTTGTCGTGGTGGGTACAGTGGCTCCCAGAAGCAGCCGCGAGCTCGCACCTCGAGGTGGCGCACCAGCAGCGCCGGGTGATCGAGCAGGTCAAGGGGGACCCCGTTTTGACCCTCTGAGAACGGGGCGGGTATCTTTGTTTATCGGACCCGACACCAATCGGGTCGATCCGCATGCCCGTGCATGACGTGGTCCCCTCCTCAGGGTGACTGCGCCAGCGCCGAGGATGTGCGGGACTCCTCTCAGCACCCCTGGGCGGGGGCGTTCCCATCGGGGCGCATCAGCGCCGCAAGGCCGAGGGGCGGGCGACACGCCCGACCTCGTGGTGCGGGGGAGTCCCGGAACACAGTGCCTGACAGGTGCTCGACGCCAGGGCACGCCGAAGCTCGAACGAGCGGCCGCTTGGTCGAGTACCAGAAGACGCGAACGCTGACAGAAAGCCGGTCCATGCCCACCATCCAGCAGCTGGTCCGTAAGGGCCGCCAGGACAAGGTCACGAAGACCAAGACTGCGGCGCTCAAGGGGAGCCCGCAGCGGCGTGGCGTGTGCACCCGCGTGTACACCACCACCCCGAAGAAGCCCAACTCGGCCCTGCGCAAGGTCGCACGTGTCAAGCTCAGCAGCGGCATCGAGGTCACGGCCTACATCCCCGGTGAGGGTCACAACCTGCAGGAGCACTCGATCGTGCTCGTGCGCGGTGGCCGTGTGAAGGACCTGCCCGGTGTGCGCTACAAGATCCTCCGCGGTTCCGCTGACACCCAGGGTGTGAAGAACCGCAAGCAGTCTCGCAGCAAGTACGGTGCGAAGAAGGAGAAGAGCTGATGCCCCGCAAGGGTCCGGCCCCCAAGCGGCCGCTGCACGCCGACCCGGTCTACGGGTCGCCGCTGGTCACGCAGCTGGTCAACAAGGTCCTCGTGGACGGCAAGCGTTCGCTGGCCGAACGGATCGTCTACGGCGCACTGGAAGGCTGCCGCGAGAAGACCGGTACCGACCCGGTCGTCACGCTCAAGCGCGCCCTCGACAACGTCAAGCCGACCCTGGAGGTCCGCAGCCGCCGCGTCGGTGGCGCGACCTACCAGGTGCCGATCGAGGTGCGGGCCGGTCGGTCGACCACCCTCGCCCTGCGCTGGCTGGTCAACTACGCACGGCAGCGCCGTGAGAAGACCATGGTCGAGCGCCTGATGAACGAGCTGCTGGACGCGAGCAACGGCCTCGGCGCGAGCGTCAAGAAGCGCGAAGACACGCACAAGATGGCGGAGTCCAACAAGGCCTTCGCGCACTACCGCTGGTGACGTCGGGTCGGCTCTTGCCCGCCTTGGCGCACCGATTCACAACAGCTTGCACCTGCTGTAGGGAACGGGGAAGAAACTCGTGGCACGTGACGTGCTGACAGACCTGACCAAGGTCCGCAACATCGGCATCATGGCCCACATCGATGCGGGCAAGACCACCACGACCGAGCGGATCCTGTTCTACACCGGGATCACGTACAAGATCGGCGAGGTGCACGACGGCGCCGCGACGATGGACTGGATGGAGGAGGAGCAGAAGCGAGGGATCACCATCACCTCGGCTGCTACCACCACCTTCTGGGGCGACACTCAGATCAACATCATCGACACCCCGGGCCACGTCGACTTCACCGTCGAGGTGGAGCGCTCGCTGCGCGTGCTGGACGGCGCGGTCGCGGTGTTCGACGGCAAGGAGGGTGTCGAGCCGCAGTCCGAGCAGGTCTGGCGCCAGGCGGACAAGTACGGCGTCCCGCGCATCTGCTTCGTCAACAAGATGGACAAGCTGGGCGCGGACTTCTACTACACCGTCAGCACCATCGAGGAGCGCCTCAACGCCAAGCCGCTGGTGCTGCAGCTGCCGATCGGTGCGGAGTCCGACTTCGAGGGCGTCATCGACCTCGTCCGCATGAAGGCGCTGACCTGGCGCGGTGATGTCAAGAAGGGCACCGACTACGAGGTCGAGGACATCCCGGCCGAGCTCGCCGAGAAGGCCGCGGAGTACCGCGAGAAGCTGGTCGAGGCCGTCGCGGAGACCGACGAAGAGCTGATGGAGGCCTACTTCGGCGGCGAGGAGCTGACCGAGGAGCAGATCAAGAACGGCGTCCGCCAGCTCACCATCAACCGCGAGGCCTTCCCGGTCCTGTGCGGCACCGCGTTCAAGAACAAGGGCGTGCAGCCCATGCTCGACGCGGTGGTCGACTACCTGCCGTCGCCGCTGGACGTCCCGCCGGTGCAGGGCACCCTGCAGGACGGCGAGACCCCGGCCGAGCGCAAGCCGAGCATCGACGAGCCGTTCGCCGCGCTGGTCTCCAAGGTCGCGGTGCACCCGTTCTTCGGCAAGCTGACCTACGTCCGCGTCTACTCGGGCAAGGTCGCCTCCGGTGCCCAGGTCATCAACTCGACCAAGGGCAAGAAGGAGCGCATCGGGAAGATGTTCCAGATGCACTCCAACAAGGAGAACCCGGTCGAGGAGATCCAGGCCGGTCACATCTACGCGGTCATCGGGCTCAAGGACACCACCACCGGTGACACGCTGTGCGACCCGGCCCACCCGATCGTGCTCGAGTCGATGACCTTCCCGGAGCCGGTCATCGAGGTGGCCATCGAGCCGAAGACGAAGGCCGACCAGGAGAAGCTGTCCACGGCGATCCAGAAGCTCGCCGAGGAAGACCCCACGTTCCAGGTCAAGCTGGACGAGGAGACCGGTCAGACCATCATCGCCGGCATGGGCGAGCTGCACCTCGAGGTGCTGGTCAACCGGATGAAGAGCGACTTCAAGGTCGAGGCGAACATCGGTAAGCCGCAGGTCGCCTACCGTGAGACGATTCGCAAGTCGATCGAGAAGTACGAGTACACGCACAAGAAGCAGACCGGTGGCTCCGGTCAGTTCGCGCGCGTGATCATCGCCCTCGACCCGATCGAGCAGGGTTCCGACGCCCCGACCTACGAGTTCGAGAACAAGGTCACCGGTGGCCGGATCCCGCGGGAGTACATCCCGTCGGTCGACCAGGGTGCGCAGGACGCGATGCAGTACGGCGTGCTGGCCGGCTACCCGCTGGTCGGTGTGAAGGTGACCTTGCTCGACGGCCAGTACCACGAGGTCGACTCCTCGGAGATGGCCTTCAAGGTCGCGGGTTCGATGGCGCTGAAGGAAGCCGCTGCCAAGGCCTCCCCGACGCTGCTCGAACCGATGATGGCGGTCGAGGTGACCACGCCCGAGGACTACATGGGCGAGGTCATCGGCGACCTGAACTCCCGCCGTGGCCACATCCAGGCCATGGAGGAGCGCAGCGGTACCCGCGTCGTCAAGGCCCTCGTGCCGCTGTCGGAGATGTTCGGGTACGTCGGCGACCTGCGGTCCAAGACCCAGGGGCGCGCCAACTACTCGATGGTGTTCGACTCCTACGCCGAGGTTCCTTCGAACGTGGCAAAGGAGATCATCGCCAAGGCAACGGGCGAGTGACCCGCGGCTCGGTCCCGGGCTGACCGGGCCGGGCGTGGGCGACGCCTCGCGAAGGCGACCGGGGAGCAATCCCCTCCAGTTCGGCGGCGTGCGGGCCGCCACCCGCCAGGACGGCGGTCCGCGCGTCACCTACCCGACAGGACTCCGCCTGGCACACCAAGTCGTACGGCGGAAAGTCAACAAGTCCAGGAGGACAATCCAGTGGCGAAGGCGAAGTTCGAGAGGGACAAGCCGCACGTCAACATCGGGACCATCGGTCACGTTGACCACGGCAAGACCACGCTCACCGCAGCCATCACCAAGGTTCTGCACGACAAGTACCCGGAGCTGAACCCCTTCACGCCGTTCGACGAGATCGACAAGGCGCCGGAGGAGCGCGAGCGCGGCATCACCATCCAGATCGCGCACGTCGAGTACCAGACGGAGAAGCGTCACTACGCCCACGTCGACGCCCCGGGTCACGCCGACTACGTCAAGAACATGATCACCGGTGCCGCGCAGATGGACGGCGCGATCCTGGTGGTCGCGGCGACCGACGGCCCGATGCCGCAGACCCGCGAGCACGTGCTGCTGGCCCGCCAGGTCGGTGTGCCGTACATCCTGGTGGCGCTGAACAAGGCCGACATGGTCGACGACGAGGAGATCCTCGAGCTCGTCGAGATGGAGGTCCGCGAGCTGCTGTCGGCCCAGGAGTTCCCGGGTGACGACGTGCCGGTGGTCCGCGTCTCCGCGCTGAAGGCGCTGGAGGGCGACCCGGAGTGGTCCGAGAAGATCGTCGAGCTGATGAACGCGGTCGACGAGAACGTCCCGGACCCGGTCCGCGACCTCGACAAGCCGTTCCTGATGCCGGTCGAGGACGTCTTCTCGATCACCGGCCGCGGCACCGTCGTCACCGGCCGCATCGAGCGCGGCTCGATCAAGGTGAACGAAGAGGTCGAGATGGTCGGCATCAAGGACAAGCCGATCAAGACCACCGTCACCGGCGTCGAGATGTTCCGCAAGCTGCTCGACGAGGGCCAGGCGGGTGACAACGTGGGTCTGCTGATCCGCGGTGTCAAGCGCGAAGAGGTCGAGCGCGGCATGGTCGTCGTGAAGCCCGGCACCACCACCCCGCACACCGAGTTCGAGGCGCAGGTCTACATCCTGTCCAAGGACGAGGGCGGGCGGCACACGCCGTTCTTCAACAACTACCGGCCGCAGTTCTACTTCCGCACCACCGACGTGACCGGTGTGGTGACCCTCCCCGAGGGCACCGAGATGGTCATGCCGGGCGACAACACCGAGATGAAGGTGCAGCTGATCCAGCCCATCGCGATGGACGAGGGTCTGCGCTTCGCCATCCGCGAGGGTGGCCGCACCGTCGGTGCCGGTCGCGTCACCAAGATCGTCAAGTGACGTGGCGAGGACCCGCCTCCGCTCCGGCGGGGGCGGGTCCTCTGTGCTTCCGGTGACCTCCGTCGCCGGAAGCCACCCCCGATTTCGGCTGGCACAGGCTGGTGTGCCATCCTGTATGGGTTGCTCGTAGCGGGCGGCTGGGAATTCGAACTCGTTCGAAGGTCCGGCCGCCCTGCTGCGAGGGCCTCGGGTCCCTGTTCCGGTCCAGGACCGCCGGCGGCGGTGCTGGTGCCACCGGTCTCCGGTGAGCGGACCGGGCGGGGCGCAAGACACGGTGTACGGGCCGCGAGGCCCACCCCGTCGGCGACGTTCGCGGGGACCGGTGTGCGACAGCTGGGCGACACGCCCGACCGCGTGTACCGGGCACCAAGACACCTGAACAGGGGCGGACTGAGAGCTGTGGCGGCTCCCGGGATCGGGGACCACACCAGGCTGAGGCCGCGTGGGGCACCGGTGCGGTGCACCCGCACCCAAGACCAGACCGCGGCACGAGACTAGAGGAACGGCAAGCCACTATGGCGGGACAGAAGATCCGCATCCGGCTCAAGGCCTACGACCACGAGGCGATCGACGCGTCTGCGCGCAAGATCGTCGAGACCGTGACGCGCACCGGCGCTCGGGTCGTCGGGCCGGTGCCGCTGCCCACGGAGAAGAACGTCTACTGCGTCATCCGCTCCCCGCACAAGTACAAGGACTCGCGGGAGCACTTCGAGATGCGGACGCACAAGCGGCTCATCGACATCCTCGAACCGACGCCGAAGACGGTCGACGCGCTGATGCGCATCGACCTGCCGGCCAGCGTCGACGTGAACATCCAGTAGGCACGGCGACGAGGTAGCTGGAGAGAACGAGACCTATGTCTGACAGGCAGATCAAGGGGATTCTGGGCACCAAGCTCGGCATGACCCAGGTCTTCGACGACAAGAACCGGGTCGTGCCGGTGACCGTCGTGCAGACCGGGCCGAACGTGGTCACCCAGATTCGGACCCCCGAGAAGGACGGCTACTCGGCCGTGCAGCTGGCGTACGGCGCCATCGACCCGCGCAAGGTGAACAAGCCGCGGAGCGGCCACTTCGCCAAGGCCGGCGTCACCCCGCGTCGCCACGTCGTCGAGCTGCGCACCGCGGACGCCGGCGAGTACGAGCTGGGCCAGGAGATCACGGCCGACGTCTTCGAGTCGGGCGCCGTGGTCGACGTGGTGGGCACCAGCAAGGGCAAGGGCTTCGCGGGCACCATCAAGCGCCACGGCTTCCGCAGCCAGGGCGCCAGCCACGGTACGCAGGCCGTGCACCGCAAGCCCGGTTCCATCGGTGGCTGCGCCACCCCGGGCCGCGTGTTCAAGGGCATGCGGATGGCCGGGCGCATGGGCCGCAACCGCGTCACCACGCAGAACCTGAAGCTGCACAAGGTGGAGGCCGAGACCGGCCTGCTCCTGATCAAGGGCGCTGTGCCTGGCCCGAAGGGCGGCCTCGTCCTCGTGAAGAGTCCTGCGAAGGGTGGTGCGTGATGAGCCTGACGCTCGACGTCCGTACCCCGGACGGCAAGACCGACGGCACCGTCGAACTGCCCGCCGAGATCTTCGACGTGCAGGCGAACGTGGCGCTCATGCACCAGGTCGTGGTGGCCCAGCTGGCCGCCGCGCGCCAGGGCACGCACGCCACCAAGACCCGCGGCATGGTGTCCGGCGGCGGCAAGAAGCCGTACCGCCAGAAGGGCACCGGCAACGCCCGCCAGGGCTCGATCCGCGCCCCGCAGTTCACCGGCGGTGGGACTGTCCACGGCCCGCAGCCGCGGGACTACTCCCAGCGGACCCCGAAGAAGATGAAGGTCGCCGCTCTGCGCGGTGCCCTCTCCGACCGGGTTCGCGCCGGCCAGCTGCACGTGGTGACCGGTGTGGTCGACGGTGAGAAGCCGTCCACCAAGTCGGCGAAGACCGCGCTGCGGAACTGGACCGAGGCCAAGAAGGTTCTGGTTGTGCTCAACCGCCGCGAGGAGGAGACCTCCTGGCTGAGCCTGCGGAACCTGCAGAACGTGCACCTGATCGACCCCGGTCAGCTGAACACCTACGACGTCCTCAACAACGACGACGTGGTGTTCACCAAGGCCGCGTTCGAGCGCTTCGTCGCCGGCTCGGCGAAGGGCAAGTCGGTCAAGGCCGCCGCGTCTTCCGCAGAGGAGGCAGAGCAGTGAGCACCGACCCGCGAGACATCATCCTCGCTCCGGTGATCTCCGAGAAGAGCTACGGGCTGCTGGAGCAGGGCCAGTACACCTTCCTGGTGGACCCGCGCGCGAACAAGACCGAGATCAAGATCGCGGTCGAGAAGATCTTCGACGTCAAGGTCACCAACGTCAACACGATCAACCGCCAGGGCAAGCGCAAGCGCAGCCGCACCGGCTTCGGCAAGCGCAAGAACACCAAGCGGGCGATCGTGACCCTGTCGCCGGAGAGCAAGCCGATCGAGATCTTCGGCGGACCGGCCGCCTGAGTGATTAGGACGAGGTTGCAATAACCATGGGCATTCGCAAGTACAAGCCGACGACGCCAGGCCGTCGCGGCGCGAGCGTGTCCGACTTCGCCGAGATCACGCGGTCGGAGCCGGAGAAGTCGTTGGTGCGGCCGCTGAACCGCAAGGCGGGCCGCAACGCTCAGGGCAAGATCACCACGCGGCACAAGGGCGGCGGCCACAAGCGGGCCTACCGCCTGATCGACTTCCGCCGCAACGACAAGGACGGTGTGCCGGCCAAGGTCGCGCACATCGAGTACGACCCGAACCGCAGCGCTCGGATCGCGCTCCTGCACTACGCCGACGGCGAGAAGCGCTACATCATCGCGCCGAACGGCGTGAAGCAGGGCGACCGGATCGAGAGCGGTGCGCGGGCCGACATCAAGCCGGGCAACAACCTGCCGCTGCGCAGCATCCCGACCGGCACCGTGATCCACGCGATCGAGCTCCGCCCCGGTCAGGGCGCGAAGATCGCTCGCTCGGCCGGTGCCCGGGTGCAGCTGGTGGCCAAGGACGGCCCGTACGCCCAGCTGCGGATGCCTTCGGGCGAGATCCGCAACGTGGACGCGCGGTGCCGGGCGACCGTTGGCGAGGTCGGCAACTCCGAGCACGCCAACATCAACTGGGGCAAGGCCGGCCGCATGCGGTGGAAGGGCAAGCGCCCGACCGTCCGCGGTGTGGTCATGAACCCGGTCGACCACCCGCACGGTGGTGGTGAGGGCAAGACCTCCGGTGGTCGCCACCCGGTCAACCCGAAGGGCAAGCCGGAGGGCCGGACCCGCCTCCGCAAGCCCAGTGACAAGCTCATCGTCCGCCGCCGTCGCACCGGCAAGAAGCGCTGAGCAGGGAGGTAAGCAACCATGCCACGCAGCCTGAAGAAGGGCCCGTTCGTGGACGACCACCTGCTCAAGAAGGTGGACGCGCTGAACGAGTCGGGCAAGAAGACCGTGATCAAGACCTGGTCCCGCCGGTCCACGATCATCCCGGACATGCTGGGCCACACCTTCGCGGTGCACGACGGCCGCAAGCACGTCCCGGTGTTCGTCACCGAGGCGATGGTCGGGCACAAGCTGGGCGAGTTCGCCCCCACCCGCACCTTCAAGGGCCACGTCAAGGAAGACCGGAAGTCGCGCCGCCGCTGAGCGGGTCTGTGACACGAACGAGTAAGAGCAAGGGGTAGCAGGATGACAGCCCGTTCCGACTCCACTGCTGCGGAGGAGTTCCCGCACGCAGTGGCGCGGGCCCGGTTCGTCCGCGTGTCGCCGATGAAGGCGCGCCGCGTGGTCGAGCTCATCAAGGGCCGGAGTGCCGCCGATGCCCTGGCCGTGCTCCAGTTCGCGCCGCAGACCGCCAGTGGTCCGGTGTCGAAGGTGCTCGCCAGCGCGATCGCCAACGCTGAGAACAACCTCTCCCTCGACCCCGACACGCTGGTCGTGCGCCACGCGTACGTGGACGAGGGGCCGACGTTGAAGCGCTTCCGGCCGCGTGCGCAGGGTCGCGCGTACCGGATCCGCAAGCGGACCAGCCACATCACGGTCGAGGTCGAGTCCCGGCCGAAGGCGGCGACGAAGTCCCGAAAGAGCCAGAAGGGGAGTGCCCGGTAGTGGGTCAGAAGATCAACCCGCACGGCTTCCGACTCGGCATCACCACGGACTGGAAGTCCCGCTGGTACGCCGACAAGCAGTACGCGGAGTACGTGGCGGAGGACGTCAAGATCCGCCGGCAGCTGTCTCGCGGCATGGAGCGCGCCGGGATCTCCAAGGTCGAGATCGAGCGCACCCGCGAGCGGGTCCGGGTGGACATCCACACCGCGCGGCCGGGCATCGTCATCGGCCGCCGCGGTGCCGAGGCGGACCGCATCCGCGGTGCGCTGGAGAAGCTGACCGGCAAGCAGGTCCAGCTCAACATCCTCGAGGTCAAGAACCCCGAGGCGGACGCCCAGCTGGTCGCGCAGGGCGTGGCCGAGCAGCTGTCCAACCGCGTGTCCTTCCGGCGCGCGATGCGCAAGGCCATCCAGTCGGCCATGCGCTCGCCGCAGGTCAAGGGCATCCGGGTGCAGTGCGGCGGTCGCCTGGGCGGCGCCGAGATGTCCCGCTCGGAGTTCTACCGCGAGGGTCGGGTCCCGCTGCACACGCTGCGCGCGGACATCGACTACGGCTTCTTCGAGGCCCGCACGACCTTCGGCCGCATCGGCGTGAAGGTGTGGATCTACAAGGGCGAACTGGTCGGTGGCCTGAAGCAGAAGCAGCAGGAGTCCGAGGTCCGTCCGCCGCGCGGTGGTGAGCGCGGTGGCCGTTCCGACCGCGGTGGTCGTCGTCGGGGCTCCGGCGGCGGTGACCGTGCTGCAGCTGACAAGTCCGCCAAGGCTGAGAAGGCCACAGCCACGGAGGGCGAGCAGCCGCAGGCTGCTGCGGCTGAAGAGAAGACGGAGGGCTGAGACGTGCTCGTCCCACGCAGGGTGAAGTGGCGCAAGAGCCACGCACCGAAGCGCAAGGGCTTCGCCAAGGGTGGCACCAGGATCAGCTTCGGTGAGTACGGCATTCAGGCGATCGAGCACGGCTACGTGACCAACCGCCAGATCGAGTCGGCCCGTATCGCGATCACCCGGCACGTGAAGCGCGGCGGCAAGGTGTGGATCAACATCTTCCCGGACCGCCCGCTCACCAAGAAGCCCGCGGAGACCCGGCAGGGTTCCGGTAAGGGCTCGCCGGAGTCCTGGGTCGCCAACGTCAAGCCCGGACGCATCATGTTCGAGCTGACCTTCCCGAACGAGAAGACGGCGATCGAGGCGCTGACCCGTGCGGCGCACAAGCTCCCGATGAAGTGCAAGATCGTGTCCCGCGAGGGTGGTGACTTCTGATGGCAGCGGGTGTCACCGCTTCTGAGCTCCGCGAGCTGAGCGACGAGGAGCTCGTCCAGCGGCTGAAGGAGGCGAAGGAGGAGCTGTTCAACCTCCGCTTCCAGATGGCCACCGGGCAGCTGAGCAACAACCGCCGGCTGCGCACGGTCCGGAAGGACATCGCCCGGATCTACACGATCATGCGAGAGCGCGAGCTCGGCCTGACGGTGTCCCCGGAAGGCGCTGAGGAGGGCGCGGCATGAGCGAGAAGGAAGGTCAGGGCGTGGAGCGCAACCGCCGGAAGGTGCGCGAAGGCTACGTCGTCTCGGACAAGATGGACAAGACGATCGTGGTCTCCCTCGAGGACCGCAAGAAGCACGCCCTCTACGGCAAGGTCATGCGGCAGACCAGCAAGGTCAAGGCGCACGACGAGGCCAACTCGGCCGGTGTCGGCGACCGCGTGCTGCTGATGGAGACTCGTCCGCTGTCGGCCACCAAGCGCTGGCGGCTCGTCGAGATCCTCGAGAAGGCCAAGTAAGACGGAGGTTTCGCGGCCCGGCCGGCCGCCAGGGGCGATCCCAGCGACCGGCCGGGCCTCGTGCCGGAAGTTGACCGCGCGCGTCAGGTCGGAAATTTGGCGCGCCAGAGTGTGCTCGGGCGACCGAGCTCGAGTACTTAGGGTCAGGAGAAAGACGTGATCCAGCAGGAGTCGCGACTGCGCGTCGCCGACAACACCGGGGCCAAGGAGATCCTCACGATCCGCGTCCTCGGTGGGTCGGGCCGCCGCTACGCGGGCCTCGGGGACATCATCGTGGCGACCGTCAAGGAAGCCATCCCCGGAGCCAACGTCAAGAAGGGCGATGTGGTCAAGGCCGTCATCGTCCGTCAGAAGAAGGAACGTCGTCGTCCGGACGGGTCGTACATCCGTTTCGACGAGAACGCTGCGGTGCTGGTGAAGCCGGGCGGCGAGCCGCGGGGTACCCGCATCTTCGGGCCGGTCGCCCGGGAGCTGCGCGACAAGAAGTTCATGAAGATCATCTCGCTCGCGCCGGAGGTCTTGTGATGAAGGTCAAGAAGGGCGACACGGTCGTCGTCATCTCCGGCAAGGACAAGGGCGCCAAGGGCAAGGTCATCAAGGCCATGCCCAAGGAGCAGCGGGTCCTGGTCGAGGGTGTCAACCGGATCAAGAAGCACACCAAGGTCTCGCGGACCGAGCGTGGGGCGCAGTCCGGGGGCATCGTGACCCAGGAAGCGCCGATCCACGTGAGCAACGTGATGGTCGTGGACTCCGACGGCAAGCCCACCCGCGTCGGCTACCGCATCGGTGAGGACGGCAAGAAGGTTCGCATCTCGCGTCGTAACGGTAAGGACATCTGATCATGACGACCGCTGAGAAGATCGTCCCGAGGCTCAAGACCCGTTACCGCGAAGAGATCCGTCAGGCGCTGACCGAGGAGTTCACGTACTCCAACGTCATGCAGGTGCCGGGCGTGGTCAAGGTCGTGGTCAACATGGGTGTTGGCGACGCCGCTCGGGACAGCAAGCTGATCGAGGGCGCGGTCCGCGACCTTGCCACCATCACCGGTCAGAAGCCGGAGATCCGGCGGGCTCGCAAGTCCATCGCGCAGTTCAAGCTGCGTGAGGGCATGCCGATCGGTGCGCGGGTGACCCTGCGCGGCGACCGGATGTGGGAGTTCCTGGACCGCCTGGTCACCATCGCGCTGCCGCGCATCCGCGACTTCCGCGGGCTCTCGCCGAAGCAGTTCGACGGCCGGGGCAACTACACGTTCGGCCTGAACGAGCAGTCGATGTTCCACGAGATCGACCCGGACACCATCGACCGTCCGCGCGGCATGGACATCACCGTCGTGACCACGGCCACCAACGATGAGGAGGGTCGGGCGCTGCTGAAGCACCTGGGCTTCCCGTTCAAGGAGAACTGAGCGATGGCCAAGAAGGCGCTGGTTATCAAGGCTTCGCGCAAGCCGAAGTTCAGCGTTCGCGGCTACACCCGCTGCCAGCGCTGCGGGCGTCCGCGGGCGGTGTTCCGCAAGTTCGGGCTGTGCCGGGTGTGCTTCCGCGAGATGGCGCACGCGGGCGAGCTGCCCGGCGTGAGCAAGGCCTCCTGGTGAACTGAGGCCCCCACGGTCCGGGTCGGCGTGGCGGTGCGAGCCGGCCACGACCCGGGTCCCGAGGGGCGTGTGCTGCGAGGATGCCGGCGACCGGTACTCTCAGCAGGCGTTGACCAGGGCTGATGCCCACGCTCCGCGGCGAAGGCCGTGCTTGCACGCGAAACGAGGAGGGACCGGCCACCGTGGTCGGGCACCCCGAGCTTCGTCCAGGCCAGGGCCCAGACGCGCCACCCGCGGGTGGTGTCCGGTCGGGGCCCGTCGGAACCAGACGAGAAAGGTTGAGCAGGTCATGACGATGACCGATCCGATCGCAGACATGCTGACGCGTCTGCGCAACGGGAACGCGGCATACCACGACGAGGTCGTGATGCCGCACTCCAAGCTGAAGGCGAACATCGCCGAGATCCTCAAGCGGGAGGGCTACGTGGCCGGCTCCCGCGTCGAAGAGGGCGAGAAGGGCAAGCAGCTCGTCGTCGAGCTCAAGTACGGCCCGAACCGCGAGCGGAGCATCGCGGGCCTGCGCCGGGTCTCCAAGCCCGGTCTGCGGGTCTACGCCAAGTCCACCAACCTGCCCAAGGTGCTGGGTGGCCTGGGCGTCGCGATCATCTCGACCTCCGGCGGTCTCATGACCGACCGGCAGGCCATGAAGAAGGGCGTGGGCGGGGAAGTTCTCGCCTACGTCTGGTGAGGGAGGAGGAGCGGCAATGTCGCGCATCGGAAAGCTGCCGATCACCGTCCCCTCCGGCGTCGAGGTGACGATCGACGGCCAGGCGGTGACGGTGAAGGGCCCGAAGGGCACCCTGACGCACCAGGTCGCCGAGCCGATCACCGTCGAGAAGGACGAGGACGGCTCGATCTTGGTGAAGCGCCCGAACGACGAGCGGGAGAGCCGCTCGCTGCACGGGCTCACCAGGACCTTGGTGAACAACATGGTCATCGGTGTCAGCCAGGGCTACGAGAAGTCCCTGGAGATCCACGGCGTCGGTTACCGCGTGCTGCAGAAGGGGTCGAACCTCGAGTTCTCCCTCGGCTACAGCCACCCCATCGTGATCGAACCGCCGGAAGGCATCCAGTTCGCCGTTGACGGGCCGACCAAGCTGTCGGTCAAGGGCATCGACAAGCAGCTGGTCGGCGAGATCGCCGCCAGGATCCGCAAGCTGCGCAAGCCCGACCCGTACAAGGGCAAGGGTGTCCGCTACGCAGGTGAGAACATCCGCCGCAAGGTCGGGAAGACGGGTAAGTGACCATGAGCGAGACGACAGCTACCAAGCGCAAGCCGGTGGGCAAGGGCATCTCGACCAAGCGTCGGCTGGCCCGGGCCAAGCGGCACACGCGCATCCGCAAGAAGATCCTCGGCACCGCCGAACGCCCGCGCCTGGTCGTGAGCCGGTCGCTGCGCCACATCGTTGCCCAGGTCATCGACGACACGAAGGGCCACACGCTGGCCTCGGCCTCCAGCCTCGAGGCCGACGTCCGCGCCTTCGAGGGCGACAAGAAGGCCAAGGCCACCAAGGTCGGCGAGCTCGTCGCCGCCCGGGCCAAGAACGCCGGCATCGAGAAGGTCGTCTTCGACCGCGGCGGCAACGACTACCACGGTCGGGTCGCTGCGCTGGCGGACGCCGCGCGTGACGGCGGACTGGAGTTCTGACAAGTGGTTGAGAACGAGATCGGAAGGGACGCCTGATGCCTGGACGCACTCGGCGTGAGGGCGGGGAGTCCGGCGGCAAGGACCGCCGGGACCGCCGCGACGGCGGCCGTGGCGGGGCGGCCCAAGAGAAGACCCCGCAGTTCGAACGTGTCGTGACCATCAACCGCGTCGCGAAGGTCGTCAAGGGCGGTCGGCGCTTCAGCTTCACCGCGCTGGTCGTCGTCGGCGACGGTGACGGCATGGTCGGTGTCGGTTACGGCAAGGCCAAGGAAGTTCCGGCGGCGATCGCCAAGGGTGTCGAGGAGGCGAAGAAGAACTTCTTCCGCGTCCCGCGCCTGGGCGGCACCATCACCCACCCGGTGCAGGGTGAGGAGGCGGCGGGCAAGGTCCTGCTGCGTCCGGCCAGCGCCGGTACCGGTGTGATCGCCGGTGGCCCGGTGCGTGCGGTGCTGGAGTGCGCCGGCATCCACGACGTGCTGAGCAAGTCGCTGGGCAGCGACAACCCGATCAACATCGTGCACGCCACGGTCAACGCGCTGAAGCAGCTGCAGCGGCCGGAGGAGGTCGCGGCTCGCCGCGGCCTGCCGCTGGAGGACGTCGCCCCGGCGTTCGTGCTGCGTGCCCGTGCTGCGGGGACGGGGGTCTGATCGACATGGCACAGCTGAAGATCACCCAGGTGCGCGGGCTGGTCGGCACTCGCCAGAACCAGCGCGACACCATGCGCACCCTCGGTCTGCGCAAGATCCGCCAGTCCGTGGTGCGCCCGGATGACCCCAACGTGCGCGGCATGATCAAGACCGTCAGTCACCTGGTGACGGTCGAGGAGGTCGACTGACATGGTCATCAAACTGCACGACCTGCGTCCGGCCCCGGGTGCCAAGCGCGACAAGATCCGCGTCGGCCGCGGTGAGGCCTCCAAGGGCAAGACCGCCGGTCGCGGCACCAAGGGCACCAAGGCCCGCAAGAACGTCTCGCCCCGCTTCGAGGGCGGGCAGATGCCGATCCACATGCGGCTCCCGAAGCTCCGCGGCTTCAAGAACCGCTTCCGCACCGAGTACCAGGGTGTGAACGTGGGTCGGCTGGCCCAGGCGTTCCCGGAGGGCGGCACCGTCGGCATCGACGAGCTGGTCGCCAAGGGCCTGGTCAAGAAGAACGAGCTCGTGAAGATCCTCGGCGACGGGGACCTGGAGGGCATCAAGCTGGACGTGACCGCGCACGCGTTCACGGGCAGCGCCCAGGAGAAGATCACCGCCGCGGGCGGTTCGGTCACCAAGCTGGACCGCTGAGGCGGCGAGCGAGACCGCTGACGAGGCCGGTCGACCCACCCCGGGTCGGCCGGCCTCGTCGCTTCTGCGCGTCCGTCCGCGGAGCAGGGCGCCCTCCTGCATCCGGACGCGCGCGCCTCCGCCGGACGTCCTCAGGCGAAGGTCTGCCCCGCCCGCGCTCCTTCGTCGGTCCTGCGCCGCGCACGCCGTCGCTAGATTGATCCAGCGCCGCCCACCAGGGCGGCAGCCGGGCAGTCCACGAGAGGAGCGACGGCTGATGCGAACCGGACAGCGGGGGCGGCGCGCCCTCCTGGTGCTCGTCGCGGTGCTGGCCGCGGTGGTGCCGGGAGCATCGCTGGCCCAGGCGGGACCCGAGCCGGGGTCCGCGCCGCCGGACCGGCACTGCCGCTACGTCCAGAGCACCGGGGACCTGCGGTGCTTCGCCTCCTACGCCGAGGCGACCGCCGAGCGGCGCACCGCGAGCGGCGACGTCATCCAGGCCACCCTGTTCACCGAGGTGAACTACGGGGGCAGCAGCTTCACCATCTACGGCTCCGACGTGTGCGAGAAGGACGGGGTCGTCAACTTCCAGCTGAACCTCCCCGACGACTGGAAGGACGTCGTCTCCTCGGTGCAGCCGTGGGCCCAGTGCTGGATCTGGCTGTACCCCGAGCCGGACCTGGGCGGCGAGCGCGACGGGCCGTTCAAGGAGAACACCCCGGACGTCGGCGAGCTGATGAACGACCGCGCCCAGTCGGTCGGCCTGAGCTGAGGAGGCCCGTGATGCGCACCCGAACGATCCGCGCCCTGGTCGCCTCGGCCGGCGTGCTGGGCGCGATGGTCCTGCCCGCCACGACCGCCACCGCCGAGGACGGGCCGACGGTCCGCGAGCTGCTGGAGAAGTGCGACAACGGCACCGACAGCTGCGTGTTCCACCCCGAGGGCGAGCCCGAGCACTTCACCGCGGACGCCAAGCAGGTCGGCGAGCCGGTGCACAACTGCACGGCCGACGACCAGCGGTCCTCGGTGTCGTGGTCGGACACCACCTCGCAGAGCAACAGCGCCGGCCTGTCCATGACCACCGAAGCCGGCTTCGGCAAGGTGTTCGCGGTCGCCTACGAGCAGACCTACCAGCACACCTGGGAGGAGTCGCACACCGAGTCGCAGACCACCTTCGTCGACACCGGCCCGCACCAGGTCGGCTGGGTGGAGCGCGCCGCGCAGATGCAGAAGGTCTCCGGCACCTACGAGCTGCGCTTCCCGGACAAGTTCCACGACCACTACATCTGGTACGTCGACCTGGAGATCACCGGCCCCGCACCGGACCCCTCGTCCGCGATCAGCCAGCACACGCGGGACATGACGCAGGAGGAGATCGACGCCTGCCCGTGACGGCGGGTGCGAGGAGGGAGTTCGAATGAGGTACGGCATCGCGGCGACCCTCGTGTCGGCGCTCGCGGCGACCGCCGCGCTGACGCCCCCAGCGCTCGCCGAGGACGACCCGCCCACCGCGCGGGAGCTGCTGGAGAAGTGCGACAACGGCACCGACAGCTGCGAGTTCCACCCGAGCGGGGAGGTGCAGTACTACCAGGACACCAGCAATCCGGTCGGCGCCCCGGTGTTCAACTGCACCGACAGGAACCAGACGATGAACGTCTCCTGGTCGGACACCACGGCGGAGAGCAACAGCCTCGGCCTGTCGCTGTCCACCACGTTCGGCGAGGTGTTCAAGGTGAGCTTCAAGGCGACCTACGGCCACGAGTGGCGCTCCGAGCACACCGAGTCGCAGACGACGTTCGTCGAGGTCAGGCCGGGTGAGGTCGGCCAGGTCTACCACGGGGCGACGATGCAGCGGGTGGCCGGGACCTACGAGCTGCGGTTCCCGGACGAGTTCCACGACCACTACATCTGGTACGTCGACATGGAGGCCTCCGGCCCCGCCGACGACCAGGGCGGCACCATCACCCAGTCCACCCGGCCGATGACGGACGAGGAGAAGGCGGCCCACTGCGGCTGACGGGTCGCGCGGGACGCGCCCCCGGCCCGCTGCCCCCGCGCTGGAGAACCCGCAGCTCGTGGTGGGAAAAACGGCAACCGCGCCCACTGCGGCGCGGTTGCCGCTGCTTCCCCGGGTGTTGCGATATGTTGATCGTCGTGAGGATTCGGTCGCTGTCCGTGTCCGCCGCGAGGCCTGCTAGAGTCGCGCGGTAGTGCCGTGGGCGCACCGCGGTCCTGCAGGAAACTTCCCGCTGGGTCGGCTCGAGGGAGTCGGCCGCATCTCTTCTGAGGCCGGTCCCGACCGGCTCGCGTACAGGAGGTTCGCGTGCTCGGCGCCTTCCGCTCGGCTCTGGCGACGCCGGACCTGCGCCGCAAGATCCTTTTCACCCTCGGCATGGTGGTGCTGTACCGGCTCGGCGCGACGATCCCCTCGCCAGGGGTGTCGTACCCGAACATCCAGCAGTGCATCGAGCAGATCGAGGGCAGCGGCTCGCAGAGCGTCTACTCCCTGCTCAACCTCTTCAGCGGCGGTGCGCTGCTCCAGCTGTCGGTGCTGTCGCTGGGCATCATGCCCTACATCACCGCGAGCATCATCATCCAGCTGCTGCAGGTGGTCATCCCGCGCTTCGAGCAGCTGAAGAAGGAAGGCCAGTCCGGCCAGGCGAAGCTGACCCAGTACACCCGGTACCTGACCATCGCGCTGGCGATGCTGCAGGGCACCGGCGTGGTGGCGCTGGCCGTGCGCGGCCAGCTGTTCCAGGGCTGCTCGGTCTCGCCGATCCCGGACGACTCGGTGCTCAACCTGGTCACCATCGTGGTCGTCATGACCGCCGGTGCGGCCGTGCTGATGTGGATGGGTGAGCTGATCACCGAGCGCGGCATCGGCAACGGCATGTCGCTGCTGATCTTCACCTCCATCGCGGCCCGCATCCCGGCCGAGGGCGGTGCGATCCTGCAGTCGCACGGCGGCCTGGTGTTCGCCGTGGTCTGCGCCTTCGCGATCGCGATCATCGCCACGGTGGTGTTCATCGAGCAGGCCCAGCGCCGGATCCCGGTGCAGTACGCCAAGCGCATGATCGGCCGCCGGATGTACGGCGGCACCTCCACCTACCTGCCGCTGAAGGTGAACCAGGCGGGTGTCATCCCGGTCATCTTCGGCTCCTCGCTGCTGTACCTGCCGCAGCTCATCGGCCAGCTGGCCGGCAACGAGGACAGCTGGTGGGCGCGGATCATCCAGACCTACATCGTCGACCCGTCCAGCTGGGTGCACATCCTGCTGTACATGGCGCTGATCGTGTTCTTCGCGTACTTCTACGTGTCGATCACGTTCAACCCGGAAGAGCGCGCCGAGGACATGAAGAAGTTCGGCGGCTTCATCCCGGGCATCCGGCCGGGCCGGCCGACCGCCGAGTACCTGAACTTCGTGCTCTCCCGGATCACGCTGCCCGGTGCGCTGTACCTGGGCATCATCGCGATCCTGCCGAACTTCTTCCTCGGCGTCACCGGTGGTCAGGGCCAGGCGCAGAACTTCCCGTTCGGCGGCACCGCGGTGCTGATCATGGTCAACGTGGGCCTGGACACCGTGAAGCAGATCGAGAGCCAGCTCACGCAGCGGAAGTACGAGGGATTCCTCCGGTAAAGTGTGCGGTCCGGGCGCGGTCCGCCGCGCCCGGGGACACCGCAGGTTCCGGCACGGCCGGGGTGGCCGTGCTCGGTTTTCACAGCGGTCGCTCGTGAGTCGACGGGCGCCGCGCAGCGCTCGTCAGGAGTTGGCGTGCGATCAGACTGATTCGGAGGCAGACCCTTGGTGCGATTGGTTCTCGTCGGCCCGCCCGGTGCGGGCAAAGGCACCCAGGCGGCCGTGCTGAGCCAGGAGCTCGGCGTACCGCACATCTCCACCGGCGACCTGTTCCGCGCCAACATCGGCAACGAGACGCCGCTCGGCCAGAAGGCCAAGAGCTACATGGACGCCGGTGAGCTGGTGCCGGACGAGGTCACCAACGAGATGGTGCGCGACCGCCTCGCCGACGAGGACGCCGCGAAGGGCTTCCTGCTGGACGGCTACCCGCGCAACACCGCGCAGGCCGACGTGCTGCGCGACATGCTGGCGGAGCGGGGCGTCGAGCTGACCGCCGTGCTGCAGTTCGACGTGCCGGAGGAGGAGCTGGTCAAGCGCATGCTGGCGCGGGGCCGCTCCGACGACACCGAGGACGTCATCCGCCGCCGGCTCGCGGTCTACCGCGAGGAGACCGAGCCGCTGCTGGCGTACTACCAGGACAAGATCATCAAGATCGACGCCGTGGGCTCGATCGAGGAGATCACCGCCCGCGCGCTGGACGCGCTCCGCTCCCGCGGCTGAGGCCGCGCGCGGCCCTCCAGACCCTGCGCTGGTGCCGCCTGCGGGCGGCCCAGCGCGGTCGTGGGCGAACCCGAAACTCTTTTTGCGAAGGTGAGTGCGTTGTTGCGTCGGGGCAAGGGCATCGAGCTCAAGTCTCGTGGCGAGATCGAGGCGATGCGCGCGGCGGGCCTGGTGGTCGCCCGCGCGCTGGCCGCGGTGGCGGCGGAGGCCAAGGCCGGGGCCAGCACCGGTGAGCTCGACGAGGTCGCCGAGCAGACCATCCGCGACGCGAGGGCGGTGCCGTCGTTCAAGGGCTACCACGGCTTCCCGGCGTCGATCTGCGCCTCGCTGAACGAGAAGGTCGTGCACGGCATCCCCTCCCGCGACGAGGTGCTGTCCGAGGGCGACCTGCTGTCGGTGGACTGCGGCGCGATCCTGGACGGCTGGCACGGCGACTCCGCGGTGACGCTGGCGATCGGCGAGGTCAGCGCGCAGGACCGCGCGCTGTCGGCCGCCACCGAGGCGTCGATGTGGGCCGGGATCGAGAAGGTCCGGGCCGGCAACCGGCTGACCGACATCTCCCACGCGGTGGAGACCGCGGCGCTCGCGGCGGCGGGCGCCGACGGGCTGGAGTACGGGATCATCGCCGATTACGGCGGCCACGGCATCGGCACCCAGATGCACATGGAGCCGTTCCTGCCGAACCTCGGCAAGCCGGGCCGCGGCCCGAAGCTGCGCGTCGGCATGGCGATCGCGGTGGAGCCGATGCTCACCCTCGGCACCGCGGAGACCGTGGAGCTCGACGACGAGTGGACCGTGGTGACGGCCGACGGGTCCCGCGCGGCGCACTGGGAGCACACCGTGGCCATCACCGAGGACGGCCCCTGGGTGCTCACCGCCCCCGAGGACTGACCGGCGGCCCGCCGCCCGGGCGCTCAGCGCGGGCGGCGGCAGGCGTAGATGCGGGCCGGGGGCACGTTGCGCCAGACCGTGGCGCGGGGCGTGACCTCGTCGAAGCTGTCCTCCAGCGCCTCGACGAACTTCTGGCTGGACGGCCGCCACAGCGCCGTCAGGTACGTGACGGTGGTGAACACCCCGTCCGCCGACATCACCGAGGCGGCTTCGTGCAGCAGCTCGCGCTGCTTCTCCCTCGGCAGCAGGGTCCACGGGATGCTGCTGATCACCGCGTCCACCCGGTCGACGCCGGCGTCGTCGAGGAGCTTCCGCAGGTGGGTGGCGTCGCCCTCGATCACGCGCAACCACGGCTTGGTCCGCTGCAGGTAGCGGACCATCTTCGGGTCGATCTCGACGGCCAGGTGGCGCCCCTGGTCGCCGAGCCGCCGCTGGATCGGCTCGCTGAGCCTGCCGGTCCCCGGTCCGAGCTCCAGCACCGTCGGCGTGCCGGAGCTGGGCACGAAGGCGGCCACTGCCTCCGCGACGTGCTGGGAGGTCGGCAGCACCGCGCCCACCGTCGACGGTTGCCGAGCTGCGCTGCTCAGGAAGGTCCAGTACTCGCGCAGCTTCCTTCGCTTGCTCAACGCCTTCTCCTGCCCTCCAGTGGAACGCCGCGACGTTAACCCTTCCACGTCGCGCGCCACGCAGCCGTTCACCACCGCCGTGGATGGCGGAGGGTGGTCACGTCGTCGCGGCGCGTGGTCGCGCGCGGCGTCCCTCCCTGGTGCGAGCGTGCGCTTGATCGCGCTCGACGGCCCGCCGGAGGGGGTCACCGCCGTGGGCGACGGCAGATGTAGTGCAGGATCGGCGGCACGCTCCGCCAGGTCGTGTGGGTGAGCACCTCGTCGAAGGCGTGCTGGAGCCGGGTGCGGAAGCGGCGGCCGCCGGGCGTCCGGTCGGCGGGCCGGTAGGTGAGCGCGGTGAACGCGCCGTGCGGGTCGAGGGCCTCCGTGGCCTGGCGCAGCACGTGGTCCTGGGCGTCGCCGGGCATCAGCGACCACGGGATGCTGCTGATCACCGCGTCGACCCGGTCGACGTCGAGCTTGTCCAGCAGGGCCAGCAGGTCGCCGGCGTCGGCGTGCACCACCTCCAGCCACGGCTTGTGCGCCCGGAGGTGGTCGACCATCTCCTTGCTGAGCTCGACGCCGATGTGCCGCGCCCCGTGCGGGAGGCGGGCGTGGATGCCGTCGCTGAGGGAGCCGGTGCCGGGGCCGAGCTCGACCACCACGGGCGCGCCGGTGGTGGGCACCACCTGCGCGACGGTCGCCGCGACGGCGGCCGAGGTCGGCATGGCCGCGCCGACCGCCCGGGGGTTGCGCACCGCGCCGCGGAGGAAGGTCCGGTACTCGTCGAGCTTGCGGATGGCCCTGTCCTGCCACCGCGCGGGGCGCGGGTCGCGCCTGTCCTGCTGGGATGTCACGCTGCTCCTCGGTTCTCCCTGGGATCGTGGCCTCGACCGCGTTGTCGACGATTGATCGAACGTAATGAGCCCCGGGGTGCCCCGCAAGCCGCCGCCGCGGTGGCCGTGCCGGACGGGTGGCCGATCGGTCACGCGCGGTGAGCACAAGGGGCATGAGCTGCCCCGATGTGGAGGGGTGGAACGGCGGCGCGTACGATGGACCATCGGCGCGCTCCTGTCGCCGGTTCGTCGTGCCTCGGCGCCCGTTCCCGTTCGAGCGGGACGGGGTTCCTGCGGTGTGTCCGGACCGGGGGCAGGTGTGCGTCCGTCGCGGGCATCGGGGCCTCCGGTGCGCGTGGCAGGGACTTCGGTCCGAAAACCGTCACCGTCACGAAACGCGGAGGACATGGGCAAGAAAGACGGGGCCATTGAGGTCGAGGGTCGGGTGATCGAGCCACTCCCCAACGCGATGTTCCGCGTCGAGTTGGAGAACGGCCACAAGGTCCTCGCACACATCAGTGGCAAGATGCGCCAGCACTACATCCGCATCCTGCCTGAGGACCGGGTCGTGGTGGAGCTCTCGCCGTACGACCTTTCCCGTGGGCGCATCGTCTACCGCTACAAGTGACCTCCACGGTGTTCGGGGGATCCCGAGCACGCGTTCGAGCAGGAGAGCACGACCGTGAAGGTCCAACCGAGTGTGAAGCGAATCTGCGACAAGTGCCAGGTCATCCGCCGTCACGGGCGGGTGCTGGTGATCTGCGACAACGCCCGGCACAAGCAGCGCCAGGGCTGACCGCAGCGATCGCGGACATGGAGTAGGAACTCCCGCTGCCTGTCGACCCACGAGTGGGTCGGCTGACCCCCGGACCAGGCCGGGGCCCCGACGCGTCGGGGACGGGGCGGGAGAAGACCTGGAAGGACAGAAGGAGAAGGAGCCGCATGGCACGGCTCGTCGGAGTCGACCTCCCGCGCGACAAGCGCATGGAGATCGCGCTCACCTACATCTACGGCATCGGCAGGACGCGGGCGAAGGAGATCCTCGCGGGGACCGGCATCTCGCCCGACGCCAGGCCGCGCGAGCTCGATGACGACCAGCTCACCAAGCTGCGTGACTTCATCGAGGAGCACTACCGCGTCGAGGGTGACCTCCGCCGCGAGGTCCAGGCCGACATCCGCCGGAAGATCGAGATCGGGTGCTACCAGGGTCTGCGGCACCGCCGCCACCTGCCGGTGCACGGGCAGCGGACCAAGACCAACGCCCGCACCCGCAAGGGCCCGAAGAAGACGGTCGCCGGCAAGAAGAAGGCCAAGAAGTAAGCCTCGCTAGGAGTCAGCAGAAGCTATGCCACCCAAGCAGCGCGCTGGTGCCGTCAAGAAGGTGCGGCGCAAGGAGAAGAAGAACGTCGCTCACGGCCAGGCGCACATCAAGAGCACGTTCAACAACACCATCGTTTCGATCACCGACCCGACCGGTGCGGTGATCAGCTGGGCCTCCGCCGGCCACGTCGGGTTCAAGGGCTCCCGCAAGTCCACCCCGTTCGCCGCGCAGATGGCCGCCGAGAACGCGGCCCGCAAGGCCGCCGAGCACGGCATGAAGAAGGTCGACGTCTTCGTCAAGGGCCCGGGCTCGGGTCGCGAGACGGCCATCCGGTCGCTGCAGGCTGCCGGTCTCGAGGTCGGCACCATCCAGGACGTCACCCCGCAGCCGCACAACGGTTGCCGCCCGCCGAAGCGTCGTCGGGTCTGAGTCGCGGGAAAGGAGTAAGGAACAACAATGGCTCGTTACACCGGCCCCGCAACCCGCAAGTCCCGCCGGCTGAAGGTCGACCTGGTCGGCGGTGACCAGGCGTTCGAGCGCCGCCCGTACCCGCCGGGGCAGCACGGTCGTGCGCGCATCAAGGAGACCGAGTACCTGCTGCAGCTCCAGGAGAAGCAGAAGGCCCGGTACACCTACGGCGTGCTCGAGCGGCAGTTCCGCAACTACTACGAGGAAGCCAACCGGCGCCCGGGCAAGACCGGTGACAACCTCCTGCAGCTGCTGGAATGCCGGCTGGACAACGTCGTGTACCGCGCCGGCCTGGCCCGCACCCGCCGGATGGCGCGGCAGCTGGTCAGCCACGGCCACTTCCTGGTCAACGGCAAGCGCGTCAACGTCCCGAGCTTCCAGGTCTCGAAGTGGGACATCATCGACGTCAAGCCGAAGTCGCTGAACACCACGCCGTTCATCATCGCCAAGGAGACCCTGGGCGAGCGTCCGGTCCCGGCCTGGCTGCAGGTCGTGCCCTCGAACCTGCGGATCCTGGTGCACCAGCGCCCGGAGCGCGCGCAGATCGACACCCCGGTCACCGAGCAGCTCATCGTCGAGCTCTACTCGAAGTGACGCGTCCCGCCGACGGCCGCCGAGCGGTCGTCGGCGGCTCGCAGACTGTGGTGGCGGTGCAGGAACCCCGCCACCGGCCCGCGCTACGCGGGCACGCCATTCCATCGGCGTCATATGGCGGGCGCCGTGAGGGAAGGAAAGTCAAGTGCTCATCTCCCAGCGACCCACACTGTCCGAGGAGGTCGTGTCGGAGACCCGCTCCCGGTTCGTCATCGAGCCGCTGGAGCCGGGGTTCGGCTACACCCTGGGCAACTCGTTGCGTCGCACGCTGCTCTCCTCCATCCCGGGGGCGGCTGTCACCAGCCTGCGCATCGACGGTGTGCTGCACGAGTTCACCACGATCCCCGGTGTGAAGGAGGACGTCACCGACGTCATCCTGAACATCAAGGAGCTGGTCGTCAGCTCCGAGGAGGACGAGCCGGTGACGATGTACCTGCGCAAGCAGGGGCCGGGTGAGGTCACCGCCGCCGACATCGTGCCGCCGGCCGGTGTCACGGTGCACAACCCGGATCTGCACATCGCCACGCTCAACGCCAAGGGCAAGCTGGAGATCGAGCTCGTCGTCGAGCGTGGTCGCGGTTACGTCCCTGCGATGCAGAACAAGCAGACCGGCGCCGAGATCGGCCGCATCCCGGTGGACTCGATCTACTCGCCGGTGCTGAAGGTGACCTACAAGGTCGAGGCGACCCGTGTCGAGCAGCGCACGGACTTCGACAAGCTGATCCTCGACGTGGAGACCAAGCCGTCCATCACCCCGCGGGACGCGGTGGCGTCGGCCGGTCGCACCCTCGTCGAGCTGTTCGGGCTCGCCCGCGAGCTCAACGTCGATGCCGAGGGCATCGAGATCGGCCCGTCGCCCGCCGAGGCCGACACCATCGCGGCGTACGCGATGCCGATCGAGGACCTCGACCTGACGGTGCGCTCCTACAACTGCCTCAAGCGGGAGGGCATCCACACCGTCGGGGAGCTGGTCTCGCGCAGCGAGGCCGACCTGCTGGACATCCGCAACTTCGGTGCGAAGTCCATCGACGAGGTCAAGATGAAGCTGGCCGGCCTCGGGCTCGCGCTCAAGGACAGCCCGCCCGGGTTCGACCCGTCCGCCGCGGCTGCCGAGTACCCGGCCGAGGGCTGGTCCTCGGAGAGCACGACCGTCGGCACGGTCGGCCCCGTCGAGGACAACGGCTACGACGACGGTCAGGACTACGCGGAGACAGAGCAGCTGTAGCTGTGTTGCGCGTCCGGGCTCCCGGCGCGCCCTGAGAGGAGCAACCGATGCCCACCCCGACCAAGGGTCCGCGTCTCGGCGGGTCGCCGGCGCACGAGCGGCTCATCATGGCCAACCTGGCCACCCAGCTGTTCGAGCACGGTCGGATCACGACCACCGAGGCGAAGGCGAAGCGGCTGCGGCCGATCGCCGAGCGGCTGATCACCAAGGCCAAGAAGGGCGACCTGCACAACCGCCGCGAGGTCATGAAGACCATCCGCGACAAGGACGTCGTGCACAAGCTCTTCGCGGAGATCGGTCCCCACTTCGCGAACCGCCCCGGCGGTTACACCCGCATCATCAAGACGATGCCGCGCAAGGGTGACAACGCGAAGATGGCCGTCATCGCGCTGGTGACCGAGCAGCTGGTCACCACCGAGGCGGAGGCCGCTCGCGGCACCAAGTTCGCCAAGGACGAGCCGAAGGCCGAGGAGGCCCCGAAGGCCGAGGCGACCGAGGCGCCGGCGGAGAACGCCGAGGCCGAGACCAAGGCCGAGGCTGAGGAGACCGCCGAGGCCAAGGCCGAGGACACCGCTGCCGAGAAGAAGGACGAGTCCTGATCTCGGCACGCACTGCCGTGGACGAGCCCGCTGCTCCCGCTGGGGAGGGCGGGCTCGTTCGCGTGCGCCTCGACGTGTCCTACGACGGCACGGACTTCAACGGCTGGGCCAAGCAGCCCGGCCTGCGCACCGTGCAGGGCCTGCTCGAGGACGCGCTGGCCAAGCAGCCGCCGGGGCGGTCGGTGCCGCACTCGGTGGTGGTGGCCGGCCGCACGGACGCCGGGGTGCACGCCACGGGCCAGGTCGTGCACGTCGACGTGGTGCCGCTGGAGCCCGGCGAGGGGCGGGTGCCGGTGGACGAGCACGGCGTCCCGGACCTGGCGCGGATGGCGCACCGGTGGAACCGGATCCTGCCGCCGGACGTGCGGGTGCTGGGCGCGCGGGTCGTCCCGTCCGCCTTCGACGCCCGCTTCTCGGCGCTGCGGCGCCACTACCGCTACCAGGTGTCGGACGCGCCGTGGGGCGTCGACCCGCTGCGCCGGCGCGACACGCTCGCCTGGAACCGGCCGCTGGACGTGGCCGCGCTGAACGCGGCCGCCGAGGAACTGCTGGGCCTCCACGACTACGCGGCGTACTGCAAGCCCCGCGAGGGCGCGACCACGGTGCGCGAGCTCCAGCGCTTCGAGTGGGAGCGGGTGGACGAGCACCTCGTCGTCGCGCACGTGACGGCGGACGCCTTCTGCCACTCCATGGTCCGCAGCCTGGTCGGCACGCTGCTCATGGTCGGTGACGGCCGCCGCGCCCGCACCTGGCCGGGCGAGCTCCTCGCCGCGGGCACCCGCACCACCGCGGTCGCCCCGCCCCACGGCCTCACCCTCACCGGTGTCGACTACCCCCCGGACGAGGAACTGGCCACCCGGGCCGCCCAGACCCGGGCCGTCCGCACCCACCCCTGACCTCGCCGGGGGAACGCGGTTCCGGTGGTTCCCACCGGAACCGCGGGAGATCACCCGGTCTGGGGTGAGTTCCGGAGGGGTGGTCCCCGTGCCGCCGCGGCTGCGGGTCAGGGTCGCTGGGGGCGCAGGAGCGGTTCCGCTTCGAGGTAGGCCAGGACGGCCAGGACCCGGCGGTTGTGGTCGTCCGACGGCGGCAGGCCGAGCTTGGCGAAGATGTTGTTGGTGTGCTTGCCGACCGCCTTGTCCGTCACCGACATGCGGGCCGCGATCGCGGCGTTGGAAAGGCCTTCGGCCATCAGGGAGAGGACCTCGCGCTCCTTCGGGGTCAGGGCGGCCAGCGGTTCGTCGCGCTGCTGGCGGGTCAGCAGCTGGTTGATCACCTCGGTGTCCATCGCGGTCCCGCCCGCCGCCACGCGGCGGACCGCGTCGACGAACTGGTCGACCTCGCCGACCCGGTCCTTGAGCAGGTAGCCGACGGCCCCGGCGCGGTCGGACAGCAGCTCGCGGGCGTAGAGCTGGTCCACGTACTCGGACAGGACCAGCACCGGCAGCCCCGGGTGCTGCTCGCGGACCTCCAGCGCGACGCGCAAGCCCTCGTCGGTCAGCGTGGGCGGCAGGCGGACGTCGACCACGGCCACGTCGGGGACGTGGCGGAGCAGCGCGTCGCGCAGCACCGGGCCGTTGCCGACCGCCTCGACGACGTCGAAGCCGTGCGCCGTGAGCAGCCGGACCAGGCCGTCCCTCAGGAGTGCGAGATCTTCGGCGATGACAACGCGCACGGCACCTCCACGGTGAGTTCGGTCGGGCCGCCCACCGGGCTGCGCACGGTGAGCGCTCCGTCGAAGGCGGACAGCCTGCGCCGGATCCCGGCGAGGCCGGTGCCGGCGGCCGGATCGGCTCCACCGCGCCCGTCATCGCCCACCCGCAGCCGCAGCACGCCCGCCGCGTGGCGCAGCTCGACCCAGGCCCGGCTCGCTCCGCTGTGCTTGGCGATGTTGGTGAGGGCTTCGGCAGCGGCGAAGTACACCGCCGATTCCACCGGTGCCTCCGGGCGGTCGGGCAGGTCGACGTCCACGTCGACGGGGACCGGGCAGAGCAGGGCCGCGGCCTGGAGCGCGCCGGGCAGCCCGCGGTCGGAGAGCACCGGGGGGTGGATGCCGCGCACCAGGTCGCGGAGGTCCCGCAGCGCCAGCCCTGCCGACTCCCACGCTTCCTCCAGCAGGGCCCGCACCTCCTCGGGATCGGTGGCGCTCTTGGCCAGTCCCAGGTTCATCCGGAGCGCGATCAGCCGGGCCTGCGCGCCGTCGTGCAGGTCGCGTTCGATCCGGCGCAGCTCGGTGGCCTGGGCGTCGACGACGGCCGCGCGGGACCGCGCGAGCTCGTCGACCCGGGCGCGCAGCGACGCAGCGGGGTGCAGCAGCCGCTCGGCCAGGTGGGCCTGCAGCGTGTTCAGCACCGGGACGGCGGCCACGGCGAGCGCGGCGAAGGCGACGATGGACGCGGACAGGGTGATCGTCACCAGCCGGCTGCTCTCCGCCGTGCGCAGGGTGAGCACCACCGCGGCGAGGTGCAGCAGCGCGACCGGGACGAGCAGGCAGGCCGGGCCGACGACGGCGTGCACCAGCAACCAGGCCGTCTCGCGGGCGCGCCGGTCCGACCGGCGGACCTCGCGGCCCAGCACGCGCCCCGCCCACCTGCGCTGGAACGCGGCCAGGCCGCGGAGCCGGTCCGGGCGAGGGCGCCGCAGCACCGCGTGACCGGCCAGCGCCGCGAGCACCAGCCACGCGGCCAGGCCGGTGGCCGCGTTCTGGAGCAGGCCGGTGAGGTGTCGGAGCAGCCAGCGCACCCGATCAGTCTGCCGCGCGGGCGCGGCGAGCGCGGTGGGTCTGGACCTACCCCGGACCGGGGCCCAGGCGGATGGTCACCACAGGACGGTCGCCCGAGCCTGGAGGCATGATCCGAGCAGCCGGACTGACGAAGCGCTACGGCGGCACCACGGCGGTGGACGACGTGTCCTTCACGGCGGGACCGGGCGTGGTGACCGGGTTCCTCGGCCCCAACGGCGCCGGCAAGTCGACCACGTTGCGGATGCTCCTCGGGTTGGAGGAGCCCGATGCCGGGGTGGCGCTGGTGGGCGGCCGCCCGTACCGCGCGCTGGGGGCGCCCCTGCGCGAAGTCGGTGCGCTGCTGGACGCCGGGGACGTCCACGGTGGACGCCGGGCGCGTGACCACCTGCGGGTCCTCGCCCGCAGCAACGGGATCCCCGCGCGCCGGGTGGGCGAGGTGCTGGCGGAGGTGGGGCTGGCGGAGGTCGCCGACCGGCGGATCGCCGGGTTCTCGCTGGGCATGCGCCAGCGCCTCGGCATCGCCGCGGCGCTGCTCGGCGACCCCGGGGTGCTGGTCTTCGACGAGCCGATCAACGGTCTCGACCCGGAGGGCGTCCGCTGGATCCGCGGACTGCTCCGCGGCATGGCCGCCGAGGGCCGCGCAGTGCTGGTGTCCAGCCACGTCCTGGAGGAGGTGGCGCGGACCGCGGACCGCGTGGTGGTCATCGGCCGCGGCCGGCTGCTCGCCGACGCCCCCACCGCCGAGGTCCTGGCGCGCTTCGACCGCGGCGTCCTGGTCAGGGCCGCGGACCAGCCGGCGCTCGCCGCGGTGTTGCGCGCGCACGGCGCGGAGGTCCGCGCCGAGGACGGCGGGCTGTCGGTGCGCGGCGTGGACCCCGGGCGGATCGGTGAGCTCGCCCTGGCGCACGGCATCGCGCTGCGCGAGCTGGCTCCGCGCACCGCGTCGCTGGAGGACGCCTTCGTGGCGCTGACCGGGGGCAGCGTCGAGTTCCGGAGGGCCGCCTGATGGGGGACGCGATCGCCGCCGAGTGGCTCAAGTTCCGCACCCTGCGGTCGAACCTGCTCCTGCTGGCGGCGTCGGTGCTGTCCGTGCTGCTGTGCGCCGGGAACGCGTACCTGCTGGCCAAGGGCGTGGACCGGCAGCCCGCGGCGGAGCGGGTGCGGTTCCGCAGCATCGGCGCCGGGCTCGGCACCGGGTTGCCGGTCGCCACCTTCGCGGTGGGCGCGCTCGGCGCGCTGTCGATCACCTCGGAGCACGCCACCGGACTCGTCCGCACGAGCCTGCTGGCCGTGCCGCGGCGGCTGCGCTTCCTGTTCGCCAAGGTCCCGCCGCTGGTGGTGGTCTCGCTGGTGCTCGGGCAGCTGCTGGTGTTCGGCATGCACGCCGCCGCGATGGCCGTGCTGGGCGAGCGGGCCGGACTGGTGCTCCTCGACGGCCGGACGCTCGGTGCGACCGACCCCGGTGTCGTGGTGGAGCTGCTGGTGACGGGGGCGGTGATGCCGGTCGTGGCGGTGGTCGGGCTGGGCCTGGGCGCCGTGCTCCGCTCCACCGCCGCCACGCTGGTGACCCTGGTGGTGCTGCTGGTCGTGCTCCCGGTGGGCGCGCAGGCGCTGCCCGACCCGTGGCGCTCGCGCATCGGTTCGCTGGCGGTCGAGGAGCTGCCGCACCAGGTCGTCGGTGGCGAAGCACCGGGCGTCCTGGCCCCGTGGGCGGCGCTGGCGCTGCTGGTCGCCTACCCGGTGGCGGCGCTGACCTGCGCGGCAGTGGCGATCAACGGGCGCGGTCGCAGGCGACGGCCGCTGGTGGTGGGCGGAGTGGTGACGGCGCTGCTGGCCGCGGTGGTGGTCGTCCCGCCGGGCGCGGCGGCCGGCGCCCTGGGGTGGCGACCGTGCGGCGGTGAGCTGGAGTGCTCCGCCGTCGAGGTGCCGGTGGACTGGGCGGAGCCGTCCGGCCGCACGATCTCCCTCGACCTGGCGCGGCTGCCGGCCACCGGCACGCACCGCCGGATCGGCACGGTGTTCGTCCTCCCCGGCGGGCCGGGCGGTTCGGGCGTCGAGGACCTCAGGACCTCCGCAGGCGCCTTCGCCGCGCTGCGGCAGCGCTTCGACGTGGTCAGCTTCGCGCCGCGGAACACGACCGACCTGGGGGTGGTCCCGGTCGACTGCCTCACCGGCGGACCGTGGCTGAGCGTGCCCCGGACCCCTGCGGAGTACGCGGAGCTGGGCGAGCGGAACTGGGCGGCCGTCGAGCGCTGCCGCAGCGCGGACCCGGAGTTCTTCGACCACCTCGACTCGGCCTCGGTGGCCCGCGACGTGGAGGCGGTCCGGCAGGCGCTGGGCGAGGAGCGGTTGAGCTTCATCGCGACGTCGTACGGCGGGACGACCGCGGTCTCCTACGCGCGGCTCTTCCCCGACCGCGTCCGGGCGATGTACCTGGACGGCACGGTCAGCCACGTCGGCGGCGAGGAGTCGGTGGTCCGGGCCAAGGGCCGGGTGCTGGAGGCCCAGTTCGCGCGGTTCAGCGCCTGGTGCGCGAGCAGCCCGGCGTGCGCCTTGCACGGGCGCGACGTCGGTGCGCTCTGGCGCGACCTGGTCGCCGCCGCCGACCGCTGGCCGATCCCGGTGCGGGGCGAGCAGGTCGCGTTCACCGGGCTCGACCTCGAGGTCGCCGCGGCGCCGGACCTCGTCAGTCCCGGCCGGGCGCCCGACTTCCCGAACTGGCAGCGGTTCGCCCGCGCCGTCGACCAGGCCGCCGCCGGCGACGCCACCGGGTTCTCCCGCCACGTCCAGGAGGTCACCGGGAGCCCGAAGGTCCCGGCGTTCGTCGGGATGACCGCGACGCACTGCGCGGACGGCCGCGGCTTCGCCGACTTCGCGGAGTTCCAGCGGGTGGCGGAGCTCGACGCGCGGTTGTCGCCGAACTTCGCGGGCAACGCGCTGTGGCACCCGCTGGCCTGCGTGGGGTGGCGGAACCCGGTCCGCAACCCGCCCGCGCCGCTGCCCGCCGACCGGCTCCCACCGCTGCTCGGCGCCGGCACCCTGGTCGACGTCGACGGCGCCGCGGAGATGGTGCGGTCCGTGCCCGGCTCGGCGACGGTGCGGTTCGAGGGCGTCGGTCACGGCCTGTACCTCTCCGGCGACCCGTGCACCACCGCCCACGCCAACCGGTACCTGGTCTTCGGGCGGATGCCGCCACCCGGCACCACCTGCAGGCCACCTGAGCCCTAGCGCTCGCCGGCGGTCCGCGACGGTCGCCGCTGGAGCGGCCCGAGCAGCCGCAGCACCGGTCCGGTGGTCGCATGCCGGGTCCCGCCACGGATCGCGGAAGGCACCTGTCCGCGCTCTCGGCGACGATGGCGCTGGAACGGCCGGGCGTGGCCCAGGCGCCACCACGACACCGCGGGGAGGCGGATCGCGCATGACCGACCAGCTCCGGAACCCGAGGCTCCGCGACCAGCTCACCCGGCACTGGAACGCGCAGCTGCGGCCGTGCGGGGACGTGCACCTCGACGTTCGCGCGGCTCCCGGGTTGCGGGGCGAGGAGTGGATGGCGGCGCTGGAAGCCGAGTGCGACCGCCTCGTCGCGCTGGGTGCGACCCGGGTGCGCCGCCACGAGCCCGCGCCGCCGTTCGACGGCGGGCACATCCTCACGACCGACCCGGAGGGCGACGAGTTCTGCCTCGACTGACCACTGTGGACACGAGAAGAGCCCCCGGCCGATCGGCCGGGGGCTCCTCTCGCGCAGTCCCAGGATCAGTCGCCGCGGCGGATCGGGCCGAGGATCTCCTGCTCCTTCTTGTTCGTCACCAGGCGGATCATCGTCCAGGTCATGTTGCCCAGCGCGATCACCTGGTCGTCCTTGAGCTGCGTCAGCTGCTGGACCTGCGGGTTCATCAGGCTCCAGATGCGCTGCGCCAGCTGCGCCTGGTTCAGCGGCAGGCGCTGGATCAGCACCAGGTCCGCGGTGTTCGCCGCCTGGCCGCTGCTCACCTGCGGGTGCAGGTAGGGCAGCACGTACATGGTGGTCTGCCACGGTGCGCGCGGCGGGAACAGCTCCTGCGGCACCGCACCGCCGTCGTGGATCACCAGCAGCGGGGTGTCCTCGGTCGACCGCGGGAGGTCGAACGGCGCGAGCCGGCGGATCTGCACCAGCGGCACGGGCTTGCCGTCCGGCGTCTGCCCGGCCGCCCGCTCCAGCATCTTCCACGCCGCCGGACGACCGGTGGCGATGATCACCCACGCGCCGGTGGCCATCGCGCGCAGCGCCACCTGGCGGGCGAGGTAGAGACCGCCGACGGTGACCATGCGGGTCGGGTGCGGACGCAGGATGGACGCCGCCGCCGCTTCGTTCTGCGGGTCGGAGCCGATGATGACCCCACCGCGGTCGCCGGACGGCGCGATCGCGTCGAGGGTCTCCGGGGTGACGAGGAATTCCGGTGCCGCGCCCTGGTTGCCGGGCACGTCGATCGTTCTGCTTCGGCTCATGCCGCACCTCCGAGCGGCAGCGTCGCCGCGTAGCCCGCGAGCTGCGAGCCGCGCAGCGGGGTCAGGGTCAGCCCGAGGCGGTTGCTGATGGCCTTCAGCCGCTCGTCGGCGGTGTCCAGCTCAGCCGGGGTGCGGGCGCTGACCCGCACCAGGCCGCGCAGCCCGACCTCGCCCTCCTCGCCGACCGGCGAGATGGACAGCGCGATGCTGGTGGACAGCGCGCGGATGCCGGTGAGCGCGTTGAGGCTGTCGTTCATCTGGTTCGGCCAGCCGGTGATGGCGTAGCTGGAGTGGCCGACACCGCCGGCGGTCACGCCGTCCCAGCGCTCCTTGAGGCCCACCGGGCGCTGCGAGCCGAGGACGTTGTGCAGCTCCGCCGAGGAGATCCCGGCCTGCAGCAGCTCGTCCGGGTCCAGCGGGCGGCTCGGGACCCCGCGCCGCTCCAGGGCGTTCCGGACGCGCGACATCGCGCCGATGAGCGCGCGCTGCGCACCGAGGACACCGCCACCGCGCTCGCCGATCGCCTTGGCGCAGCGCTGCGGGTCCAGCCGCACCGCGATCCAGGTGGTGCGCCGCGCCGCCGCGGGCAGCCGACCCAGGACCTCGAGGTAGGAGTTCAGCGCCGGGGAGTTCGACGGCAGCGCCGCGCTGCCCGGGTAGCAGTGCCAGATGACCTGGATCGCGTCGAGCACGACACCGCGGTCCTCCAGGCACGGCGCCAGCACGCCCAGCGGCAGGTTCGGCGCGCTGTCAACGGGGTTCAGCAGCGACGGCGGCGGCTCGACCATGAGCACGCCGGTCCACTTGCCGTTGTGCCAGGACAGGCCGACGGGGTTGCGGTCGTGGTCCTGGGTGCGGGCGATCACCAGGTCCTCGACCACCAGCCGCAGCAGCGCGACCCGGTGGTTCTCGTCCGGCCCGATGATGCCGTCACCGTCCTTGTCCACGGCCGGTTCCATGGCGTCGACGTTGGCCGGGTGGGAGACCCGGGTGTGGTTGCGGCCGCGGTACTCCAGCACCAGCCCGAACCACTGGGTGAACCAGCGGCCGCGGCGCCGCAGCAGCGCGAGGATGATGGTCAGCACGGCGATCCCGGCGCCGACCGGGAGCAGCACCTGCACCAGGTCCAGTTTCGCGCCGATGATCGCGAGGACGAGCCCGATGGCGAGGCCCACCTCGATGAGCACGATGTTGGCCGCAGGGATGCCGCCGAGCGTCACGCCGTTGATGCGCCGCCGACGCGCGCGGATGCGAGCGCGGGACGGGTTGGCGGGCCCGGGAGCTTTCGGCTGGGCCGGATGTTGCGTGGTCACGGACATCCGTTCGGTCTCTCCCCCTCGCAGGTAGGTGCGGCGCTCGGCGCGCTGGGACGCGAATCTTCGGGTCAGCCGCGTGAAGAGAATACTGACGGACTCGGTCGAACCGCACCCATTCGGTATCTCTCTGCGACTATCCTGCGAAACCGTACCTCGGACGGGAGAGCTGTAGGCGAAGAATGGCATCAACACCCACAACCAAGTCACAGGTCCAGGCGTACCGGTTCGTGCTCCGACGCATGGAGTCCGCGCTGGTGCGCAAAGACGCGGTGATGCTCCACGATCCGATGGGTTCGCACAAGCGGGCCACGATCGCCGGGGCCGTGCTCGCCGCCATCGCATGCATCGGGTTCCTGGTGTGGGGCCTGTTCGGCGGCATGGGTTCGGTGCCGCAACCGGGGTCGATCGTCATCGGCAAGGAGACCGGCAGCGTCTTCGTCGTCACGTCCGACGAAGACGCGGAGAAGCGGCTCATCCCGATGCTCAACGTGGCGTCGGCGAAGCTGTTGGTGATGGCGCAGGGCGGCGCGCAGGGCGGTGGCCCGATCCCGACCACGGTGGTGAAGGAGTCGGCGCTGGCGGAGATCCCGCGCGGTTCGCTCACCGGTCTGGTCAACGCCCCGACCTACCTGCCGGACGCGAAGAACATCGCCGAGCCGTCGTGGGCGATCTGCGACGTCGGCCAGGTCAAGGACACCCTCAACGACGCCCGCGTGGAGGCGGCGACCAAGGTCCAGACGACCGTCATCGGCGGGGACGGGCACCACGGCACCGAGCTGCGGCCGGACCAGTCGCTGTACGTCAAGGACCAGACCTCCGGCCGGGAGTACCTCGTCTACCGGGTGGAGGACCTGCCCGGCAAGCCGCACACCCACGTGGTCAAGTCGATGGTCAACCGCAACGAGACCACGATCCTGGACATGTACGGCCTGCGGGGCGCGACGCCGCGCACCATCAGCACGCACATGCTCAACGCCATCCCCGAGGTGCCGGCGCTGCGCGTGCCGGCCATCGACGGTGACGGCGACCAGCTGAGCTACATGAGCAACCGCAAGGTCGGTGACGTGGTGCGCCGGACCGTCCCGGGCCAGCCGGACGAGTTCTACCTGCTGCTGCCGAGCGGCAAGCAGAAGATCAGCGAGGGCGCGGCGGCGGTGCTGCACGCGGACAAGACCAACAGCCGGGACATCCCGAACGCGACCGGTGCCGTCACCGACGCCGACGAGGCCGACGACGACGAGAAGATCAACCTCTCCCACTTCCCGGTGGCGGTGCCCAGCCCGGTCACCTTCCAGCAGTCCGACACCTCGTGCCTGAGCTGGAAGAACGTCAACGGCGACCAGAACATCACGGTCACCCTGAACAAGGGCACGCCGGCGGTGAAGCCGGCGGTCAAGCTGGCGCAGTACGACGGGACCGGCCCGAACGTCGACTACTTCTACATGCCGGCGGGCAAGGCGGCCGTGGTGCGCGCCACCTCGAACGAGGCCGGTGCGGACAGCGGTCCGCTGTTCCTGGTCTCCGACCAGGGCGTGCAGTACGGCATCAAGGACGTCGCCACCGCGCAGGGTCTCGGCGTGGTCGGCGGTGCCGGTGACATCAAGGCGGGTCCGTCCTGGCTGACGCGGGTGCTGCCCAAGGGCGACTTCCTCGACCCGGCCAACGCGAGCATGACCTACGACGCGGTGCCTGTCGGTCCGGGCGTCAACCGCCCGCCGAAGAACACCCAGCAGCAGGCCGGAGCGGCCCCGATGATGGGGAGCTGATCTCCGGCCCAGCTCGAGGGGAACCGAACAGGCACGCTCGAACGTCCGAGGAACGAGCACATCCGCCCGCAGCACAACGGTGTGGCTGCGGGCGGACTGCTATCGAGGGTCCCGGCGACCGGCTCGCAGGGGACCCCGGAGCAGCGAAGCAGGTGGGAGGTGCCAGGTGTCGGGGATCCGGGTCGATGTCGAGTGGTTGGCGACGTACGCGCGCGAGGTGCGCGCTGCGGGTGAGGAGATCGCCGCCGCACCGCGGGAGCTGGCCGCGGCGGAGCTGGCGCCGGAGGCGTTCGGCGAGCTCGGGCGGAAGGCGGGGGCGGCCGAGGCCTACCAGCGGTTGTCCGCGCTGCTGGTGGACCAGAGCCGGCGCGCCAGCGAAGCGCTGACCCGCGCCGGGGACGAACTGGGTGAGGTCGTGGCGTTCCACTCCGGTGGCGACGACGACGGTGCCCTCGAGATCCGCAAGCTGGAGGGCTGAACCGTGCGGCGGGACGACAACGCGGTGGCGGAGCACCTCGACTACCTGGCGCGCACCGCGCGCGACCTGGCCTTGGAGGACGTGGTCCCGGCGCAGCTGGCCGAACTCGTGGGCCACCAGGACGACCTGCGCGCGGCGGCCCGGGTCTGGCGGGAGACCGCCGACGCGGTCGAGCAGGCGACCGGGGACGTGCACAAGCACCTCGGCGGCATCGACGCGGCCTGGCAGGGCGCGGACGCCGAGGCGTTCCTCGCGCACGTCCGCGAGGTCGGCCTGGCGGGCAACGACCTCATCGACGCCATGCGCGCGCTGGCGGACGTGCTGGAGCACACCGTCGAGAGCGTGCAGGAGCAGGTGGACGACCTCGGCGAGGTGATCGCGGAGGCCGCGGACGTGGTGTCCGCGGCGCTGCTGCTGCCGGAGGGCGGTGCGGAGCGCGCCCGCGTTCACCTGTCCGAGCTGGCCGACCCGGTGCAGGAGGTCGTCGAGTCCATTTCGGACACCTACCGCGCCTTCGCCCGGTTCTGCGACGACCTGGAGGCGGGGCGGTCGGCGGGACCGGTGCAGTTCGACGACCGGGTGCCCGCGCAGCCGTGGGACTTCACCGCGCCCACCGAGGCAGCACCACCGGCTCCGGAGGGCACCGAGGCGCACGCGAACGGTGACGCCGCAGGCAGCGGCGGCACTGGCGGTGAGGCCGGTGGGGGCGGTGCCGGGACCGTCGCGGCAGGCGGTGGCGGAGCGGGCACCGTGGGTGCGGCACCGGACGCCGGGGAACCGCCGCTGGCGGAGGGCGGCCGCACCGCGGCCGGCGAGCCCTCCTCGGCCACGCCGCCCGCTGCGGCGGCCACCGGGGGCGCGGTCGCCGCGGGAGCCGCGGGAGGTGCGGTGGCCGGCGGGATGTACGGCGGGATGATGCCCATGGGCGCGATGGGTGCCATGGGCGGTGCTCAGGGCGGCGGCCAGGAGCGCAAGAACCAGTCGCGCTTGCGGTCCACGCCGGAGCAGCTGTTCGGCACGCCCCCGGAGGCCGCCCCGGCGGTGTTCGGCGCGCCGTCGAGCCAGCAGCCGAACCCGGAACCGGTGGCCCGCAGCGGGAAGCTGGACATCCCGTCGACGCTGCACTCCGACGGTCCCCGCAAGTCCATCGACGACGCCCTGCACCCGAAGCAACCCGGTGCGGACAAGCCGAAGTCGGCCGCCGTCGGCGACGCCCCACCCCCCAAGCCGCGCACCGGCACGGCCTCGGTCGGCGACGCCCCACCCCCGAGGCGCCGCGGCGAGGACTGAGGTGTCCGGCGGGAACGCTGCGGCGACGCGGACAGCAGAACGGCCCGGTGTCCACACTGGACACCGGGCCGTTCTCGTGTCGTCGGGTCAGCGGTCGCCGCGGGTGCGGGCTCGGACGTTGCGGACCGCGTTGGTGAGGAACGCCGTGAAGACGATCGCCGCGATCCCCGCGCCCGCGCCGCCGAGGGCGATGATCAGGGCCGGGTAGTCCGGCTGCGGGATCACGTCGGCGCCCAGGCGGGCCTGCTTCTGCGGCGGCTCCTGCTTGCCCCACTCGGACGGCACCACGTCGCCCAGCGCGGCCTCCACGTCGATCACGCCGTAGCCGACGATGTCGTTGCGCCCGTTGGAACCACCGGGGTGCAGCGCCGTCTGCTTGATCCGGTCCATGATCTCCTTCGGGCTGAGCTGCTTGCCCTCGGCCTCGAACTTCTGCTTGATCAGGACCGCCAGCCCGGACACGTACGGGGCGGCGAAGCTGGTGCCCTCGATCGGGCCCAGCTGACCGTCCGCGCCGTGCGCGATCTGGCTGGCCAGGCCGGTGCCGCCGTTGCCGGGGTCGAGGGTGACGAGGTTCTCGCCCGGCGCGGCCACGTCGACCCACGGGCCCGCGACGTTGAAGTCGGAGGGCGCGCCCTGCTCGTTCACCGAGGAGACGGTGAGCACGTAGTCGTCGAACCAGGCGGGCAGCACCGCGGTGGTCGGGCTGCCGGTCGGGTTCGCCTGGCAGGCCCCGCCGACGTTGCCGGCCGCGACGACGATCACGACGCCCGCGTCATAGGCCTGCTTGACCGCGGTCTGCAGCTCCTGGTTGCCCTCGTTGTTCGGGTTGGCGGCCTGGGCGATCGGCTGGCAGGACGACTGCGAGATGTTGATGACGTCGGCACCCTCCGCCACCGCCCGGTTGATGGCCTGCGCCATCGTGCGGGTGTTGCCGACCGTCTTGTTGGTCTCGTCCTCGACGAACAGGCTGGAGCTCTGCCGGATGGACACGATCGCCGCGTCCGGGGCGACCCCGACGTAGCCGGTCTGGTTCGTCGGGTCCTCGTCGGCCGCGATGATGCCCGCGACGATCGTGCCGTGCCCGTCGCAGTCCGTGAGCGCCCCGCCCTTGGGGATGCTGCTGCCGCCGTCCCGCAGGCCGTGCTGCAGCCGGGGGTGCGGGTTCACGCCGGTGTCGATGACCGCGACCGTCTTGCCCTGGCCGCGGAAACCCTGCTCGTGCGCCCGCTCGTAGCCCAGCACGAGCTGGCTCCACGGCTTCTCCTCGATCAGGCCGCCACCGGGGTTGCCCTGCATGCAGGCCTGCTTCTGCGGGTAGTTGAACTGCTGCAGGCCAGGCGGGGCGACCTTGGACTCGTCCAGCTCCGGGGGGCCGACGGTCTGCGCCATCGCGGGTGCCGTCGGCCCACCCAGCGCGAGCACGCCGACCGCGGCGAGCAACGCCGACGCGCGCCGCGTGCTGCGGGAGAACCTTGAGCGCATCGAGCCGCCCCTCAGAAGTTGATGTTGAGGTCGCGGATGTACATGTAGAGGTCCATCGCGGCCAGCGCCAGCGGCAGCACCAGGGCGATGAGCACCGCCTCCAGGATGTCCACCATGCGGCGCTGCACCGGGGAGAACCGCTTGTTCGGGAACACCACGCCGAAGATGATCGCCAGCACGCCGAGGACAAGCAGCGGCGGGAAGGTCCACGCCACCGCGATCGGCATCGTCGCGACCTGGGTGAGCAGGCCGATGGTGACGCCGAGCGAGGACAGCAGACCGCTGAACAGCAGCGCGATCGCCTGGGCGCCGTTGGCGTAGTTGCGGCCGCGCAGCAGCAGCACCGCGGAGGCCACGACGGCGAACGCCGCACCCCAGATCGGGTTGTCCGCGGCGGCGACCACGGCGCCGATCGCGGCGGTCACGCCGCAGCCGACGATCAGACCGGTCATGTACTGGTGCGCCAGACCGGTCTGCCGCTCGATCTCCCGGTAGTCCGGGAAGCCGGTGTCCTCCTTGAGGTCCTCGGCGCTGCCCGGCACGTGCGGCAGCGGCAGCTTGGCGAGCTGGATCGTCAGGCGCGGCAGCACCGAGATTCCGGCCAGGCCGACGGCGGCGACACCGGCGGCGATGCCGGCCGTGTTCGCGGCGGGGACCAGGGTGGCGATGATGAAGCCCACGGTGCCGAAGGCGCCCGCGGTGGCGGCGGCGATGAACGTGACGATGCCCGCGCCGATCACCATGATCGACACTGACGCGAAGATGAGCATCAACGCGGAGGCCAGCAGCAACCGCGGTTCCAGCGCGTTGCCGGGCACGATGTTGAAGCCGCCGACGAAGGCGAACGGCAGACCGCCGGCCGCGGCGATGACGGTCCCGGTGGTCGGCGCGGCGTACGCGCGCGCCACGATGGAGCCGACGCCGGTGGCGAAGATCGCGACCACGACGCCGATCACGGCGGCCACGATCTGGTAGACGACCGCGGTCGTGGTGTTGAGGTTCGGGTGCAGCAGCCCGGCCGGGCCGGCCAGCCCGAGCGCCGCGGCGGCGGCGATCATCGCCAGCGCGCCGGCGGTGTGCCCGACCTTCGCCGCGGTCTCCTTGGTCCAGGGGCGGTAGCTGCCGGGTTCGGCTTCGGCGAGCGCGTCGACGACGTCGTCGTACAGCGGCGGCGGGGGGTTGTCCGCGCCGCGCCGCAGCTGCAGCATGTCGCCGTCGACGATGCCCTGCGCGGACAGCGACTGGTTCGGTTCGAGCGGCTGGCTGTCACCGAGCCTGGCCAGGACCCAGCCCCCGTGCCGGGAACCGCCGTCCGGCTTCGTCTCGCGGGCCATCTCCAGCAGCATCGGCAGCAGGTCTGCCACCGACACGTCGGAAGGCAGCGCCAGGTCGATGCGAGTTGTAGGTGCCACCACCGTCACGCGGCTGAACACCGTGGTCCCGGTCGCCACTTGGGCCCCCTACTCCGTGAAGGTCGATCGCGTGCATTCGTTCATCGTCTGGGGCTCGATCCAACCAAGACCGGAATTTCTCGCGAAACCCACCCGCCCGGTCGGAGAGCGCCCCTAGTATGGCCACACCGACCGTCGACGGGTGGCGGGTTTGGCGGAACTCGTACCAACGACTTCGTATCTGCTTGGTCACGTCCGACTCGGACCCCGCCGCCGGGGGCGCCTCAGCTGTGGAGAATGCTGGGCGCGACATCGAGAGCACGTTCTGACACGGAAAGGTTGTTGCGTCCGGTGAGCACGCTGCAGTTCAAGCGAACGCCACGCCTGGCCGCTCCCAGGCCACCGGGCGGGGAGGTGCACCTCGAACCACCGCCGGAGATCCCGCGGACGATTCCGGGCAACATCGTCCAGAAGGTCCTTCCGGCCGTCATGATCGTCGCGTCGCTGGGAATGATGGTCTTCATGCTCCAGCGGGCGCGGAACAACCCGATGATGATGATGATGCCGATGATGATGCTCATCTCAACATTCGGGATGATGGCCGGTGGTGGCAAGGAGGGCAGCCAGAAGAAGGCTGAGATGAACGAGGACCGCAAGGACTACTTGCGGTACCTCGGCCAGATGCGGGACCGCGCGCGCGAGGCCGCCGACGAGCAGCGGCTGGCGCGGGAGTGGGTGCACCCGGACCCGCAGACCCTCTGGTCCCTGGTCACCGGCCCGAGTCGGCGCATGTGGGAACGGCGGCCGAACGACAACGACTTCTGCCAGGTGCGCGTGGGCCGTGGGTCGCAGCGGCTCGAAACGCGCCTGGTGCCGCCGCAGACCGGCCCGGTGGACGAGCTGGAGCCGATCACCACGCTGGCGCTGCGCCGCTTCGTGCGCGCGCACTCGCTGGTCCCGGACCTGCCCATCGCCACCTCGCTGCGCGGTTTCGCCGCGGTGGGCCTGCAGGGCGACAAGGAGCTGGTGCGGGGGCTGGCCCGTGCGATGGTGTGCCAGCTGGCCACCTTCCACACCCCGGACGACGTGATCATCGCGGTCGCCAGCAGCGGTCGCGCACGCGCGGAGTGGGAGTGGGTCAAGTGGCTGCCGCACGCGCAGCACCCGACCGAGACCGACGGCATCGGCCAGATGCGGTTGATGGCGGGCTCGCTGGCGGCGATCGAGCAGATGCTCTCGGAGCAGCTGGCCGACCGACCGCGCTTCCAGCGCAACGCGGCGCCGCCGGACGGGCAGCCGCACGTCGTGATCATCCTCGACGACGCGGAGATCAGCCGCGAGGAAGCGCTCTACGTCGAGGGCGGCCTGGCCGGTGTCACCATGATCGACCTTTCCGACCTGCTCGGTCAGCTCACCGCCCGCCGCGGCATGCGGATGGTCGTCGAGGAGGGCCGGATCGGTGCCCGCGGTGGCGCCGGTGTGGAGTGGTTCGGCAAGCCGGACTCGCTGACCATGGAGGAGGCCACGGCGCTGGCCCGCCAGATGTCGCCGTACCGGGTCGCCGGTGGGGTGGGCGCGGCGGAGGCCGACAGCGGTGGTTACGAGCCGCTGACCACGCCGCTGAACTACATCGAGCAGCTGGGCCTGGCCGGTGACGTCGTCACCTTCGACCTCAACGAGGCGTGGCGGCCGCGGTCCCGCGACGACCTGTACCGCGTCGCGATCGGCCCCGGCGAGCACGGCGAGATCGTCCACCTGGACATCAAGGAGACCGCCTCGGGCGGCATGGGCCCGCACGGGCTGTGCATCGGTGCGACCGGTTCCGGTAAGTCGGAGTTCCTGCGCACCATCGTGCTCGGCCTCATCGCGACGCACTCGTCGTCGATGCTCAACTTCGTGCTGGTCGACTTCAAGGGTGGTGCGACGTTCAACGGGTTCGACCCGGCACCGCACGTGTCGGCGAACATCTCGAACCTCGAGGGCGACGGCTCGCTGATCGACCGCATGCAGGACGCGCTGGCCGGCGAGATGAACCGCCGCCAGGAGATCCTGAACAAGGCGGGCGCGAAGAACGTCTGGGACTACCGGAAGATGGGCGAGGCCGGCGACGAGCGTTGCCAGGAGCCGCTGCCCGCGCTCTTCGTGGTCATCGACGAGTTCTCCGAGCTGCTGTCGCAGCAGCCGGACTTCGCCGAGCTGTTCGTGATGATCGGTCGTCTGGGTCGTTCGCTGCAGGTCCACCTGCTGCTGGCGTCCCAGCGGCTGGAGGAGGGCAAGCTCCGCGGCCTGGACTCGCACCTGTCGTACCGGATCGGTCTGAAGACCTTCAACGCGGCGGAGTCCCGCGCGGCGATCGGCGTTCCGGACGCCGCGGACCTGCCGTCCACCGGTGGTCACGGGTACCTGAAGCACCCGAACGGCATGGAGCGGTTCCGCGCCGCGTTCGTGTCCGGGCACCTGCACCAGACCAGCGGTCGGCGGCCGGCGCTCAAGGGCGCTGCCGCGCCGGTCACCGGCGACAAGATGCCGCGGCTGTTCGTCCCGGACTACATCGAGAAGCCGAAGGAACCGGAGCAGCCGGTCGAAGAGGTCAAGGAGGAGAAGAAGAGCGACCTCGACCCGACCGACTTCCAGATCGTCATCGACAAGGTCCGCGGCCAGGGCCCGCCCGCGCACCAGGTGTGGCTGCCGCCGCTGGACACCCCGCCGACGCTGGACAGCCTGCTGCCGCCGCTGCAGCAGACCGACGACCGCGGTTACACGGCCGCCGGTTACGCGGGCAGCGGCCGGTTGCAGGTGCCGATCGGCCTGATCGACGTGCCGTACCACCAGCGCCAGGACCCGCTGGTGCTGGACCTGAGCGGTCAGGGCGGTCACGGCGCGATCGTCGGTGGTGTCGGTGCCGGCAAGTCGAACGCGGTCCGCGCGATGATCGCGTCGATGGCGCTGACCCACACCCCGCAGGAGGTGCAGTTCTACTGCATCGACCTCGGTGGTGGTTCGATCGCGGCGCTGCGCGGCCTGCCGCACATGGGTGGTTACGGCACGCGGCGCGACCAGGACACGGTGCGCCGGACGATCGCCGAGCTCAAGACGCTGCTGGCGGACCGGGAAGCCCGGTTCCAGCAGCACGCTGTCGAGGGCATGAACGACTACCGCAACCGGCGGCGGCGCGGGGAGTTCGAGGACGACCCGTACGGTGACGCGTTCCTGATCATCGACGGGTGGCGGACCTTCCGCGAGGAGTTCGAGACCCTCGAGCAGGACGTGCTGAACCTGGCCGCCAACGGCCTGGCGTACGGCGTGCACGTGTTCGTGACCGCGGCGCGCTGGGCGGAGATCCGCCCGGCGATGAAGGACCTGATGCAGACCCGCATCGAGCTGCGGCTGGGTGACCCGAGCGAGTCGGAGATCGACCGCAAGTTCGCGGTGAAGGTGCCGCTGGGCCGGCCGGGTCGCGGTATGCACAGCTCCAAGCTGCACTTCCTCACCGCGCTGCCCCGTGTGGACAGCGAGAAGATCGGTGACCGCGTCGAGGCCGAGATCGAGCAGGTCAAGCGGGAGATCGAGGAGGGCAAGCCGGTCCGCGCCCCGCGGATGGGCTGGGAGCTGTACAACGACGACGTCTCCGAGGGCGTCGCGGACCTGGTGAACCGGGTCAAGAGCTCCTGGAAGGGTCGTCCGGCACCGATGGTCCGCCTGCTGCCGGAGATGCTGCCCTACCAGCAGCTGCCGCGTCCGGAGCAGCAGCCGAACCCGAAGCTGGTGCCGATCGGCATCAACGAGGACGGCCTGCACCCGGTGTACCTCGACTTCAACGCCGAGCCGAACTTCTACGCGTTCGGCGAGCGCGAGTCGGGCAAGACGGCGCTGCTGCGCACCATCATCCGGGGCATCACCGAGCGGTACACGCCGAAGGAAGCGCTCATCCTGCTGGTCGACTACCGGCGCACGATGCTGGGCTTCCTCAACACCGGCCACCTGCTGGAGTACTCGGTGAGCGCGGACCAGCTGAAGAGCAACGTCAAGGACGTGGTCGGCTCGCTGAAGAAGCGCCTGCCGGGTCCGGACGTCACGCAGGAGCAGTTGAAGAACCGCTCCTGGTGGAAGGGTCCGGAGCTGTTCGTGGTCGTCGACGACTACGAGCTGGTGGCGCCGCAGGGCAACAACCCGCTGGCCCCGCTGGCGGAGTTCATCCCGCAGGCCAACGACGTGGGTCTGCACATCGTGCTGGCCCGCAACTCCGGTGGTGCCGGTCGCGCGCTGTACGAGCCGCTGATCGGCAAGATGCGGGAGACCTCGGCCCCGGGTCTGGCGATGAGCGCGAACAAGGACGACGGCCAGCTGGTCGCCAACATCAAGTCCCGTCCGCTCCCGCCTGGTCGAGGCACGCTGGTCAGCCGCAGCCTGCGCGGCGGCCCGCAGATGATCCAGACGGCGTTCATCCCGCCGGAGTGATCGTCACGAGCCCGAGACGGGAGGAGCCCTCCTCGACCTGGTCGAGGAGGGCTCCTCGCCGTTCAGGGCCCCTCCACCGCAGGCGGGTCGGGAGGGTCGTGAGTGCGCAGGCCGGCTGGAGCCGGTTCCCCCACTCACGACCCGCTCGTTTCGGAGGGGCCGTCGTCCGGCGGATGGGTCGTGAGTACCTAGACCGGCTGCAGCCGGTTCCGCCGCTCACGACTCCTGCGGGCCGACACCCCGGGTGGGCGACGGGGCCGGTTGGGAGACCCCGTCCGCCGCGATCCCAAGGGAGGTTGCGCGTCTGATCTCCACTGAACGTGCGTCGATCCCATCGACATGTGGTCGGCCGGGGCGGTTTCGGTGCGGGGGGCGGTGGCCGGGCGCGGGGAGGGGCACGCCCGGCCACCGCCGGCGGGCAGGTGCGGCCGGTGCCGGGGGAGTGGAGCCGCACCGCCCTGGTCGGCGTGGGTCGTGAGTGCGCAGGCCGGTTGGAGCCGGTCTCCGCACTCACGACCCGTCAGGTGCGGAGGTGGTGGCGTCCGGTGGGCCGGTCGTCCGCGGTGGGGTCGGGGAACCGGGGTCGCGGTGGGGGTGCGGGAGGCGTCGGTGGTCGCTCGCGGGCGCGTTCGGCTTCGACGGCGGCGATGAGGTGCCAGACGGTGCAGTCGCCGTCGCCGGTCCCGGCGTGTTGGCCGGTGGCGGAACGCGGCACGCGGATCGGGAGGTGGGTGGCGAGCAGGGCGAGGATGAGCAGGGTGAACAGCACGAACGTGCTCAGCTGGATCCAGGGCATGACGGCGTCCCTTCCTCGGTTCGAGATGGTGGGGGTGTGGAGCGGCGGCGCGATCGCCGCTGCGGATCAGGTGCGCTCCGCCAGCAGGCGCCAGCAGTCCATGCAGGTGCGCTCGCGGATCCAGTCCACTTCGGACCGGTCGTGCAGCTCGGGAGCTGCGGTCCTGGCTCCGCAGAACGCCTCCACCTCGGCGTCCGGTGGTGCCTTCGTCGCTGCGATGGGGAAGGCGTGACGACCACCCGTCACCGGCCGCCACACGTAGGTCAAGTACCCGGACATCCCGGCTCCTTTCCGTCGTGATGTGGCAAGTTTTGCCAACTGTCTGGCAAGTGATCAATTACACGAAGGTGGGAGATCAGGAGGGCGGCGAGACCTTCGTAAGCTGAGCTCATGGTGGACACCCCGAGAGCTCGTGCTCTGGCGAAGGAACTTCGAGCTGCTCGAAGTGCTGCGGGGTTGAGTGCGCGCGAGCTCGCTCGTGCGCTCGGCTGGTCGGAAGCGAAGGTCAGCCGCATCGAGACCGCTCAGCGTGGGGTCAAGGTCGATGCCGTCAGGGCCATGCTCGACGTGCTGGGTGTTGAGGGCGAAGACCGAGAACGGCTGGTCAAGCTGGCCCGTGATGTTCGCGAGCCGGCTTGGTGGGAGCTGGGGCGCAACCTCCCGCACCAGTTGACGGCGCTCATCGACGCCGAACAGCGGGCGAAGTGCATCACGAACGTCTCGCTCAACACGGTCCCAGGTCTGCTGCAGACCCGGGCTTACACGAGACAGATCATGGAAACGGGCAACGTCCCGGATGAGGACCTGGAGGATCACGTTGCGATCCGCCAGATGCGCCAAGGCATCCTGAGCAAGCGGGAGCCGGTCGAGTTCCGCACGTTCCTCGACGAGACGGTGCTGATGCGCCCGATCGGCGGGGCGAAAGTGATGGCAGAGCAGGTCCGCCAGGTGCTCTACGCAGACGAGATGCCGAACGTCAGCGTCCGTGTCTTGCCTCTTGACTTGGGTGCGCATGCAGGGCTGAGTGGCACTTTCGTCCTCATGGAGTTCGTGGCGTCCAGGCCGCTCGTTTTCCTGGAAGGGCGCAGCTCCGGTGCGTTCATCGACAACCCCGAGGACGTGCAGCTCTTCTACGAAGCGATCGAGAACATCGACGCGCAGGCTTCTGATGTGTCCGCTTCGAAGGAGATACTGACGAGGTACCTGGAGAAGTACGAAGGCGAGGCGGAATGACGTACGTTCTGGGTGGCTGGCGGAAGTCTTCGTACAGCGGAGCTCAAGCCGACTGTGTCGAAGTCGGCTGGTCGTCCCACGGTGGTTCGCCAAGTGACTCTGTCGAGGTGGTGGGCGTCCGCGACTCGAAGGACCGGGACGGGGCTGTGCTGGTCTTCCCGCGGCGGCAGTGGGCGGCGTTCGTCTCGGGCCTGCGGGAGCGTGGCTAAACCTCCTCGCGCCCGCCGACTGCTCTCGGACGGTGGAGATCGCGCTGGACGATGATCCGGCTCTCTTGAGCTAGGCGCTGGTCACGGGCAGTGGAAACTTCGGCTAATAATGTTGTGCACACGTGCATGATCAGGTGTACGGCCAGCTCGGGCGAGGTGCCGTGGAGACCTGCGGGGTGTGCTCTGCTTCGTTGGTGAGGTGCGTGGTGTTCGTCTCGGATTTGCGGGATCGTCGCTGGTAGCCGGGGCTGTTCGCGCGATCCGCGGGAGAAGTTCTGCGAACGTTGTCCCTCTTCGGGGCGGCCTCTTGTACTCTGCGTCCGTGATCACACCTGTGTGTGACCTGCCATGATCATGTTCGGGTAGGGGGAGTCCGTGACGACAGGGTTGGAAGGCATCGCCGCTGGCGCCAGCGCGCTCGCCGGGCAGGCCGCGGGCCTGCGCGCTGCAGTCGACAGCGGCAAGGTCGTGATGACACCCGAGGCCGCCGAGCGCGTCGCCAAGCTCTACGAGGACAAGGCTGACGACGTCAGGAAGAAGAGGTTCCGCACCGACCGTCTTCTCGCGAGGTCCGCTTTCGGCGACTGCAACATCGGGCGTGCCCTGGGGCAGAAGTTCGAGGACAAGGTAAACGCTCCTGAGGTTGGCCTCGTAGCGATCTTGGCGAAGACGGAAGAGATCCTGCGGAACATGGCGCAGGCCTACCGGGACTCCGCGCGGGAGATGCAAAACACGGATGAAGAGCACGCTCGCAACCTGAACCGGAACGTCTGATCTAGTGGTGGTTATGCGTAAGACACGACTTGCCGTCGCCGTGGCTGGGACTGCTGCGGGGCTTCTCCTCGCTGGGTGTGCCTCTGGTGGCGGGAACGATGGCCAGACGACAGCTCCTGAGCAGAAGAATGTTCTGGCGAACGTCGACCCCTGCAATGTGCTGTCGGCTGACGAGCTCCAACAGCTCGGTGTGACTGAGCCAGGAGAACCCGTTGACCAGGGCGTTGGTGAGCAGGGTTGCGACTTCGACGCGGACTCCTACGCTTTCGCGATCTACAAGGGTGAGAATGACAGCCTCGCCTACTGGAAGGGGCAGCGCGACAATTTCGCGATCTTCGAAGAAAACAAGGTCGGCTCGCGCAACGGCATCAAGCAGGTCACTAAAGGTGCTGTTGGGCAGAGCACGTGCAACCAGGTCATTGAGGTCGGTAGCGGGTCTGTGACTGTCCAGTTCGGGTTCGACGCGGACAACAAGCAGAGCGACGAAGCGACCTGCGCCAAGGCCATGGAGATCGCGCAACTTGTCGAGCCGAAGCTGCCGAAGTGAGAGCTAGTCGAGGGGGAACTTCATGGTTGACTTCGGGGTCATAAGCGACGGCTTCTCCAGGATCACCGGGATCGGTGAGACGCGAGCCGAGGAGCAGCGCCGCCGCATGGCGGAGGAAGCTGCCGCCGCCATCCAGAAGCGCGAGCAGCAGCTGACCAAGCAGCAGGCGGGTCTGGATATCCAGGGCACTGACCCGGCTTCGATCACCCAGCACGACAACTGGAACGACTGGGACCACGCTCGGCTCTACAACCAGCTCGGGCAGTCGCTGAAGCCGGACCAGATCAACGAGTCCGGTCAGGCCTGGGTGAAGCTCGGGGAGTCGATCGCTCAGATCTTCGCCGACCTCGAGCCAGAGACCCGCAAGGCCGCTGGTGATGAGCTCCAAGGCGAAGCGGCCGAGGCCGGTCTTAATGCTGCGAAACCGCTGCAGGAGTGGGGCCAGCAGTTCGGCGATGCCGTGCGCGGCACTGGGCTGAAGATCCAAGAGGCCGGGAACGCTGCGGCCCAGACCAAGATGACCATGGAGCCCCCGAAGGAGTTCGACGGCTTCCGCTTGGGCGTCCGAAGCATCATCCCGGGCGGTGGCGTCGTCGACGTTGCTCAGCAGCTGATGGAGCAGCGGGAGGCTGAGCAGAAGGCTCGGCAGCTCGTGCAGAACGTCTACGCCAACGGCTACCAGGCCGTCGACAGCAGCACGCCCGCGTTCCCCCCGCCTGTCGACCCGTTGAACCCGCCGCCCCCGCCGGACCAGGGGCGGAGCACCACGCAGGGCATCTCCTCCACGCCGTCCGGCATCTCCGGCAACCCCACCGGGGGCGGCACCGTGCCGGGTGGCGGGAGTGTGCCCAGCGGCAGCGTTCCCAGTGGCTACACGCCTCCGTCGCAGACCGGTTCGCAGTGGGCCGGCCAGACGCCGAACCTGCCCGGGGGCGGGCACGGCATGCCGGGGCCCGGTAGCAACGCGCCCGGTGGTGGCGGTGGCGCCGGCTTCATCGGCGCGATGCCGCCCGGTGCCGGCGGTGCCGGTGGCATGGGCGCTGGTGGCCGTGGCGGTCTCGGTGCCGGTGGTGCCGGTGCTCGCGGGGCCGGTGCCGGTGGCGCGATGGGCGCCGGCGGTCGTGCTGGTGCCGGTGGGCCCGGTCTGGGCGCTGCCGGCCGTGCGGGCATGGGTGGTCTCGGTGCCGGTGGGGCTGCCGGTGCTGGTGCCGTGGGTGGCGCCGCGGGCGGTGCCGCTGGTCGTGGTGCCGGTGGCATGGGTGCCGGTGCCGGTGCTGCTGGTCAGCGCGGCCAGGGCAGCGAGGACCAGGAGCACGAGCGGCCGAGCTGGCTCGAGGAGCAGGACGACATCTGGTTGGACGACATGCCCAAGACCGCTCCGCCGGTCTTCGGTGACTGGAGCAGGTGACGGGGGTAGGCGTGTCCGAGCGTTGGCTGTTGCCACCGCTGTGGTTCGACTTGTGCTGGGAACTGGGTGGTTTCGACGAGTACCCGTTCCCGATCGCGGTGCGTTCGCACGGCGCGACGCTGGAGGAGCGCGCCGTGCTGCGCCAGCGCGCCATGCCGGAGATGCAGGCCGCGGGGCTGCTCAACGGCAACGGGCTGGCGCCGCGGTTCGCGCAGGTGCTCGCCCAGCTCGCCAAACCCGGCCTGTGGGTCGAGGGGATCTGGCTGCCCGACGCGACCACCGAGTCGCCCGTGCGGCTCATGTCGGTGGCCACCGAAGAAGGCGCGCTGCTGCTCGTGCAGGACTCCGGCGAGTCCCAGAGCTACGGCGGTGACCTGCGGATCTCCGTGCACCCGCGGACGTCCGTGGTGGCGGCGGCGCTGCAGGGCATGCCCCCGGCGCCGCCCGGCAAGCGCCCGCGCCTCGCCGTGCCGTGCGCCGACCTCGCGGAGGAGCAGAAGTCCGCTCCGGACGAGAACTTCGAGGAGATGGACATGATGCAGTCGGCCACGCCCGCCCGAGCCGGCAAGTCGCCCGCCGACACGCTGCGCGCCGCCCTCGACGAGCAGCACGTCCGGGACGGCCAGCTCGTGGTGAACATGCGGGACCAGTACGGCCGCACGCGCCGCTCCCAGGTCCTCAAGTGGTTCGACGCGTCCGAACCCGACGGGCGCTACGGCCTCACCCAGCAGCAGCGCCCCGGCGTCGGGCCCGAGCTGGTGCTGGCACCGCTCACCCCGCAGGACCTGGGCCGGGCCCTGGAGAACCGGGTCGCCGAAGTCCGCTCCGCCGCCTGACGCTGCCGGACTCCTGCGCCCGGAACGTCCGCTAGGTTGAGCGCGGAGCCGCCGGTCGGTGCACCGTCGTCCGGACACGCCCGGTCCTCGGCGATCGCACAGCGTGCTCGATTCGGGGCAGACTGTTGGTGCGCTCGCCCCCTCTCCCCCTAGGGTGCTCGAGGGGAGTCGGCGCGTCGGGGTGGTCGGCGGTCGGACGACGACGTCGCCAGGGCGGCGCTCCGGCGACGGTGAAGGAGTTCTGGGTGTCCCTGCACGTCTCGATCGACTTCGGCACGTCGAGCACATGCACGGTGGTCTCGGTCGGCGGCGCCGAACCACAGGTCGTGGTCATCGACGGCCAACCGCTGGTCCCGTCCGCGGTGTTCGCCGCGGCCGACGGCACGCTGTTCGTCGGCCACGAGGCCGAGCGGCAGGCAGCGGTCGACCCGGCCCGGTTCGAGCCGCACCCGAAGCGCCGCATCGACGAGGGCGAACTGCTGCTCGGCACCACCGTGCTCAAGGTCGGCGACGTGATCCGCGCCGTGCTGCAGCGCGCCGTCGGCGAAGCCCGGCGCTTCGCCGGGGGCGCGGCCGTCGACCTGCTCGTGCTCACCCACCCCGCCGACTGGGGATCGGTCCGCACCGCCGAGCTGCGCCAGGCCGCCGCCGGGCTCGGCAAGGAGATCGTGCTCGTGCCCGAGCCGGTCGCCGCCGCGGTCTTCCACTCCGCCGGGCACGGGCTCCCCGACGGTGGCGCGCTCGCCGTGCTCGACCTCGGCGGCGGCACCGTGGACGCCAGCGTCGTCCGCAAGCAGGGCGCGTCGTTCCAGGTGCTGGCCACCCGCGGCGACCCGAACTTCGGCGGCGCCGACATCGACCAGGCCCTGCTGGAGCACATCGGCACGCTCGTCTCCGGCACCGACCCCGACGCCTGGACCAAGCTCATCGAGGGCCGCGAGATGGCCGACCGCCGGCGCGGCCGCGTGGTGCGCCAGGACGTGCGCGGCGCCAAGGAGACCCTCTCCCGGCACACCTACACCGACGTGCCGATGCCGCCGCCGTTCTCCGACGCGCACGTCACCCGCGCCGACCTCGAATCGCTCATCGCGGCCCCGCTGGGCAAGGCCGCCGACCTGGTGCTGACCACGCTGCGCGAGGGCCGCGTGCCGCGCCAGCAGCTGGCCGGGGTGTTCCTCGTCGGCGGGTCGAGCCGGATCCCGATGGTGTCGCGGCTGATCCACGAACGCACCGGCGTGGTGCCCACCACCCTCGACCAGCCGGAAACCGTCGTGGCGCGCGGCGCGCTGCGCGCGGTCCGGCTCGACCCGGAGCGCACCGGGGGCCTGGCGCCGGCCGGTGCCTGGGCCGGGACGACGACGGTCCGCTCGGTGCCGAGGCCCGTCCCGCCCCCCGCCGTCACCGCGGGCGATCCGCTCAGCCGCGCCCGCACCGTCGTCATCGGCGGTGGCGACGCCACGGTGCCGGTCGCCAAGCCGCAGCGCCGCGGCGGCCGCACGCTGCCCTGGCTGATCGGCAGCGGCGCCGCGGCCGTGGTCGCCGCCGGGGTGGTCATCGCGCTGCTCTTCGCCAGCAACGGGCCGGACGCCGCCGCCGAGCAGCAGGTGGTGGCCTACGACTACCGGTTCAGCTACCCCGGAGACTGGGAGCACGTCGGCGGCGACGCCTCGAAGTTCCAGACCCTCGTGCAGCCCAAGGACGGGGACCAGGGGTCGATGATCGCCGTCGAGGAGGGCCGGCTCGGCTTCGACACCGACTCCGACCGCTCCCGCGCGGTGGAGATGCTGCGCGCGGAGTACGAGCAGTCCGTCGCCGCGGGCAAGCCGTTCTCCGGATTCACCGCGAACGGCAGTTTCGGCGGCAAGGAAGTGGTGTACTACCAGGAGGTCCTGCCGGAGACGACCGTCGAGTGGTACACGCTCTACCGCGGCCAGTACAAGGTGAGCGTCGGCTGCAAGTACGCGCCTGCCGGCAAGGACGTCGTGCGCCGCGCGTGCGAGCGGGTGGTCCGGACGCTGGCGGTCGGCTGAACCCGAGCACCGCGTTCCGCGCTCGGTGCGCGAGGACCACGGGTGAATTCGCTCGCACCAGCCGGGCGGGGAAGGCTCCACATGGACGCAGCAGAAGGTTCCGTCCGCTCGTTCCGCGCCGAAGTCGCCGCCGCGGTGGGCCGCGCTCACCGGGCCCGCGCCGAAGCGCACCGCCGCGCCACCGATTTCCGGGCGACGACCGACCAACTGGTGGAGCAGCGGGGCGCGACCGCCGAGGGGGAGCAGCGCGCGGCGGCGTTGGCGCACCGCGACCGCATGGGACTCGCGGTTCCCGAACTCACCGCAGCAGTTCCGAACGAGGGGTCCACTGCGGACACCCAGGACGCCGCCGAGAAAGCGCACAGGGACGAGGAATTGCAGGACCGCGCCCCGTCCGACGGCAGCGACCTCGATTTTTCGCAAGCGCACATCATGCGCTGACCTGCGGTTTCCGCGCACGACGTTTACATCAGCAACGGGTTCGGCAGAAATCGGGGACAACCGGGAACCGATCGTGGCAATGTCTGCGTCGCAGGTTCATCCGAACTTGATGACGAGCTCGAAGGGGGTCATCCGAAGATGGCTGGGATTGGTGCGGACACCGAGGCGATCCAGCAGGCTGCGGTCGACATCGACGAGGCGCGCAACGCCGTGGAGCAGGCGCTGCAGCAGCTGAGCAGCCAGCTGGAGGGCCCGGTCACGAACTGGAAGGGCGCGGCCGCGGACGTCTTCCGGAAGCTGATGGAGCAGTACGAGGAGAGCGGCAAGAAGATCATCCAGAAGCTCGACGAGCTGGGCCAGAACGTGCAGTCCTCGGGTCAGGACTACGCGCAGACCCAGGAGGAGCAGGCCCAGGAGATCTCCAAGATCGCCAGCCTGCTCGACGGCTGACGCTCCCGCGAACGCACACTCCACGTTCATCAGCACGAGCACTCGAGGGGATAGACAATGAGCGAGATCAACGTCAACTTCGCGGAGCTGCAGCAGGCTTCCGATGACCTGCAGGCCGCGGCCCAGAAGATCCAGGCCGAGCTCGACGACCTGGAGAGCAAGATCCAGAAGCTGGTCTCCACCTGGGAGGGTGAGGCCCAGGAGGCGTACTACGCCGCTCAGAAGGAGTGGGACGAGGAAGCCGCCAAGATGCAGGAGACCGCGGCCAAGATGGGCATGGCGGTCGGTGCCGCCAACGAGGCCTTCCAGGCCGGTGAGAAGAAGAACGCCAGCCGCTTCGGTGGCTGATCTCACGCGATGAGCGCCTGAAGCGGCCCCGGCGATCGCCGGGGCCGCTTCGCTGCTACATTCAACTCGGCGATCTGCCTGGTCAACGTCCTCGCCCCCGCTACCGAGGACCCGTTTTGACCGGGCCAGAAGCCACCAAGTACCCTCATTCTTTGTTGTGCGGTGCGCGGCTGCAGCTCGCGCCAGCGGACCGGGTCTGCGGACCACGGTCCCGGCGGCGGTGCTGGCGGACGCGCCGATCCCCCGGAGGGGTCGGCCGACGTGATCGAGACGGGCTCCGCACTGACGATTCCGACGCGAACGACGAGGTAGACCCGTGCGCACGTACAGCCCGAAGCCCGGCGAGGTGACCCGCGCCTGGCACGTGATCGACGCCGAGGATGTTGTGCTCGGCCGGTTGGCAACTCAGGCCGCGACGCTGCTGCGCGGCAAGCACAAGCCGACCTACGCACCGCACGTGGACACCGGCGACTTCGTCGTCATCATCAACGCTGAGAAGGTTGCCCTCACCGGCAACAAGCGTGAGCAGGCGTTCCACTACCGGCACAGCGGTTACCCGGGTGGTCTGCGCAAGCAGTCCTTCGGTGAGGTGCTGGAGAAGCACCCCGAGCGGTTGCTCGAGAAGGCGATCAAGGGCATGCTCCCGAAGAACAAGCTCGGCCGGGCCATGGGCAAGAAGCTCAAGGTCTACGCCGGTCCGGAGCACCCGCACCAGGCCCAGAACCCGCAGCCGTTCGAGATCAAAGCGAAGGTCCAGAAGTGACTGACGAACTTCAGCAGGAAGAGGCAGTGAACGCCCCGGAGGAGACGGTGGAGGCCGCCGAGGCTCCGGCGCCGGTCCCGGTGCCGAGTGGTCGCCCGGTGCAGACCGTCGGTCGCCGCAAGGAGGCCGTCGCCCGCGTCCGGCTGGTGCCGGGCAGCGGCGACTTCAAGCTCAACGGCAAGCCCCTTGAGCAGTACTTCCCGAACAAGGTCCACCAGCAGCTGGTCAAGGAGCCGCTGGTGACCGTCGAGCGCCTCGAGGGCTTCGACGTGCTGGCCACCCTGCGCGGCGGCGGCCCGTCCGGCCAGGCGGGCGCGCTGCGCATGGCCATCGCCCGTGCGCTGGCCGCCAACGACGCCGACGACCGTCCGGCGCTGAAGAAGGCCGGCATGCTCACCCGTGACGCGCGGGAGAAGGAGCGCAAGAAGTACGGCCTCAAGAAGGCCCGCAAGGCGCCGCAGTACAGCAAGCGCTGACGCGAGAGCAGACACGGACCGCGGGAGCAGTCGACAGTCCACAACGGACGCGGCTGCTCCCGCAGTCGTTTGCGCAGCCGATCTCCCCGTCCGTCGTTGGACATCACGGCTCCGCCGGTGCGCGGTCACGCGCGGTCGGCCCGCGGGGGGGACCTCGGCGGTGCGAGCTGTGAACGTGCTCACCAGAATGAGCAGGCGGCGCACGTCGACCGCGGGACGGGCGCGCCGATGGACGAGGAGGACTTGCTGCTGATGTCTCGGTTGTTCGGCACCGACGGGGTGCGTGGGCTGGCCAACGACGACCTGACCCCGGAACTGGCCATGTCGGTGGCCGCCGCGGCAGCCCGGGTGCTCTACGACCGGGACGGCTCCCAGCGCCGCGTCGCGCTGGTCGGCCGCGACCCGCGGGCCAGCGGCGAGATGCTGGAGGCCGCCGTCACCGCGGGCCTGACCTCGGCCGGGGCGGACGTGCTGCGGGTCGGCGTGCTGCCCACCCCGGCGGTCGCGCACCTGGTGGCCGAGCTCGGCGCGGACCTCGGGGTGATGATCTCCGCCTCGCACAACCCGATGCCGGACAACGGGATCAAGCTCTTCGCGGCCGGCGGGCACAAGCTGCCGGACGCGGTCGAGGACGAGATCGAGGCGCGGCTCGACGAGCAGGTCCAGCGCCCGACCGGGGTGCACGTCGGCCGGGTGCGCGACGTGCCGGACGCGGTGCGCCGCTACGTCGACCACCTGCTCGCCGCGGCCCCGCAGCCGCTGAACGGGCTCAAGGTCGTGGTGGACTGCGCCAACGGCGCGGCCGCGACCGCGGCCCCGGAGGCCTACCGGCGGGCGGGTGCCGAGGTGGTGGCGATCAACGCCGAGCCGGACGGCCTCAACATCAACGACGGGGTCGGCTCCACGCACCTCGAGGTGCTGCAGGCCGCCGTGGTCGACCACGGCGCGGACCTGGGCGTGGCGCACGACGGGGACGCCGACCGCTGCCTCGCGGTGGACGCCTCCGGCGCGGCGGTGGACGGCGACCAGATCATGGCGATCCTCGCGGTGGCCATGCAGGAGTCCGGGGAGCTCACCGACAACACGCTGGTCGCGACGGTCATGAGCAACCTCGGCCTGCACCTGGCGATGCGCGAGCAGGGCGTCACCCTGCGCACCACGGCGGTCGGCGACCGCTACGTCCTGGAGGAGCTGCGCGCCGGTGGCTACGCCCTCGGCGGCGAGCAGTCTGGCCACGTCGTGCTGCCCGGCCACGCCACCACCGGGGACGGCCTGCTCACCGCGCTGCGCCTGATGGGGCGCGTGGCGGCCACCGGCACCCCGCTGGCGTCGCTGGCCAAGGTGATGCGTCGGCTGCCGCAGGTGCTGATCAACGTCCGGGTCGCGGACAAGGTGGCGGCGGTGGCCTCGCCCGAGGTCATCGCGGCGGTGTCGCAGACCGAGACCGAGCTGGGCGAGACCGGGCGCGTCCTGCTGCGCCCGTCCGGCACCGAGCAGCTGGTGCGGGTGATGGTCGAGGCCCGGACGGAGGAGAGCGCGCAGGCCGCGGCGGAGCGTTTGGCGGAGATCGTTGCCGCAAACCGGTGATCTTGTGACGTGAGTCTCTCACGGATGGCCGATCTGTGAGATCCTGCTCACATGGGTGCCATCGTTGTCGCCATGATCGTCGGGCTCATCGCTGTCGGGCTCGTCGTCGGTCTCGTGATCTTCTCCGCAGTCGCGCTCGTCGGCGTCAAGGCCGTCAACGCCGCGCACGAGGGGCGGTCCAAGTTCGTCAACCGACGACGCCGGAGCTGATGCGACCATGCGCGGACGGTTCTTCGGCGATCTGCTGATGGTGCTGGTGGTCCCACTGGTGTGCATGCTCGTGGGGGCCTTCGTGCTGGCCGTCGTCCTCGCCCAGAGCTGGGGACTGGGTTTCCTCCTGCCCACCGGCGGCGGGTACTGAGGCTCCTGCCGGCGCGGGGGCCGCGTGCTGCTCGGATCCGGGGTTCTCCTGTCGTGCGTCCGGGGGCGTCCGATAGGTTCTGCGGGCGGAACCGATGACGGGAGGGGCCGGTGTCTGTGGACTTTCTGCTCGTGCTCGTGGCGGGCATCGTCGCTGGAGCGGGCGGGGGTGTCATCGTCGGGTTCGCGATGACGAAGGAGAAGGCGCAGCAGTTCCCGCCGCCGGGCATGCCGCCGTACCCGCCGCAGGGTCCGTACCGCCAGTGACTCCCGGGGGAGGGAATCCGTGATCATCGCGCTCGTGCTCGGCGTCCTGCTCGGCGGTGGCGCCGGCGCCCTGGCCGCGTTCCTGATCGTCAAGAGCAAGCGCGGCGCCGCGCCGCAACCGATGGGCTACCCCCAGCAGGGCTTCGCCCCGCAGCCCCAGCAGTTCCCGCCGCAGCCCCCGCCGGGGTACGGCCAGCCGCCGCAGGGTCCGCCGGGCTACGGCCAGCCACCGCAGGGTCCGCAGGGGTACGGCCAGCCGCCGCAGGGCCCGTACCCGCCGCAGTGACGGGCGAGCTCTCCTGGAGGGATTGCACATGATCGAAATGGTCCTCGTCGCCGTGGTGTTGGGTGGCGCGGCCGGTGCCGGTGCGGGCGCCGCGGTGGTGCGGATGACGAGGAACCGGGGCTCGTCCTCGGTGCCCCCGCCGCCGATCGGCTACGGGCCGAACCCGTACCAGCGCTGACCGCCCCCAGGGGGCGTCCTCGGCGGGATCGCGGAACGCGTCACCCTGCTGGTGAGGCGCCCCGAGCAGCCCCCACGCCCACCGCAGTGATCCACTTCTCCCCCTCGCGGATGCAAGCGAGGCGCCGTATCCGTCCCTCCGGGTGGCAGAACCTGCCAAGATTGGGGAACTGCACGGTTTCGAGGTGCGTCGGATCAGTCGCCGACGTTGCCGTCCGGTGCGGACGGCCGAGCTAGGAGGAGGGGGAACGGTGTCCGGGTTCGGGGCGAACGCGGGTGAGTTCACATCCGCTGCGGGCAGCATCAGGGGAGCCGCGGATCCGATCCGCGACGAGCACAGCAAGAAGATCGGCGACATGGGGATGGGGCAAGCCGACTTCGGCGAGGCGCACACCGGCAACTTCGGGCCGTACCAGGAAGCGATGAACAAGATCGGCAAGTGCGTGGCCAGCTTGGCCGACGCGATGGACGACTTCGCCGCGAAGCTGGAGAAGACCGGCTCCGGCTACGAGTGGTCCGACGCCGACGCCGCGGAGACCGTGAAGTCCTCTGGGGGTAACTGATGGCTGACGAGAAGCCGCTGCCGAGTTGGGAAGAGGTCAAGAAGCTCCTGGACGACCCGGCTGTGCCGGACGATCAGAAGCGGAACTTGGCCCTCGCGTACGCGGCTGAGGATGACTTCGCGTTCTTGGGAGTCCGAGACGAAGTCGAACCGTACCTCGAGAAGTACGACGACGGCTATTGGCGGGTCAAAGGTGAATCGTGGTCCGTCGGTGACCGCGACCAGAACCTGCGGGACAGATTCGACGAGGCGAAGAAGTCGGCCGACGCCGCGGCGGAGGCGCGAAGGAAGCAGGACGAGGCCGTCGAGAACGGCAAGGGCACGCTGGAGGACAGCAAGCGCAAGGCTGAGAACGGTGACCACGGTGGCGCGGGCGCGAAGAGCGCCGACGAGCTGCTCGACGCGGGCAAGCCGGGGATGAAGTTCTTCGACACCTGGATCCCGCTCTACGAGAAGATCGAGGGCTACTACGAGAACCGGGACAAGGTTCCGTCGCTCGACGAGGTCAAGAAGCGCTACAACGAGCAGCGCGGGCTGAACTTCGACAAGTTCGCCAAGAACATCGAGGACCTCAACGCGGCCGAGAAGGGCATGCGGGACTCGGTGCAGACCATGTCCGACAAGCTGAGCAGCTTGTGGAAGAGCTGGACGGGCGCCGCGTCGCAGGCTTCCCAGGACTTCTACTCGAGCAAGTTCCACCCGACCGCGCAGGAGCGGGTCATCACCACCGTCAGCGACGCGGCATCGATGACGCAGGACACCGTCAAGGCGGTCGCCGAGATGATCCGCGGCAAGGCCGAGGCGGTGCTGGGCTACAACGAGCAGGTCTACGAGATCGCCGGCAAGGCGAAGTCGGAGTGGGAGATCACCGTCCAGGTCGGCAACGGCACCGACGACGACATGGTGCTCAAGCAGGCGTGCTCGATCTGGGACGTGCCGATCGAGGAGGACTGCGGCGACCTCACCGACGAGGTGAAGGACCAGATCGAGAAGAAGTGCCGCGAGGTCACCCGCTCCGCGTTCTGCGACAAGGGCGTGGAGGCCGTGTGCGAGGCGTTCACCAAGCTCTGCGACGACACCAAGGAGAAGATCGACGAAGCCTGGAAGAAGCTGAACGAGGAACTGGGCAAGGCCGAGGAGAACCCGTTCAAGAACCCGGGCGGCAAGGACGACGGTGACAAGCCCGGCGGCGAGCAGCCCCGTGGTCAGCAGGACGGTGGGAACGGCACCGGTGGAGGTGGCGGCACGCCCGGCGGGGGTGGCGGCACGCCCGGCGGGGGTGGCGGCATCCCCAAGCCGCCGGAGGCGCCGGAGATGCCGGACGTCCCCGAGGCCCCGGAACCGCCGGAGATGCCCACGCCTGGTGAAGGCGGCGCCGGTGCTGGCGAGCGCGAGAAGGTCACCCTCGGCGAGGGCGAGAACGCGGTGAGCGTCGGGGCGCCCGGTCCGGACGGCAAGACCACGGTCGAGCTGGTGGGCCCCGACGGGCAGCCGAAGACGTACGAGGTCGACTTCGGCGGCCAGGGCGGCCTTGGCCAGCCGGTGCCGGGACAGCCGGGTGTGCCGGGGCAGCCGATCCCGGGGGCGCCGGGCGGCGCCCAGACGATGCCCGCGCCCGGTGAGATGCCGCCGGGCATGGGATCGCCGGGACAGGGCGGTCAGGGCCCCATCCCGGTGCAGCCCGGCGAGGACGGCAAGGCCGTGATCCGCGAAGGCGACCGCACCATCACCCTGGAGCGCACGCCGACCGGCGAGATCAAGGTCAGCGTGGACAACGGCGGTGGGCAGCCGCCGTTGAACCAGACGATCGACTTCGGCAACGAGCAGCCGAACCCGCCGTTCGGCGGGCCGGAGGTCGTGCAGCCCGCCGGGTTCGGCGAGCCGGTGCGACCCGAACCGGTGGTCCCGGAAGCGGCCGTGGGTACGCCGCCCCCTGTGGGCACCGAGATGCCCCCACCCGACATGAGCTCCCCGCTGCCGCCGCCGGACGCCGGTGCCGGCTCCGCCATGCCCACCTTCGACGGCGGCCCGGCCGTCGCCGATGGCGTGACCACGATGCCCGCCGCGGGCGGTCCCGCACCGGCGATGGTCGATCCGAACGCGCCCGCCGCCACCACGCCGCAGGCGGCAGGCCTGTCGAGCTTCACCCCGGTGGGCGAAGGTGTGCAGAACTCGTTCGGCAGCGCATCCGGGCAGTTGTTCGACAGCGGGTCCGGTCAGCCCGGGGCCCAGACCGGCTCCACCGGCCTGTCGTCGTTCGGCGCCTCCAACCCGCCGTCCGACGGGGCGCAGCCGCAGGGTGCCACCGGTTTGTCGTCCTTCGGCGGTGAACCGGGGCACGGCCAGCCGAGTGGTCAGCAAGGCACCCAGAACCCCAACGCCGCCGCGGGCGGTGGCGGCATGATGGGTGGCGGCATGATGGGCGCGATGGGTGGCGCGCACGGCGCTCAGCAGGGCGGCGACCAGGAGCGCACCAACGCCAGTCCGTGGCGCACCCAGGGGCAGCTGTTCGACGACGGTGTCGAGGCGTCCAACGTGCGGTTCCAGTCCGTGCTCGGTCAGGACCGGGATCGGTGATGTGGGGGAGAACTGGTGACGGAGAGGTGGACTGGTGACCGCCCTCAGTGACAAAGCCAAGGCGTTCCGAAATTCGATCGAAGGCTTGGCCAGGGAGCACGCGGCCAGGACGAGCTCGCTCGAGCAGTCCTGGCGCGACTCCGCCAAGGAAGGCCAGCAGAGCGCCAAGGAGGCGTCGGAGAAGGCGCAGAAGCTCGTGCAGCGGGTGCGGGAGCGCGCCGCGCACCTGCGGAGCCTCGACACCAAGAGGGGTGTGGAGGAGATCTCGGTCAACGAGGAACCCGAGACCGAGGACCCCGATCCCGAGGTCGAGCGCTTCTCGCAGCAGCTGTACGCGCAGCAGAAGCGCGCGGAGGAGACCGCGGCGACCACGGCGCAGGCCGCGCAGCCGGCGCAGCCCGAGCGGAGCGCGGTGCCGCGACCTCCGGAGCCGGAGCAGAGCAGCGGTTGGAACGTCCAAGCTGGACGGTTCGGTCGGCGGAACGAGTCGGCGCCTCCGCCGCCCGCGGCTCCGAAACCGCCATCGGCGCCCGGACCGGCACCGCGTCGCCAGCAGCCCGACTTCGACGATGACGACGACTTCGAGAACCAGAGCTGGCTGAGGTGAGCCGGGCGAAGGCGGGGCAGGTGCGCACCTGCCCCGCCTTCGTCATGTTCGATCCGGTCGTCTCACTGGTAGTACTGCACCGGCTGCGCGGGGGCGGCGGTGGCCTTCGGCTTCAACGCCTTCCGGATGAACGGGAGGAAGACCAGCACGGTCATGATCGCCACCGGGACCAGCGTGGCGATCGCCGACCAGGAGTAGAACGCCTCCGCGGTGGTGTCGCCGCGCGCCGGCTCGAGGTGCTGGAACTTGTAGAGGACCCGCTCGACGTAGTAGCCGACGAAGAGGGCTGTGGCGCCGACGAACAGCCACGGAGCGATCCAGTGCCGGAGGACCAGGGTCACCCCGCCCGCGGCGAGCGCCGCGCCACCGGTCACGCAGAGGACCACCACGATCACGCTCGTGGTGGTGACGAAATCGATGATGATCACCAGTGACACGATGATCGCGATCGCACCGAGGATGATCGCGAAGACCGGTGACGGGCCCGTCGCCGGAGCGGGCGGCGGGTAGGGCTGGCCCGGGTAGGGCTGCGGGTACCCCTGCTGCGGGTTTCCGGGCTGTTGCGGGTATGCCTGCTGCGGGTACCCAGGAGGTTGCTGCGGGTACCCCTGCTGCGGGTACCCGGGAGGAGGTCCGGGCTGCTGCGGTTGTCCGTAGGGTGGCTGCGGTGAGGTCATGGATGCCGATTGTGGCTCACCGCGCTAAGTAGGTGGGCTTGATCCCGACCCGCGTCACCCCTGCCGACGAGTGCGGCAGCTGAGGGCCCGGAGCTGGTGCTCCCCCCCCGGGATCACGTCGTCAGCGCAATCCGCGCTTGAGAGCGGGCAGCGACCCGAGGACCAGCGGGGCGATGCCCACGAGCGCGACGAGGACGAAGATCATCTTGATCTCGTCGACGATGTTCCCGAAGCTGATCTGCTCCGGGTACACGGTCATCAGCGAGACGGCGCCACCTGCCCAGTCGAGGACCAGGGCCAGCACGGCCGCACCGCCGCCGATCACGGTGAACAACGCGCCCTTCTGCCTCGTCCGGAACAGCAGGACGGAGCCGAGCACGAGGAACACGCCCCCGGCGACCAGGCTGAGGACAGCGAGCACGTAGAGGATCTGCCCGGGAACGGACAGCTCGAACTCGTACTCGCCCGTCCAGTACTTGGACAGCGACATCAGGCGCAGCACCCCGATGGTGCACAGGAACAGAGCGATCGCGATGTTCACGATCGACGTCGTGATGAGCAGGCCGCGGGGCGCGGTGGGCGCGGGTCCCTGCCCTGGTGGGGGCGCGAAGCCGGGCTGCTGCGGGTGAACCGGCTGCTGCGGGTACTGCTGCGGGTACTGCTGTTGTGGGTAGCCGGGCTGGTGCGGGTAGCCGGGCTGGTGTGGGTAGCCGGGAGGCTGCCCGGGCGGTGGCCCGTGGGGTGGCTGTGGTGAGGTCATGTTCGGGATTGTGGCAGCCGGGCCTCGGCTCGGGTCGGTTTCCGGCTCACGTCACCCGCAGCGCCCGCTGCTCCGGCAACCGGAGTGTCTGCCGCACCGGACCTCCCTCCGCCGAATCCCCCGAGCCCGGTGAGGTTGTTCGTTACCCTCGCCGGGTGCACCCTCAGCAGCCGGGGCAGTGGGGGCCTCCGCCAGGTGGTCAGCACCCGCAGCAGCAGCCCCCGTACCAGCAGCCGCCGCAGAACGGGCGCGGGAAGCGCATCGGCCTGGTCGCGGGCCTCGGCTTCGCGGTCCTGGTCCTGGTCGGTGCCGGTGGTTTCCTCGCGCTGGAGTACGTGGACTACTCCAAGCCCGCCGGGGAGCCGCCGACGAACGCCGCGCTGCCCCCGCAGTGCGACCTGGTGGGGAAGCCGACCCTGCAGCGCCTGCACGTGACCAACCCCGACCCGACGATCGCGAGCGAGGACGCGGAGTCCGGCCTGGCCAGCTGCGGGTGGGGGCCGACGGCGGGGCGCGACGGCATCGACGAGCGGACCCTGCGGGTCGACGTCCGCAGCGTGCCGGCGAGCGGCGACGTGACGGAGACGTTCGAGACCCTCCGGGACAGCGCCCCCGACGACGTCGCGGAGCTGCCCGGCCTCGGCGAGGAGGCGTTCCTGACCTCCGGCGGCGAGGGCAAGTCCGAGGTGAGCTTCCGCCAGGGCCGGACGATCGTGACCGTCGGCTACAGCGGCCGGGACAAGGGCTTCATGGGCGACAGCGTCGACATGTCCGAGGCGGAGGCGGTGCAGGCCGTGCGGGCAGTCGCGCAGGAGATCGCCGCCAAGCTCTGAGCCCGCCGTCACCGCCGCCCGACGACGGACGGGATGCGTACCATCCGCTGGTGCGACACCATCCGGGGCAGTGGGGGCAGCCGCACCAGCAGGTGCCCACCGAGCAGCAGTACCAGCAGTGGCAGCAGGTCCCGAAGAAGAGCCGGGCCGGGTGCGTCACGCTCGTCGTGATCGGCGTCGTCGTGCTGCTGGGCGCCGGGATCGTGGCCGGTGGCTACTTCTCCTGGCGGCACAGCGTCATCACCACGCCCGCCGGACAGGAACCCTCCGGGAAGGCCGTGATCGCGCCGTGCGACCTGGTCAGCGAGGACACCCTCCGGCGGCTGCGCACCACCAACTTCGTCGACGGTCACGAGTCGGAGGACACCGGTGCGGCCGGCTGCAGGTGGCGGCCGACGAAGGGCCAGGACGGCAACGACGAGCGCTACCTGGACATCACCGTGACCCGGTCGGTGGCCGACGATCCCGAGGAGGCGGTGGCGGAAGCCGAGGAGGCCTACGAGAGCCACCGGCAGACCGACGGCGCCGGCGCGGTGCGGGTGGTCGAGGTGGCCGGCCCGTGGGACGAGGCGTTCCTGGCCACCGGGACCGAGGCCAAGCAAGCCCTGCTGGTCTTCCGCAAGGGCACCACGACGGTGTCGGTCGGCTACGACGGCTACGACAAGACCTACTGGATCGAGGACGAGCGCATGCCGGTCGCCGAAGCGGCGTGGGGAGCGAAGGTGGTCGCCGAGGAGTTCGCCGCAGGGCTCTGAGCGGGGCCGCCACCCGCCAGCGGTCCTGCGGCACCGGCGCGGCCGGTCAGGCCGCGGTGATGACGCCCCGGCTGTGCTCCCGGTCGATGTGGGCGCCCCCGACGTCGGAGGTCAGCAGGGCGTCGCCGCGGCGGTCCCCGGCCAGCGTGCTCAGGAAGTAGGCGGTGAGCAGGGCCTTGGTCGCCCGCTGCGTCGCGTGCTGGGGCTTGCCGTGCAGGACCAGCTGGGTCCAGTGCTTGCCCTCGGTGAAGCCGAGGTGGCTGGCCCGGCGCAGGGTGCGCAGCTGCACCGCCCCGGCCCAGTCCCGGGCGATCGGCACGGCGTTGGACACCGGCGGCGCCAGCAGGTCCTCGCCCGCCGCGAGGTGCAACCCCGGCACGCGGACGTGCGCCGCGGCCTCGAACGCCGACGGGCGCGTCTCCGCCGCCGCCAGCGTGGCCACCGACCGGATCCGCTCGTCGGCGGCGGCCGCCAGCACCGCGCACCCGCCGCCCATGGCGTGCCCGGCGACACCCAGCCGCTTCTCGTCCACGCTGATCTCGCCCTCGCCGAGCCGCACCCCCACGCAGACGTCCAGCGCGGTGCGCAGGTCGCTGGCGAACAGCCGGTGCGAGGCGAACGCGCCGAGCTGGGTGGCCGGCGCGGCCACCACGATGCCCCACGAGGCGAGGTGCCGGAGCAGGCCCAGGTAGCGGCGCGGCGGTTGCAGCCAGCCGTGCCCGAACGCGACCGCGGGCAGTCCCAGCCCGCGGCGCGGGGTGCAGACGATGCCCGGCAGCCCGACGACCGACAGGTCGCCGTGCAGCACCTCGTGCGGTCCGCGGCGGGACAGCTCTTCGAACGCGGTCTTCGCGGAAGGGGCCTTCTTGGCAGTGCGCGCCATGGTCAGCAACGGTAGCGGACTCGCGCGTGCGCGCGCGGTGTCCGCCGGACGGGGGTGTCCCACGACCGTCCGAACAGGTTCAGACCATGTGGAGTAGCTACGCTGGTTCGGGTGTGCGGCATCGTTGGTTACGTAGGACATCGCCAGGCGCTTGACGTGGTGCTCAACGGCCTCCGGCGGCTCGAGTACCGGGGTTACGACTCGGCGGGCGTGGCACTGCTCGACGGCGCGGGCAGCCTCGCCGTGGAACGCGCCGCGGGCGCGCTGTCGAACCTGGAGAAGCGGCTCGCCGAGGTCGAGGACGACCGCTTCGCCGGGAACAGCGGCATGGGTCACACCCGGTGGGCCACGCACGGCGCGCCGACCGACCGCAACGCCCACCCGCACCGCGACGCCTCCGGGCAGGTCGCCGTGGTGCACAACGGCATCATCGAGAACTTCGCCGTGCTGCGCGCCGAGCTCGAGGCCGCGGGCGTGGAGATGACCAGCGACACCGACACCGAGACCGCGGCACACCTGGTCGCCGCCGCCTACGCCGACGGGCCCACCGCCGGTGACCTCAGCGCCAGCGTGTGCGCCGTCGCCCGTCGCTTGGAGGGCGCGTTCACGCTGGTCGTGACGCACGCCGCCGAGCCGGACAAGGTCGTGGCCGCGCGCCGCTCGTCGCCGCTGGTGGTCGGCGTCGGCGAGGGCGAGCACTTCATCGCCTCGGACGTCGCGGCGTTCATCGAGCACACCCGGGACGCGGTGGAGCTCGGCCAGGACCAGGTGGTCACCATCACCCGCGACGGCTACCGGGTGACCGACTTCAACGACGTCGAGGTCGAGACCAAGCCGTTCCGCGTGGACTGGGACCTGTCGGCCGCGGAGAAGGGCGGCCACGACTACTTCATGCTCAAGGAGATCGAGGAGCAGCCCGAGGCGCTGGAGAACACGCTGCGCGGGCACTTCTCGGACGGCCGCATCGTGCTCGACGAGCTCCGGCTCACCGAGCAGGACCTGCGGGACGTGGACAAGGTGTTCGTGGTGGCCTGCGGCACCGCCTACCACGCCGGGCTGGTCGCCAAGTACGCCATCGAGCACTGGTGCCGGATCCCGGTCGAGGTCGAGCTGGCCAGCGAGTTCCGCTACCGCGACCCGGTGCTGGGCCGCGACACCCTGGTGGTGGCGATCTCCCAGTCCGGCGAGACCGCCGACACCCTGGAGGCGGTGCGGCACGCCCGCACCCAGCGGGCGCGCGTGCTGGCGATCTGCAACACCAACGGCGCGCAGATCCCGCGCGAGTCCGACGCGGTGCTCTACACCCACGCCGGGCCGGAGATCGGCGTCGCGGCCACCAAGACGTTCCTCGCCCAGATCGCGGCGAACTACCTGGTGGGGCTGGCCCTGGCGCAGGCGCGCGGCACGAAGTACGCCGACGAGGTGGCGCGCGAGCACGCCGAGCTGGCCGCGATGCCGGACGCGGTGCGCCAGGCGCTGACCACCGTCGACCAGGTGCGGCAGCTGGGGCAGGAGCTGGCCGACTCCAAGGCGGTGCTGTTCCTGGGGCGGCACGTCGGCTACCCGGTGGCGCTGGAGGGCGCGCTCAAGCTCAAGGAGCTCGCCTACATGCACGCCGAGGGCTTCGCCGCGGGCGAGCTCAAGCACGGCCCGATCGCGCTGATCGAGGAGGGCCTGCCGGTGGTCGTGGTGATGCCGTCGCCGACCGGCCGCGCCCTGCTGCACGCCAAGCTGGTGTCCAACATCCGCGAGATCCAGGCGCGCGGTGCGCGCACCATCGTGATCGCGGAGGAGGGCGACGAGGCGGTGCGGCCGTTCGCCGACGAGCTGATCACCGTACCGGCGGTGCCGACGCTGCTGCAGCCGCTGGTGTCCACGGTGCCGCTCCAGGTGCTGGCGGCGGAGATCGCTCGCGCCCGCGGCTACGACGTCGACAAGCCCCGCAACCTCGCCAAGTCCGTCACGGTGGAGTGACCCGCCCGATCGTGTGAAGCGTGAGGGGCGCCTCCCGCCAACGGGGTTGGTGGGAGGCGCCCCTCGCCTCGTCCTGGAGGCCCCTGGGCGCGGTGTGGTGCGGTGGCGCGGGGGTGCCGGGCAGACTGTGCGAGATCGTGCCGGTGGTGTCGAGGGAGGACGCGATGCACGGAGTGTGGACCCCGGACCAGATCCGCGCCGCTGAGCAGCAGCTCTTCGTCAGCACTCCGGAACCCGTGGTGATGCGCCGCGCCGCCTTCGCGGTCGCCGTGCACACCGCGCGCCTGCTCGACGAGTGCACCGGTGGCGTCGCCGGCCGACGGGTCGCGCTGCTGGTCGGCGCCGGGAACAACGGCGGCGACGCGCTGTGGGCGGGGGCCTTCCTGCGCCGTCGCGGGGTCGGGGTCACCGCCGTGCTGCTCGCCCCGGAGAAGGCGCACGCCGCGGGGCTCGCCGCGCTGCGCCGCGCCGGCGGTCGCGCGGTGCCCGCCGAGGGCGCCAGCCCGGACACCGCGGGGATCGGCGCCGACGCGGCGGACGCCGTGGAGCGGGCCGACGTCGTGGTCGACGGCATCGTCGGCCTGTCCGCGCGCGGCTCGCTGCGGCCGACCGCGGCCGAGCTGGTGCGGCGGGTGGAGGTGCCGGTGGTGGCGGTCGACCTGCCCAGCGGCGTCGACCCGGTGACCGGCGCCGTCGAGGGACCCGCGGTGTCGGCGGACCTGACCGTGACCTTCGGCGGTCGCAAGCCCTGCCACGTGCTGGGCGAGGGCGCGGTGCGCTCGGGCGAGGTCGAGGTGGTCGACATCGGCCTCGACGACCACCTGCCGAGCCCCGAGCTGCACGTGCTGGAGGCCGCCGAGATCGGCGCGGGCTGGCCGGTGCCGGGCCCGGCCGACGACAAGTACAGCCAGGGCGTGGTCGGCGTGGCCGCCGGTTCGGCCAGCTACCCGGGCGCTGCGGTGCTGGCCAGCGGGGCCGCGGTGCAGGCGACCTCGGGCATGGTCCGCTACGCCGGTCCGGCCGCGGACGTGGTGCGGTCCCACTGGCCGGAGGTGGTGGCCACCGGCTCGGTCGGGGACGCCGGCCGGGTGCAGGCGTGGGCGGTCGGGCCGGGCATCGGCACCGGGGCCAGCGGGCGGGACGTGCTGCGGCACGTGCTGGAGTCCGGGCGACCGGTGTGCGCCGACGCCGACTCGATCACGCTGCTCGCCGACGACCCGGCGCTCTGGGACGCGCGGGACCCGGACGCGCCGCTGGTCCTGACGCCGCACGCCGGCGAGTTCGCGCGGCTGGCCGGGGAGGGACTGGGCCCGGACCGGGTCACGGCGGCGCGGGAGGTCGCCCAGCGCTGCGACGCGGTGGTGCTGCTCAAGGGCAACACCACGGTCGTCGCCGCACCGGACGGCCGGGTGCTGGTCAACGACTCGCGGCACGCGTGGCCGGCCACCGCGGGCTCCGGCGACGTCCTGACGGGGCTGATCGGCGCGCTGCTGGCCAGCGGGGTCGACCCGTGGCTGGCCTGCGGGTACGCCGCGCACGTGCACGCGCGGGCGGCGGACCTCGCGGCGCACGGCGGGACCGTCGAGCGGAGCGAGGTGGGGGCGCCGATCGGGGCGTCGGCCCTGCTCGCGGCGGTCCCGGTGGCGATCCGCCAGGTCCGCGCCGCGGCCCTGGACTGACGCGTGCCGTGGCGGGCGCCACGGGGCGTCGTCCCAGGTGGTACGCCGATCGGGGTGGTGGGGTTGTGTGCGACGATGGCCGGGCCATGAGTGACCAGCCCGTGCAGCGCGCCGACCTGCGCATCGACGTCGGCGCGATCCGCGACAACGTGAGGGTGCTCTCGGCGCGTGCCCGCGAGTCGGGCGCTCGCACGATGGCCATCGTCAAGTCAGACGGCTACGGCCACGGCGCCGTGACCGTGGCGCGCGCCGCGCTGGAGTCCGGTGCCGACTGCCTCGGCGTCGCCTCCCTCGACGAGGCGCTGCAGCTGCGCGCGGCCGGGATCACCGCGCCGGTGTTCTGCTGGCTCCACACCGTGGACGACGACTTCGGGCCCGCGATCGCCGAGGACGTCGAGCTGTCCGCCTCGTCGCTGGCCGGGCTGCAGCGGATCGAGGCGGCGGCCGCGGCGCAGGGCCGCGTCGCGCGCGTGCACCTCAAGATCGACACCGGGCTGTGCCGCAGCGGCTGCCCCGCCGACCTCTGGCCCGCGCTGGTGGAGGCCGCGGCGAAGGCGGAGGCGAACGGCCACGTCGAGGTCGTGGCCGTGTGGTCGCACCTGGCGTGCGCCGACGAGCTCGGCCACCCCTCCATCGACGCGCAGGCCGAGGAGCTCCAGCGCGCGCACCAGCAGGCGCGCGCGGCGGGCCTGGACCCGATCCGGCACCTGGCCAACTCGGCGGCCGTGCTCACCCGCCCCGACCTGCACTTCGAGCTGGTCCGGCCGGGCATCGCCGTCTACGGGCTGGACCCGGTGCCGCAGGACGGCGACCACGGCCTGCGCCCCGCCATGACGTTCCGCTCCTCGGTGGTGCTGACCAAGCGCGTCCCGGCGGGGTCGAGCGTCTCCTACGGGCACACCTGGACCGCACAGCGGCCGACGACGCTGGCGCTGGTGCCGGTCGGCTACGCCGACGGCGTGCCGCGCACCCTCTCCGGCCGGATGTCGGTGTGGCTGGCGGGCGCGCGGCGGCCGGTGGTCGGCCGGGTCTGCATGGACCAGCTGGTGGTGGACTGCGGCGACGACGCGGTCCACGAGGGCGACGAGGTGCTGCTGTTCGGGCCGGGCGACCGCGGTGAGCCGACGGCCGCCGAGTGGGCCGACGAGCTCGGCACCATCCACTACGAGATCGTCACCGGCATGTACCGGCCGCGCGTGACGCGGACCGTGGTGGACGACCGGGAGCCGGCATGAGCGCTCGCCGGGGGCCGGCGTGAAACCGCTCTGGCAGGCGCTGGCCTGGACGAGCGGTGTGCTCGGCGCCGCGATCACCGGCGCCGCGGTCGGGGCCGTCGCGCGCACCCGGGTGACCGCGCAGCGCGACGCCGACGACCTCCCCGAGGAACCGCTGGGCCGGCTCCGCCCGGACCGCCAGTCCACCGTGGCCGCCGACGACGGGGTCCCGCTGGTGGTGCAGGAGGTCGACCCGGCCGGCGGCGGGGAGCCGGAGCTGACCGTCGTGCTGGTGCACGGGTTCGCGCTCGACTCCCGCTGCTGGCACTTCCAGCGCCGTGACCTGCCGGGGTGCACCGACCCGCGGGTCCGGGTGGTGCTCTACGACCAGCGCAGCCACGGCCGCTCCGGGCACTCGTCCAAGCGCGGCAGCACCATCGAGCAGCTCGGCCGCGACCTGGACGCGGTGCTGCGCGCGGTGGCGCCGGAGGGGCCGGTCGCGCTGGTGGGGCACTCGATGGGGGGCATGACGATCATGGCCCTGGCCGAGCAGCGGCCGGAGCTGTTCCGGGACCGGGTGCGGGCGGTGGCGCTGATCGGGACCGCGGCCCACTCGGTGGCCGCGGCCGGGCTGCCCCGCGCCTGGCTGTCGCGGGTCAACCCGGTGCCGCGCGGGCTGGCGCTGCTGTCCAGCCTCCAGCCCGACCTGGTGGAGCGCACCCGGCGCGTGGGCGACGGCATCACCTGGCGGCTGATCCGCTCGTTGTCGTTCGGGGACCGCGCCATCTCGCCCGCCGTGGTGGACCTGATGGCGGAGATGATCGGGGCGACCACCGTCGAGGTGGTGACCGACTTCCTGGAGACGATCAGCCTGCACGACCGCAAGACCGCGCTCGCGGCGCTGCGGACCTGCGAGGTGCTGGTGCTCAGCGGCGACGCCGACCGGGTCACCCCGTTCTCGCCGCACGCCGAGGCGCTGGCCGCCGAGCTGCCGGACGCGACGCTGGTGCGGGTCGAGGGCGCCGGGCACCCGGTCATGCTGGAGCGGCCGGAGTTGGTCACCGAGCAGTTGACCGCGCTGCTGCGCAGGGCGGTCGGGAGGTGAGTGGGGAGTGAGTGCTGCGCTGCGGACCGCGGAGCTGCCGCAGGAGGCGGACACGCTCGAGTTCGGCCGCCGGCTGGGCGCGGCGTTGCGGGCCGGCGACCTGGTGCTGCTGGACGGCCCGCTCGGCGCGGGCAAGACCGTGCTCACGCGGGGCATCGCGGCGGGCATGGGCGTGACCGGCCGGGTCACCTCGCCGACGTTCGTGATCGCGCGGGTGCACCGGCCGGAGTCCGGGGACGGACCGGCGCTGGTGCACGTCGACGCCTACCGGCTGGGTGGGCTGGAGGAGATCGACGACCTGGACCTGGACACCGACCTCACCGATGCTGCGGTGGTGGTCGAGTGGGGCGAGGGCGTGGCGGAGCGGCTCGCCGACAGCTACCTGCTGGTGCGGCTGCGGCGCCGCGCCGACGACGTCCGGGAGGTGACCTGGGAACCGCACGGCGAGTCCTGGGAGGCACGGGCGAACGGGTTGCTGGAGAGGTGAACGAGCTGCTGGCCGGGATCCCCGGTCCTCTCGCGCTGATCACCGCGATGGTGGTGCTGTTCGCCGAGTCCGGCTTCGTGGTCGGGCTCTTCCTGCCCGGCACGGGCACGGTCCTGGCGCTGGGCCTGCTGGCGGGCAGCGGCGTCGTCCAGGTCTGGCTGGCCGCGGTGTGCGCCTCGGCCGCGACCGCCCTGGGCTGCCAGCACAGCTTCCACCGGGGCCGCCGCGGTGGCCTGGTCCGCCGCGAGCTGGTGAAGCGGGTGGGCGAGGAGCGGCTCACCCGCGTCGAGTCGTCGCTGGAGGGGCGTGCCGAGGTGACCGTCGCGGTGTCGCAGTGCTTCGCCGCGGTGCGCACCCTGGTGCCCCGGCTGGCCGCGCGGACCGGGATGACCCGCCTGCGCTTCACCCTCTGCAACCTCCCGGTCGCCATCGCCTGGGCGACGACCCTGGTGCTGCTCGGCGCGCTGTCCGGCGACGCCTACGAGCTGGTGGAGACCGTCGCGGGCCTGGCGGGACTGCCCGTCCTCGCCGTCGCCGCGGCGATCGCCCTCGCGGTCTGGTGGGTCCGCCGCCGGGCGCGGGCGACGGCGCCCGACGGCGACGAGGTGTCCAGCCGGGGGTAGCGGCTCACCCGAGGCGGGTGGCGGTGCCGGTGACGCGGACTCGGTCGTGGTCCGGGGCCACCTCGACGTCGAGGACGCTGGGGCGGCCCATGTCGTCGCCCTGGTGGATGCGGAAGGTCGTCGGCGGGGTGACCAGGCCGAGGTGCTTGAGGTAGCCGCCGAACGCCGCCGCGGCCGCGCCGGTCGCCGGGTCCTCCACCACGCCGCCCGGCGGGAACGGGTCGCGGGCGTGGAACAGCGCGGGCGTCTCGCGCCAGACCAGCTGCAGCGTCGTCCAGTCCTGTGTGGACATCAGCGCGGCGAGGCGGTCGAAGTCGTAGGAGAGCGCGGCCAGCCTGTCCCTCGTGGACACCGCGAGCACGAGGTGGTCGTTGCCGGCGAAGGCCACGCGGGGCGGCAGGGCCGGGTCGAGGTCGTCGGTGGTCCAGCCGAGCGCCGCCAGCGCCTCGTCGAGGGCGGCGGGCGCCACCTCGCGGACCGAGGTGGGAACGCTGGTGAGCGTGGCGGTGTGCCGACCGGAGCCGTCGACCTGGGTGTCCACCGGTACCGGCCCGGCCGGCGTGTGCAGGTCGAACCGCCCGGTGCCGTCGCGCTCGGCGAGCGCGACCGCGGTGGCGATGGTCGCGTGCCCGCAGAAGGCGACCTCGGCCTTCGGGCTGAAGTACCGGACGTCGTGCTCGCGCTCGCCGCGCGGGACCACGAACGCGGTTTCGGAGTACCCGACCTCGGCGGCGATGCGCAGCATGTCGGCGTCGGTCAGTCCCGTCGCGTCGAGCACCACGCCCGCCGGGTTGCCGCCCCGCGGATCGCTGCTGAAGGCCACCAGCCGCTGGACCTCGGCCATGTCGTGCATGCCACCTCGAACGCCCGTGGGCGTCCTGTTGTTCCCGCGTGCTTCGGCGGCGTTCCTGGTCGTTCGAAGGGGGTTCGGTGTTCGCGGTCCGGCCCCGTCGATCGCCCTCCCCGCGGCGAGGTCGTGGACGACGGGGGAGCGGGGCCGTTCGGCTGAATGCTTCGGGTGGTGATCCTCCACCGTTCGGCGTGATACCGGTGGGGCCGCAGTCGATACCTCCGTCCGTTCCGCACGCTCCCGGACCTGGATAGCGTGAGTTTCGCGAGTCCTTCACGGAACCTGGGGGTGCGTCTTGTCTGGTTTCCAAGCTCAACTGGACAGCTTGTTCAGCGCGAGCGGATCGGTGAGCGCAGCGGCGGCGTCGGCGGCGGAGGCGTTGCGCGTGCTGGGGGACGCGGAGATCACCGCGGCTCCGCCCGTTCCCATCCCGTTCGGCGATGCGGCGTTGCCGGCGACCAGCGCTTTCGGGGCCCACCTCGGCTTCGACGCCATCGCCTGGGCCTACGCGCAGCACATGGCCGCGGTGCAGGGGTACCTGGTCGAGCTGCGGGAGAGCACGTACGCCACCGCCGAAGCGCTCAAGGCGGTCGCGGACCTCTACCGGCGGGCCGACGAAGCCGCCGCGGGACGCTGAGGGGAGGGCCGATGAGCGATCGAGCGGCATTGCTGGACGGCATCGACGACGATCTGGTCCCCGCTGCGGAACGGGTGCTGGACGGCTGTGACCTCATGGCCGAGGAACTGAGGGGACGTTTTTCCATGGCTCTTGACTGTTTCCTGGTGATGGATTCCAGAGACCGCCTCATGGGAGTGTTCCGCCGGTTCTCCGGGCACGATGTGGCCGGGATGGTGGAGCTGATCGCCACGCTGCACCGCGCGCTCGCCGGGTTCGCCGAGGCGGAGAACGAGGACCCCGCGCCGCAGGCCGATCTGGTGCAGGCCCGCGACGTCGTCGAAGGCACGTGGAGCGGTGCCGGAGCCTACGCCGCGAGCAACACCTTGCTGGAACTCCAGGGCAGTTTCCAGACCGCCGCCCACGCCATGTGCCGGCTGCTCGGCGCTGCGCTCGCGGCACGTGAAGCGATCGTCATGGGGCGGGATGACCTCAAGAAGCTCGCGGAGTCGTTCCACACGGCGGCGGAGGAGTTCCGCGTTGGCGAGGGCGGCAGCGACGGTCCGAACATGTTCGTCGTGCTGGGGACGTTGTTCGTTGGCGCGGCGGTCGGGATGGTCACCGCGGGGCTGGGGACGGGCCTGGCCGCCGGTGCCGTGATCGGTGCTTTGGAGGTCACCAGCGGCGCGGCCGGCTCGATCCTCGCCGCGGAGATCACCCCAGCTCCGAGCAACGCCCCGGCCGGCAACTCAGCGGGGGAGATCATCGACTCCTTCCTCGCGGAAGCCGACCGGATCTCCGCGTCCGTGGTCGCCGCCGCCGAAGGCGTCGCGGAGAAGCTGCGTGGCGCCACGGCCGAGCTGGAGCACCGCCGCGCGGACATCCCGCCACCTCCGGACGTCAGCCCCGGGCCCGTGTTCGACCCGAGCGACTTCTGGGCCAGCGAGGTGTCCGACGACCTGGCCGACCTGGTGCGGGACCTGGAGACCGACGTGGAGGTCTCCGAGCCTGACGGGATGGGGAACGGCGGCAGCGAGATCAGCGCCCGGTTGGCCGGTGAGGAGCCGGCTGCCTCCTGACCTCGCGCGAGGACCGGGTCAGGCCGTGGTGGTGCTGAGCTCGGCGGAGAGGTCCTTCGCCAGGCGCTGCATGAGGGGGATGACCTCGTCGGTCGAGATCCGGGCCATCCGCGCCTCCGGCCCGCTGATCGAGATCGCCGCGCCCGCCGGCGCCCCCGGCACCGCCACGGCGTAGCAGCGGACGCCGACCTCCTGCTCGCCGTCGTCGAGCGCGTAGCCCTGCTCGCGGATGCGGGCCAGCTCCTCCTGCATCGCCTCGATCGAGGTGATGGTGCGCTCGGTCTGCGGGTGCATCGTCGTGCGGGACAGCAGCTGGGTGACGGCGTCCGGCGGCAGGGTGGCCATCACGGCCTTGCCGACCGCCGTGGCGTGCGCGTCGACGCGGCGCCCGACCTCGGTGAACATCCGCATCGAGTGCTGCGAGGGCACCTGCGCGACGTAGACGATCTGCTCACCGTCGAGCACCGCCATGTTGGAGGTCTCGCCGGTGGCCTCGGTGAGCTCGGCCAGGTAGGGGCGGGCCCACGAGCCGAGCGCCCGGCTCGCGGTCTCGCCGAGGCGGATCAGCCGGGGGCCGAGCGCGTAGCGGCGGGAGGGCTGCTGCCGGGCGTAGCCGTTGCTGACCAGGGTGCGGATGATGCGGTGGATCGTCGGCAGCGGCAGGCCGGACTTCTCCGCCAGCTCGGACAGGGCGACCTCGCCGCCGGCGTCGGCCATGAGTTCCAGCAGCTCGAAGGTGCGCTCGACCGACTGCACCCCTCCGCCTTGGCTTGCCCGCTGCGGGCCAGTCGTCATCGCGAAAACTCCCTCTCCGCCCTTCGGCCTGGGCTGGAGTCTAGTCCGTGGTGGGTGCCCCAGCTCATGTTGCTTCGAACGCTATATGGAAACTAACATCCACGATGCAGAAAACATGACGGATGTACCGCTAGCGGGAACGGCCGCCGCGCCAGCCTCAGGTGCGCGACAGCCCGCCACGCGGCAAGGTGAGCCATCAGCCACCGTCTGGAACCCGGCAGCAGGAAGAGGTGGACCCCGCATGTCCGAGAAGGCAGCAGGCGTGCAGGTGCTCGGCGGTCCCGTCGAGCGCGGTGACGAGATCCTCACCGAGGAGGCGCTCGCGTTCGTGGCCGGCCTGCAGCGCGCCTTCGGCGCCCGGCGTGACGAGCTGCTCGAACGCCGCAAGCAGCGCCGCGCGGAAGCCGCCGCCAAGGGGCGGCTGGACTTCCTCGAGGAGACCAAGCACATCCGCGAGGGCGACTGGAAGGTGGCCGAGCCGCCGGCCGACATCGCCGACCGCCGCGTGGAGATCACCGGCCCGACCGACCGCAAGATGGCGATCAACGCGCTGAACTCCGGCGCCAAGGTCTGGCTGGCCGACCTCGAGGACGCCAACACCCCGCACTGGCACAACGTGGTCTCCGGCCAGGTCAACCTCTACGACCTGGTCCGCAAGCAGATCGAGCTGACCACCCCGAAGAAGACCTACAAGCTGCGTGACGACATCCAGCACGCCGTGCCGCTGGTGCGCCCGCGCGGCTGGCACTTCGACGAGAAGCACATCCTGGTCGACGGCAAGCCGGTGGTCGCCGCCTTCGTCGACTTCGGCCTGCACTTCTTCCACAACGCCAAGGAGCTGATCAGCCGCGGCAGCGGGCCGTACTTCTACCTGCCGAAGATGGAGAGCCACCTCGAGGCCCGGCTCTGGAACGACGTCTTCACCCACGCGCAGAAGGAGCTCGGCATCCCGCACGGCACGATCCGCGCCACCGTGCTGATCGAGACCTTCCCGGCCGCGTTCGAGATGGAGGAGATCCTCTACGAGCTGCGCGACCACTCCGCGGGGCTCAACGCGGGTCGCTGGGACTACCTGTTCAGCGTCATCAAGACCTTCCGCGACTCCGACAAGTACATCCTGCCGGACCGCAACTCGGTGACCATGACCGCGCCGTTCATGCGCGCCTACACCGAGCTGCTGGTGCGCACCTGCCACAAGCGCGGTGCGTTCGCCATCGGCGGCATGGCCGCGTTCATCCCGACCAAAGACCCGGCCACCAACGAGAAGGCGATGGCCAAGGTCCACGAGGACAAGAAGCGCGAGGCCGGCGACGGCTTCGACGGCTCCTGGGTCGCCCACCCCGGCCTGGTGCCGATCTGCTTCGAGGAGTTCGACGCGGTGCTGGGCGACAAGCCCAACCAGATCGACCGCACCCGCGACGACGTCCAGGTGACCGCCGACCAGCTGCTCGCGGTCTCCGAGACCCCCGGTGAGAAGACCATCGAGGGCCTGCGCGGCGCCGTCGACGTGGGTGTCCGCTACATCGTGTCCTGGCTGGGCGGCAACGGTGCGGCGGCGATCCACAACCTGATGGAGGACGCCGCGACCGCGGAGATCTCCCGGTCGCAGATCTGGCAGTGGCTGCACAACGACGTGGTGCTGGCCAGCGGCGAGCGGGTCACCGCCGACCTCGTGCGCGAGGTGCTGGCCGACACCGAGAAGCAGCTGCGGGCCGAGGAGGGCTTCCCGGTCGAGCACCTGAGCCGGGCGGTCGAGCTGTTCGAGCAGGTCGCGGTGGCCGACGAGTTCGTCGACTTCCTGACGCTGCCGGCCTACGAGCAGATCGACTGATCGCACTGCGGCGACGGGCCGCGCGCCCGAGCGGGACCCCGGTGGGAGCCGGCGAGACGGCTCCCACCGGGGTGGTCGTGCAACGTCAACGGGAATCGCGCACGTGAACCGCGCGCACGGCGCGCGGCTCCGTGGCCGTGGCTGAGCAGAGCAGCCGGGAACCCCGCCCGGTTGCCGGAACTGGAGGGAGCGCACGTGGCCAGGACTTCGCTGGACCCCGCCGAGGTCACCCGCCGGCTCGCCCGGCTCTCCGCCGTGGACGAGCACATCGCCGCCACCTACCCCGGTGCGCGACCGGTGCGGCAGCCGGTGCACACCTGCTACGTGCCGGCGAACGACGTCGACGCCGGCACGGTGCGGACGTGGGGACGCGAGGCGCTGGCCGCGCTCGACCGCGACGCCCCGAAGCCCGAGGACCTCGCCGAGGTCCTCGGCCTGGACGCCGACATCGCCCGCGCCGTGCACCCGCGGGTGCGGGCGAAGCTGCAGGACTCCCCGGTCGAGGACCTGCGCATCGACTTCGAGGACGGCTACGGCCGCCCGGGCGACGAGGCCGAGGACGCCGACGCCGAGCGCACCGCCGGGGTGGTCGCCGGCTGGCTGCGCGAGGGCACCGCACCGGCGCACGTCGGGCTGCGGGTGAAGTCCTTCGACACCCCGGAGCTGCGCGCCCGGTCGGTGCGCACCCTCGACGTCTTCCTCACCGCGCTGCTGCGCGAGCACGGCGGCCTGCCCGACGGGTTCCTGCTGACCTTCCCGAAGGTCGTCGACGTCGCGCAGGTCGAGGTGTTCGTGGAGCTGCTGGGGCTGCTCGAGCAGCAGCTGGGCCTGCCGGAGCAGGCGCTGGGCTTCGAGATCCAGGTGGAGACCACCCAGTCCATCGTGGACTCCGAGGGACGCCTGGCGCTGCCGCGCTTCCTGCGCGCCGGCGCCGGCCGGGTCACCGGGCTGCACTTCGGCACCTACGACTACACCGCCAGCTGCGGGCTGACCGCCGCGCACCAGCACCTCGCGCACCGCGCCTGCGACTTCGCGCGGCACGTGATGCAGGTGTCCGCGGCCGGCACCGGGGTGTTCCTCTCCGACGGGTCGACGAACGTGCTGCCGGTCGGCGACCAGGTCCATCACGGCTGGCGCACCCACCACGACCTCGTCCGGCGCTCCCTGGAGCACGGCTTCTACCAGGGCTGGGACCTGCACCCGGCGCAGCTGGTGACCCGCTACACCGCGGTGTTCGCCGCCTTCCGCGAGTCCGCTCCGGCGGAGGCGGCCCGGCTCAGGGCCTACACCTCGGCCGGCGGCGGCGCGGTCCTCGACGAGCCCGCCACGGCCCGTGCGCTGGCCGCCTCCTTCGTCCGCGCCCTCGACAACGGCGGCACCGACGCGGCCGAGGTGGCGGAGATGACCGGTCTGAGCGAGGCGGAGGTCCGTCGGCTCGGGCGGCTGTGATCCCCTCGACAACGGCCGGGCGCGTGTGGAACCTCGGTGCATGCCCGTCCTCCACGTCGCCACGTGCCAGTTCCCGGTGAGCGCGGACGTCCGCAGCAACGCCGACCACATCGCGCGGCAGATGCGCGAGGCCCGGCAGCGGGGCGCGGACGTGGCCCACTTCCCGGAAGGCGCGCTGTCCGGGTACGCGGGGGTGGACTTCCGCAGCTTCGACGGGTTCGACTGGGAGCTGCTGCGCTCGGCCACGAGCGAGCTGCTGGACCTGGCCCGCGAGCTGCGGATCTGGGTCGTGCTCGGCTCCGCGCACCCGCTCACCGGGGACCACAGGCCGCACAACAGCCTCTACGTGGTCAACCCGTCCGGGGAGCTCGTCGACCGCTACGACAAGCGGTTCTGCTCCGGGCCCCCGGACGGCTCGGCGGGCGACCTCGCGCACTACAGCCCCGGCGACCACCCCAGCACCTGGGAGATCGGGGGGATCCGCTGCGGGGCGCTGATCTGCTACGACTACCGCTTCCCCGAGCTGTACCGGGAGTACCGGGAGCTGGGGGTGCAGCTGGTGTTCCACTCCTTCCACGCGGGCGGCGTCCCGGCGGAGCGGCTGGCGGCGATCGAGGCCGCGATCGGGCCGGACCTCAAGCCGCACAACCCCGCGCCGACGTTCACCTTCCCCGGCATCACGATGCCCGCCGCGATGACGGCGGCCGCCGCCAGCAACCACGTGTGGATCAGCTGCCCGAACTCCTCGGCCGCGGAGAGCCTGTGGCCGGCGTTCTTCGTGCGCGCCGACGGCGTCACCCTCGGCCGCCTGGAGCGCGGCACCGCCGGCGTGCTGGTCTGCGCGGTGGACACCGAGGCCGACCTGTACGACTCGACCGCCGCGTGGCGGGACCGGGCCCTCGCCGGTGTCCTGCACAGCGGCACGCCCGTCGACGACCCCCGCTCCCGGGACCGGACGTCGTTCTGACCCGCGCGAGGTGTGGACGAACCGCGTTCGGTGTGAGCCAATGGCGGCGAGTCGTCTCCAGGAGCGTGATATGCGGATCAAGGGCGCGGTGTTGCAGGAGTGCGGTCGTCCGGGGCCGTGGGAGCAGTCCCAGCCGATCGCGGTCACCGAACTCGACCTCGACGAGCCCGGGCCGGGCGAACTGCTGGTGCGGCTGGAGGCCGCCGGGGTGTGCCACTCCGACCTGTCCGTTGTGGACGGCAATCGGGTGCGCCCCGTGCCGATGCTGCTCGGGCACGAGGCCTGCGGCCGGGTCGAGCGGACCGGGCCCGGCGTCAGCGACCTCGCCGAGGGGCAGCGGGTGGTCCTGTACTTCGTGCCGCGGTGCGAGGAGTGCGACGCGTGCCGGGCAGGGGGCCGCATGCTGTGCTCGCCGGGGTGGGCCGCCAACGGGGCGGGCACGCTGCTCTCCGGCGCGCGGCGGCTGCACTGGGACGGGCAGGACGTGCACCACCACTGCGGGGTGTCCGGGTTCGCCACGCACGCGGTGGTGGACCGGCACTCGGTGGTGCCGATCGGCGACGACGTCCCCCCGGAGGTCGGCGCGCTGCTCGGCTGCGCGGTGCTGACCGGGGGCGGCGCGGTGAAGAACGCCGGCCGGCTCGCCGCGGGCGAGGACGTGACGGTCGTCGGCGTCGGCGGTGTCGGGATGGCCGCGGTGCTCGTCGCGCAGGCCTGCGGGGCCGGCAGCGTCACCGTGGTGGACCCGTTGGCGGACAAGCGGTCCCGCGGGCTGGAGCTCGGCGCGGTGCGGGCGCTGACGCCTGAGGAGGCCGTCGAGTCCGGGCACCGGACCCCGCTCGTGGTGGAGGCCAGCGGCAACGCGCGGGCGTTCGAGACCGCGGTGTCGGTGACCGCGCCGGGCGGGCGCACGGTGTCGGTCGGGTTGGCCTCGCCGGAGGCGCGCAGCAGCATCTCGCCGTTGGCGCTGGTCAGCGAGACCCGCTCGATCATCGGGTCGTTCCTGGGCTCGGGGCTGCCCGCGAACGACATCCCCGAGTACGCCGACCTGTGGCGGGCGGGGAAGCTGCCCGTGGAGCAGCTGGTGTCGGGCACCATCGAGCTGGACGACATCAACCACGCCATGGACGAGCTCTCCGCGGGCCGGGCCATGCGCCAGGTGATCCGTTTCTGAGGGGGTCGTGAGTGCGCGGACCGGCTCCAGCCGGTTCCCGCACTCACGACCGTCCGTGGCCGGAGCGACCTCGGGAGGGTCATGACCGACGACGACAAGGCCGACGTCCTCGCCACGCTCGCCGACCGGCTGGGCGAGCACCAGGTCTTCGGCGAGCCGGTGCAGCAGGGCAGCACCACGCTGGTGCCGGTGGCGAACGTCCGCCTCGGCGGGGGACGCGGCCGGGGTGACGTGGGCCGCGGTGTCGGGGTGGTGGCGCGCCCGGCCGGTGCCTTCTCGGTCTCGGCGGACGGCACGGTGGCCTGGCACCCGGCGGTCAACGTGAACCGCATCGTGTGGGGCGGTCAGCTCGCCCTGGCCGCGGTGCTGATCACCGTCGCGATCGCCTTCCGCCGCACGCGCCGAGCACCGCGCTAGGACGTCGCGGTGCGGGGGTCGACGCCGGACCAGCTGACCAGCTCGGCGGCCACCTCCGCCACCGTCGGCCGGGACTCCGGGTCCGGGGTGAGGCAGGCGTCGACGGTGCGGCACAGCGCCTCGGGCAGGGAGGCGTCCTGGGTGTGCAGCGGATCCGGGACCTGGTCGAGCTGCGGGTAGTAGCGGGTGCCGCCGCTGCTGCGCGCCCGGTGCGAGACGTGCGCCCACGGCGTGGTCCCGGACAGCGCCTCGTACAGCGTCACGCCCAGGCCCCAGGTGTCGGCCGTGGGAGTCATCTGCCCGCCCGCGGCCTGCTCCGGCGAGAGGTAGTCGAACGTGCCGGCCGAGCTGCGCTCGCCGATCCGGCAGCTCAGGCTGAGGTCGAGCAGCACGGCGCGGCCGCCCACCTCGACGATGTTGGACGGCTTGACGTCCAGGTGCACCCAGCCGCGGCGGTGCAGGTAGCTCAGCACCGAGCACAGCTGGATGCCCAGCACCGCCACGTCCACCGGCGGCAGGACGCCGTGCTCGTCGATCAGGTAGCTCAGCGTGTGCCCGGGCAGCGTCTCGGTGATCACCGCGGGACGCGCGGGCGGCACGGTCTGCACGATCTCGTAGCCGCGCACCAGGTGCGGGTGGGTGAACTGGGTCAGCAGCACGCCCTCGTTGCGCAACCAGGCCACCGCGCGAGCGTCCTCGGCGCGTTCCGGGCGGAGCGTCTTGGCGATGCACCGGCAGGACCGGTCCTCGCTCCAGACGTCGTAGGTGTCGAGCCGGTTGCCCCGGCGCATGTGGTCGACGACCTCGTACCCGGGCGCGAGGACGTCACCCGGCGCGAGCGGGGCGTCTCCCGGGCCCCAGTCCTCCTCCGGTTCGCCGTAGTAGTACGAGCTCAACGAGTCGATCAACACCGCGCTGCGCCGTGCGGTCAACTGTGGCTGCGACGCCGGTGGTGACTGCGGCTGCTGCTGCTGCGCGAGCGGTGGCGCCGGTGGTCGTCGCTGGAGTCGCGGCGGTACCGCCGGTGGTCGCTGGAGTCGCGTCGACGGCCCCTGCTGCTGGAGCCACCGCCACCGCGGTGCTTGGCCGGAGCCACCGCCTTGAACAGCTCGGAGAGGTCCATCGCTCCCACGCTCCCGGATCGCTCGGCGGTCGCGCGCCGGCGCGCGACCCGTGATCATTGTCCCGGCACTCGGGCGTGCGGTCGAGGAGTTTTCCCCAGTTCGCGGGCACGGAGCTCGGCAGTCACCGGGTGCGGCGTCGAGAACGGCCCGTCCCCGCCGCAGCGCGACGGGGACGGGCCGTTCCTCATCGGGTCACAGCGGCTGCTGGACGGCGGCCGCGGCGTCGACCAGGCCGTAGCCCTGCACCGCGGTGTACAGCCCGCGCGTGCCCAGCAGCGGGGTGCGGGCCGTGCGGATCAGCGCCCGCTCGACGCCCTCGACGTCGCGGCCCTGCGCGGTGAGCAGCGCCGCGACGCCCGCGACGTGCGGGGCCGCCATGGACGTCCCGGCGAGCGAGTCGTAGTCGCTCTGCCCGCACTCCGGCTTGCCCATGCCGCGCGGGACGGTGGACACGACGGCGTTCTCGCAGCCCTGCTTGGACGCGCCACCCGGCGCGGCGACGGCCTTGGTGTCCAGCTTGATGCCGAAGTTGGAGTAGGACGCGTGCTGACCCTTCGGGTCGGTGGCGGTGACGCACAGCGCGCCCGCCTCCCACGCCGGGGTGCCGCACAGCGGCGAGGTCTCGTTGCCCGCGGACGCCACCACGACCACGCCCTTCTCGCGCGCGTAGGCGACGGCCTCCTTGGCCTCGGCGTTGATCCCGAGCAGCGTCAGCACCTGCGCGCCGAGCGAGGCGCCGAGGCTGAGGTTGATCACGTCCGCCCCGTGGTCGGCCGCCCAGCGGATGCCCGCGGCGATCTCCGGGAAGCTGCCGGAGCCGTTCTCCAGGACCTTGACCGGCATGATCCGGGCGTCCGGTGCCACCCCGGCGATGCCGACGCCGTTGCCCGCCACGGCCGCCGCGATGCCGGCGACGTGCGTGCCGTGGACGTCGGCCGGCTGTCCGACCCCGTCGACCCCGCGCCAGTCGCCGTTGCCGCACGGCGCCGGTCCGTCACCGCACCCCGCGAAGGTCGCACCCGGCACCAGCTTCGGCGCCAGGTCCGGGTGCCCGAGGTCGACGCCGGTGTCCACCACGGCGATGACCTGCCCCGCGCCCGTGCTGCTCGCCCACGCTTCCGGCGCCCGGAGCTGTGTGAGCCCCCACTGCGCGTCACCGAGCGGGTCACCGGTCTGCTGCGCGGTGGCCGTGGTCTGCGTGGTCAGGACGGACAGCCCGACCAGTGCGGCGGTCACCAGTGCCCGAATCCGCATCGCTTCTCCCAACTTCGGCACTCCGTTGGCCGGAACAACGACCGTGATCGTTGCTCGATGCGTCGGGTGCGGAAGAGGGGCCGTTCGTCGCAACTTGGTGTGGCGAACGGAGCAGCGGTCGGGCGCGCGGGCACCTCCGTCCGGAGGTGCCCGCTGGTCCGTCAGCGCACGGTGTCCGAAGTGGTGTCCTTCGTGGACGGTCGCGGTTCCGGTACTGCGACAGGCGTTTCCGTGGCCGCGGCGTCACCGTCCGTGGCCGCGCGCTCGCCGCGCCAGGTGGTGAACAGCAGGTTCAGCAGCACGGCCGCGATGCAGCCGGTGCTGATGCCGGAGTCGAGCACGGTCCGCAGCGCCGACGGGAAGTGCTCGTAGAACTGCGGCGCCACCACCGGGACCAACCCGATGCCCAGCGCACCGGCCACGATGAGCGAGTGGAACGGGTCGCCCAGGCCGGCGCTGCCCAGCGTGCGGATGCCGCTGGTGGCCACCGAGCCGAACAGCACCAGCGCGGCACCGCCGAGCACCGGCTGCGGGACCAGCGAGACCACGGCCCCGACGACCGGGAACAGGCCCAGCAGCACCAGCACGCCACCGGCGGTCGCGACCACGTACCGGCTGCGCACCCGGGTCAGCGCCACCAGGCCGATGTTCTGCGCGAAGGCGCTGCAGGTGAACCCGCCGAACACGGCGCTGAGCGCGCTGCCCGCGCCGTCGGCGCGCAGCCCGGCCGCGATGGTCCGCTCGTCCGCGGGACGGTCCACGATCTCGCCGAGCGCCACCATGTCCGCGGTGGTCTCCACCATCGCCACCAGCATCACGATGCAGATCGAGATGGTCGCGGTGAGGTCGAACACCGGCGTGCCCAGGGCGAACGGCGCGGGGAAGGTGAACACCGGCGCCGACTCGAACGTGGAGGTGTCGATCAGTCCCACCGGCCAGGCGATGAGCGTGCCCGCGACCAGGCCGATGAGCAGCGCGATGCGGTTCCAGAAGCCCTTGAGGAAGCGGTTGAACAGCAGCACCAGCGCGAAGGTCAGCGCGCCGAGCGCGACCTTGCCCGGTGCGGCGTAGTCCGGCGCGGTCGGGTCGGTCCCGGCGATCCACTTGATGCCCACGGGCATCAGCGACAGGCCGATGAGGGTGATGACGGTGCCGTTCACCACGGGCGGGAAGAACCGAACCAGGCGGGAGAAGTAGGGCGCCACCAGGAAGGCCAGCAGACCCGCGACGAGCACCGATCCGTAGATGATCGACAGCGACTGGTCCTGCCCCCGCTGCGCGACGATGGCCAGCATCGGCGCGACGGACCCGAAGGTGACGCCGTTGACGAACGGCAACCGGGCGCCGACCTTCCAGACGCCCAGCGACTGCAGCACGGTGGCCACGCCCGCGGTGAACAGGCTCGCCCCGATCAGCAGGGTCATCTCGACCGGCGGCAGGCCCATCGCTTCGCCGACGATGAGCGGCGGGGCGACCACGCCGGCGTACATCGCGGCGATGTGCTGGACGCCGTACGCCAGCGTGCGCACGGGCGGCAGCACCTCGTCCACGGGGTGGACGTCAGTGTTCTTCCCGTTCCTGGTGCCGCGGTTGCGGCGGGTCCTGAAGAGGGCCATGGCTGACTCCTGGGCGGCAGGGGCAGTTCACAACACTGTTGGTTCCGGGAGTTGTCGTCGTGTTTCCGGCAGATCAATCTCTGTTCCACAGTGGACCTGTGGAACCCTCCGGGCGACGCGCTCGGCGCCCGGGTGCGCGCGGGGGGGCCACCAGGGAGTCCCCGGTGGCCCCTCGGCTGGCGCGGACCAGTGGTGATGTCACGACCCGACTGGTGAGGGGTCGGGAGAGGTGCGCGACTCCAACGGGGATCGCGGTTCCGGCTCCAGTGGGGACCGAGAGGGTCCCCGACGCGCCGAGGGCGTGTCGGGCGCCCGACACGCCCTCGGGGCTGCGCCTTCCGATGGGGATCAGGTGTCCGGTTCCCACCGGGATCGTGGAAGACCGGGTCGAGGACCGCAGGTGCGCGGGGGACCTGCGGCGCGCACCGCCGCGCGGGGGGCGGGCGGAGGGCCTCAGAACTCCGGCAGGGTGTACCAGGCCTTGGGGTCGTCCTCGACGTCGTCGCGCTTGACGACGCCCTCGATGAGGCCGTACGGCCGGTCCGCGGCGTAGAACACCTCGTTGTCGTTCTCCAGCCCGCAGAACGCGAGGTCGACCAGGAAGTGGTGCTTGTTCGGCAGCGACAGCCGGACCTCGGCCACCTCGGGGTGCTTCTCCAGCGCGGCCTTGCCCATCTCGTAGAGCGTCTGCTGCAGCGCGTAGCTGTGCGTGCAGGCGAAGGCCTCCAGCATGGTGGCGCGGATCGACTCGAAGCTCTTGCCCCAGTCCACGTCGGTGTGCAGGTAGCGCCAGCGGGCGGTCACCGCGGTGGCCAGGATCCGGTCGGTGGTCTCCGCCAGCGTCGTGTACCGGTCCTTCGGGTAGCCCCAGAACTCCGATCCGGTGGACTTGAGCACCACGAGGTCCTTGAGCCCGGACACCACGTGCGCCTGGTCGCCCTCGACGGTGACCGCGGTGGTGCGCTTCTCGTCGGAGGAGCGGGCGAAGGAGTGGTCGTGCCCGGTGCCGCCGACGGGGATGCGCTCCCAGCTGTGCTCGTCGATGAGGACGCGCGCCTCGGTGATGCCGTCCGCGGTGCCGACGAAGTGCCGGCCCAGCCGCAGCGCGAAGTCCTCGATCTCGCCGATCGGCGCCTCCTTGGCGAAGGCGTAGACGGTGTTCTTCTGCGTGTCGGTGGGCAGCACCTTGCTGTTGTCGCCGGACAGGTGCGCGGCGTCGAGGTCACCGCGCAGCGAGGTGCTGACGGTGAGGTCCTTGACGCTGTGCCGCGGGGTGTCCCGGTCGACCGCGACGAGGCGGACCTCGGCCTTGCCGTACTGGTTGGGGCCCATGACGATGCCCATGGGGATCAGCTCCCTCGGTAGGTGGAGAAGGCGAACGGGCTCAGCAGGATCGGTACGTGGTAGTGCTGGTCCGGGTCGGCGATGCGGAAGGTGATCTGCACCTGCGGGTAGAACGAGGCGGTGCCCTGGGCCTCGAAGTACGCGCCGGTGTCGAAGGTGAGCCGGTAGTCCCCGGCCTCCAGCCGCTCGGGGCCGAGGTCCGTGATCCGGCCGTCGTCGTCGGTCCGCCCCTCGGCGAGGGGCCGCCCGCCGGCGGTCTCCAGCCGGACCGCGACGCCGACGGCGGGCGTGCCCCGCGCGGCGTCGAGCACGTGGGTGGTGACAGCGCTCATCCTTCGATCACCTTCGCCAATCTCAGCCGTGCGATCTTGCGGAGTTCGTCCTCGACGATCCGCAGTTCGGTCTCCGGGTCGTTGTCCAGGCGGGAGTGCAGGACCTCCAGCAGCTCCTCGCCGCTGCGGCCGCTGGCGCACACCAGGTAGACGTGGCCGAAGCGGCGCTCGTAGGCCTCGTTGCCCTCGCGCAGCGCGCGGGCCAGTTCCGCGTCGCCGCCGACGCCGGCCTGCTCGCTGCGGGAGAACGTCGCGGAGGTGCCCGAGCCCTGTGGCCGCTCGCCGATGCGCGGGTGGGCGGCCAGCGCCTGGTGGATCTCCTCGCGGGTCAGCGCCGGAGCCGCGGCGTCCGCGGCCCGGTAGACCGCGTCGACGTCGGGGAACGGGCGCTGATCGGCGATGTCGTGGGCCCAGCGCGGGACGTCCAGGCAGGCGAGCAGCCGTTCGACGAGTTCCGCGCGGGGCAGGGAGTTGATCCGGTCCGGTCTGGTGGTCGTGGTCATCGCGACCTCTCAGGGGAGCCCCGAGCGGTCCTCGGGGACGTGGCGGACGTGGTGCCTGAGCATGCCCGGGTCGTGCCGCGGCTGCTGGTCGGCGTTCCGGTGCGGCACAAGCTACGACCGCACCCCACGGGTGTCAACACTTTGTTGAAAACACCAGGTCACGGTGTGTGACAGGCAGAGACGCGAAAGCCCCGCCCGGGTGGGCGGGGCTTCGTCGGGTCGGTGGTCAGGAGCGGTTGGCCTGTTCCCGGTTCAGGTAGTTGTAGACGGTGAAGCGGCTGACGCCGAGCGCCTTGGCCACGGTCTCGACGGACTTGCGCATGGTGAACGCGCCGCGCTCCTCCAGCAGGCGGACGGCGCGCTGCTTCTCCGCGCGCGGCAGGTCCGGCAGCGGGCCGCCCAGCTCGGTCTCCACCGCGCGGATGATCCGGTCGAGCGCGTTCGTCAGCTCCTCGCCCGGCAGCCGGACGGCGATCGCCGGGGCGCCCTCCCAGTGCAGGACGACGTCGCCGGGTTCGCGCTGGTCCACCGGCACGGCGGTGCCGCCGACGCGTTCCAGCAGCGGGGCGATCGCGTGGGCGAGCGGGTGCACGCTCACCAGCCTAGGCCTGGTCGTCCGCGGCGGAGTCCACGGTCACCTGCAGGGTGATCCGGTTCGCGCCGGTGTCCAGCGCGGTCTCGAGGACCTGGGCGAGCGCGGGCAGCACGGTCCGCCGGTCGCCGGCGACCGCGGTGCCCAGCGGGCCGAAGTCGGGTTCCAGCCCGGCGTCGCGCAGGCAGTCGCGGGCGGCCACGGCGTGCGCCGGGGGCTCGCCCTCGCCCTCGAAGGGCTCGGTGGTGAACTCGGCTCGCAGGATCATGGCGGGACCTCCTCGCTGGCACCGTAGTCGTCGGCCGCCTTCGGCTCGGCGAGCGGGAGTTCGTGACCCGTGGGTAACTCTGGGGGAGTCGTTGACCGGGGTGAGACCGCTCGCTAATCTATCGCTGTACGAAACAATGCTTCCGCATCACGAAATCTCGATGCGAATCTCCTGATCTCTCACCCGAGGGGGGTGCCATGGATCCGAGCCGGTACGAGGTCAACCTCTCGATCCTGTTCACCGAGCTGGACCTGCTGGAGCGACCCGCGGCGGCCAAGGCGGCCGGCTTCGACGCGGTGGAGTTCTGGTGGCCGTTCCCGGAGGCGGTCCCCGCCGACCGCGAGGTGGACCGGTTCGCGCGGGCCGTCGAGGACGCCGGGGTCTCCCTGGTGGGCCTGAACTTCTTCGCCGGGGACATGCCCGCGGGCGAGCGCGGCGTGCTGTCCCACCCCGACCGGGCGGGTGAGTTCGCGGACAACGTCGACGTCGTCGTCGGCATCGGCGAGCGCCTCGGCTGCCGCGCCTTCAACGCCCTGTACGGCAACCGGATCGACGGCGTCGACCCCGCCGCGCAGGACCAGGTCGCCACCGAGAGCCTGGTGCGCGCCTCCAAGGCGGTCTCGCGCATCGGCGGCACGGTGCTCGTCGAACCGGTCAGCGGCGTGCCCGCGTACCCGCTGAAGACCGCCGCCGACGCCGTCGCGGTGATCGACCGGGTGCGCGCCGCGGGTGGCGAGGACACCCTGCGCCTGCTGTTCGACGTCTACCACCTGGCGGTCAACGGCGACGACTGGGAAGCGGCGCTCGACCAGCACGGTGCGCGGATCGGGCACGTGCAGATCGCCGACGCGCCGGGCCGCGGCGAGCCGGGCACCGGCGACATCGACTTCGACCGCTTCTTCGCCCGGCTCGACGCCACCGGCTACGACGGCCACGTCGGCCTCGAGTACAAGCCGAGCGGAGCGAGCGCGGACAGCTTCTCCTGGATCGGGCGCTGAGCGCCCACCACGACACGACGCCCACGATGGCGCTAACGGAGGTGTCTCCCATGAGCAAGGTCGGGTTCATCGGGCTGGGGATCATGGGTGGCCCGATGGCGGCCAACCTGGTCAAGGCCGGCCACGAGGTCATCGGCCACAACCGCAGCCGCGCCAAGGTCGACAAGCTCGTCGCCGACGGCGGCCGGGCCGCGGCCAGCGTCGCCGAAGCCGTGCGCGACGCCGAGGTCGTCTTCACCATGCTGCCGGACTCGCCCGACGTCGAGGCCGTCGTGCTCGGCGAGGACGGCGTGCTGGCGAACGCCGCTCCGGGCACGCTGCTCATCGACTGCAGCACCATCCGCCCGGACGTCTCGCGGCGCGTGGCCGAAGCCGCCGCGGAGAAGGGCGTGCGCGCGCTGGACGCGCCGGTCAGCGGCGGGGAACCCGGGGCGATCGGCGGCACGCTGTCCATCATGGTCGGTGGTGAGGCCGAGGACTTCGCCGCGGCGCAGGACGTGCTGGGCGCGGTCGGCAGCACGATCGTCCACGTCGGACCGTCCGGCGCCGGGCAGACGGTGAAGGCCGCCAACCAGCTCATCGTGGCGGGCAACATCGGCCTGGTCGCCGAAGCGCTGGTGTTCCTGGAAGCGCACGGCGTGGACACCGAGGCCGGGCTGCGGGTGCTGGCCGGCGGTCTGGCCGGCAGCGCCGTGCTCGACGCCAAGGGCGGCAAGATGCGCGAGCGCGAGTTCGCCCCCGGGTTCCGCCTCGAACTGCACCACAAGGACATGGGCATCGTGCAGGCCGCCGCCCGCGAGGCGGGCCTGTCGATCCCGCTCGGCTCGCTGGTGAGCCAGCTGGTCGCCGCCGCCGTCGCCCAGGGAGACGGCGGGCTCGACCACTCCGGCCTGCTCAGGCAGATCGCGCAGCTCAACGGTCGCGACTGAGCACGCGGTCGTGCGGCGCGGCTGAGCGCCCACGACCGGCCAGACCGCGGTGCTGCGCGGGGCGGCTCTCCTGCGGCGGATCCCCGCGCGGCACCGCACTCACCGCGCTGGTGCGTCAGAACCGCACCAGCGGGAAGACCACACGGTCACGGGTCGGCGGTCTCCAGCGCCGCCAAGCAACAGGGACCACCGACCCGTTCCCGAGAAGGTGCGCGCAGCACCCGAGAGGAAGTATCCACCATGGCCAGAGTCCCTGTCATGCAGGCCGTCGTCGACGTGCTGAGGTCCGAGGGCGTGGACGTCACCTTCGGCTGCCCGGGCGCGGCGATCCTCCCGCTGTACGCGGCGCTGGAGGGCAGCGGCATCGAGCACCTCATCGTCCGCCACGAGGAGGGCGCCACCCACATGGCCGACGGCTGGGCCCGCACCACCGGCGGCGTCGGCGTGGCCATCGGCACCTCCGGCCCGGCCGGCACCAACATGATCACCGGCCTCTACACCGCGATGGCCGACTCCATCCCGATCCTGTGCATCACCGGCCAGGCGGTGTCCAGCAAGCTGCACCAAGAGGCGTTCCAGGCGGTCGACATCGTCGACGTCGCCAAGCCGGTCACCAAGTGGGCGGTGCAGGTCAGGGAGGCCGCGCAGGTGCCGTGGACCTTCCGCGAGGCGTTCCGCACCGCGCGCTCCGGTCGGCCCGGGCCGGTGCTCATCGACCTGCCGCTGGACGTGCAGCAGCAGGAGATCGAGTGGGACCCGGCGCTGGACGCCCCGCTGCCGGTCCCACGCGTCGCACCGCACCCGCCGAGCGTGGAGCGCGCGCTGGACATGCTGCTGGAGGCGGACCGGCCGCTGCTGCTCGCCGGGGGCGGGGTGGTCCTCGGTGACGCCCACGAGCAGCTGCGCGAGCTGGCCGAGCTGCTGGGCGTCCCGGTGCAGACCACGTTGATGGGCAAGGGCTCCTTCCCGGAGGACCACGAGCTGTTCGCCGGCATGACCGGCATCCAGACCAGCCAGCGCTACGGCAACCAGTCGTTCCTGGAGTCCGACCTGGTGCTGGCGCTGGGCGCCCGCTTCGGCGACCGGCACACCGGGGACCTCGACGTCTACCGGGGCGACCGCAGGTTCATCCACGTCGACATCGAGCCCACCCAGATCGGCAAGGTGTTCGGCCCGGACCTGGGCGTCGTCTCGGACACCCGGCTGTTCCTGGAGGCACTGCTCGCCGCGGTCCGCGCGCGCGGGGCGGCGAGGGACTGGTCGGCGTGGGTCGCCCGGGTCGGGGAGCTCAAGCGGACGCTGACCAGGCCGGACGACTACGACACCGTGCCGATCAAGGCGCCGCGGGTGTACCGGGAGATCAACCGGATCTTCCCGCCGGAGACCTACTTCGTCACCGCCATCGGCCTGTACCAGATCTGGGGCGGCCAGTTCCAGACCGCGCACCTGCCGCGGCACTACCAGGTGTGCGGCCAGGCCGGCCCGCTCGGCTGGGAGATCCCCGCGGCGATCGGCGTGAAGTCGGCGAGGCCGGACGCCGAGGTGGTCGCGGTGGTCGGCGACTACTCCTTCCAGTTCCTGGTCGAGGAGCTGGCGGTGGCCGCCCAGTACGACGTGCCGTTCGTGATCATCATGCTGAACAACGAGTACCTGGGCCTGATCCGCCAGGCCGAGGGCGACGCGTTCGGCGTGGAGACCGAGGTCGACCTCCACTACGACGAGCACGGCACGGACAACGTCCGGATCATGGAGGCGTACGGCTGCTCCGGCCGCCGGGTGGTCGAGCCCGGCGAGCTGGCCGACACCATCGAGTGGGCCCGCGAGGAGGCCGTCGCCACCAGCCGGCCGGTCCTGGTGGAGGTGATGGTGGAGCGGCAGGCGACCACCGCCCGCGGCGTCCGGATCGACGCGATGGTCGAACCGGAGCCGGTGCCGCACGCCTGAGCGGGTGGACCTGGGGTGCGGTGGGCGGTCGGCCCGAGGGGAACCGGGCGGTCCTGTCCCGCACACCAGCACCCAGGGCGGGGCCGTGCCCCGCGGGGGAGCGCTCGCCGGATCGAGCGGTGGAGCTCCGGCGAGCGCCGTCCCCACTTCCCACGGACGGGGTGGTCGGGTGGAATACCCGACGACCCGGGTGTCCCCGTCGAGCACGTGCCGGGCGTCTCGGCGGGGGCACCACCCCCTTCGCACGCAGGAGATCGCTTTGCCTGGTCCCGTCCTGATCGCGCCGGACAAGTTCAAGGGTTCGCTGACCGCGCCGGAGGTGGCCGACGCGGTGGCCGCCGGACTGCGCCGGGCCCGGCCCGAGGTGGAGGTCCGGTCCGCCCCGGTGGCCGACGGCGGGGACGGCACCGTGCAGGCCGCGGTGGCCAGCGGGTTCGTGCCCGTCCCGGTCCGCGTGGCGGGGCCGGTCGGCGAGCCGGTGGACACCGAGATCGCGGTGTACGACGACACGGCGGTGGTCGAGCTGGCCTCGGCCTCCGGGCTGGCGCTGCTGAACCCCGACGAGCTGGCGCCGCTGGCGGCGTCCAGCGAGGGCACCGGCGAGGCGGTCCTGGCGGCGCTCGACGCGGGCGCGCGCACCGTGGTGCTCGGCGTCGGTGGCAGTGCGTGCACCGACGGCGGCGCGGGAATGCTCACCGTCCTGGGGGCACGGGTCTTGGACGCTGCGGGGAACCCGTTGCCCCCAGGCGGTGGTCCACTGGTGCGGGTGTCCTCAGTGGACCTGTCCGGACTGGACCCGCGGGTGGCGGAGGCGGAGTTCGTGCTGGCGTCCGATGTGGACAACCCGCTGCTCGGGGAGCGCGGCGCGGCCCACGTCTACGGCCCGCAGAAGGGCGCCGACCCCGAGCAGGTGCGGTTGCTGGACGAGGCCCTGGCGAACTGGGCGCGCGCGGTGCTGGCCGCGGGCGGTCGCGACGTGGCGGACCAGTCGGGTGCCGGGGCGGCCGGCGGTGTCGGGTACGGGGCGCTGGCCGTGCTCGGCGCCCGGATGCGGCCCGGGGTCGACGTGGTGCTGGAGCTGATCGGCTTCGACCGCCAGCTGGACGGGGCCGGCCTGGTGGTCATCGGGGAGGGCTCGCTCGACGAGCAGACCCTGCACGGCAAGGGGCCGGCCGGGGTCGCGGCCCGGGCCCGCGCGGCGGGCGTGCCGGTGGTGGCGGTGGCGGGACGGTCGGAGCTGTCCCCGGAGCGCCTCCGCGAGGCGGGCATCGAGGCGGTCTACACCCTCACCGAGGTCGAACCGGACCCGCAGCGCTGCATCCGCGACGCCGCCACCCTCCTGCCCGCCCTGGGCGAACGCATCGCCGAGAACCACCTCTGAGCTGGCCCCTCCGCCCGCGGTGCCGGCCGGCGCGGTGAGGGCTGTGCGCCTGGCACCGTGCGCGGCCCTCGTCGCTCGGTGCCCGTCTTGCTCCGCGGTTGCGTTCCGGACGCGACGCCGATGGAGATCGGACGCCTGGTTCCCATCGGGATCGCGTACCCGTGGGGCTCGCGGTGCCGGTGACGGGGCCGCGGTCGGTGTGTCGCCGGGGTCTTGACCCGTCCGAGGTTCTCGGTGAGGATTTCGGTCAACGGTAAGTATACTTCACAATCCGGAAAACATGCGGTCGTGAGGTCTTGACCGGAGCCGCGCCAGGTTCAACACTCTGTTGAACCGCCGAGTCCAGGAGGTACCGAGGTGTCCGAGGCAGCCACCGGGGCGTACGACGTCGTGTTCCGCGCGCGACGGCTCATCGGCCCGAACGGGGAGACGTCCGGCAGCGTCGGCGTGCGCGACGGTCGCATCGCCGCCGTCGAGCCGTTCGACGCCCAGCTCGACGCCGCGCGCACCGTCGAGCTCGCCGCGGACGAGGTGCTGCTGCCCGGGCTGGTCGACACCCACGTGCACGTCAACGACCCCGGCCGCACCGAGTGGGAGGGCTTCGACACCGCCACCCGGGCCGCCGCGGCGGGCGGCGTCACCACCATCCTCGACATGCCGCTGAACAGCCTCCCGCCGACCATCGACACCGGCGCGCTGGAGGTCAAGCGCACGACCGCCCGCGAGAAGGCGCACGTCGACGTCGGGTTCTGGGGCGGTGCGGTGCCCGGCAACCTCGCCGAGCTGCGCGGGCTGCACGAGGCCGGCGTGTTCGGCTTCAAGTGCTTCCTGCTGCACTCCGGCGTCGACGAGTTCCCGCCGCTGAGCCCGGCCGAGCTGGACGAGGCGCTGCGCGAGCTGGCCCGCCACGACGCGATGATGATCGTGCACGCCGAGGACTCCGAGGCCATCGAGCACGCACCCACCGCGCACGGCGAGGACTACGACGACTTCCTCAGCTCCCGCCCGCGCGGCGCGGAGAACGTGGCCATCGCGCAGGTCATCGAGCTCGCCCGGCGGATCGGCGGGCGGGTGCACGTCCTGCACCTGTCCTCCTCGGACGCGCTGCCGATGATCGCCTCCGCGCGGGCCGACGGCGTCCAGGTGACCGTCGAGACCTGCCCGCACTACCTGAGCTTCACCGCCGAGGAGATCCCCGACGGCGCCACCCAGTTCAAGTGCTGCCCGCCGATCCGCGAAGCGCGCAACCGGGAACTGCTCTGGCAGGGCCTGGCCGACGGGACCATCGACTGCGTGGTCAGCGACCACTCGCCCTGCACCCCGGAGCTCAAGCGGCTCGACATCGGCGACTTCGGCGTGGCCTGGGGTGGCGTGTCCAGCCTCCAGCTGGGCCTGTCCGCGGTGTGGACGCAGGCGCGGGTGCGCGGCCACGGGCTCGCCGACGTGGTGCGGTGGATGTCCCGCAGGCCCGCCGAGGTCGCCGGCGTGCGCGGCAAGGGCTCCATCGCGGTCGGCCAGGACGCGGACTTCTGCGTGTTCGCCCCCGACGAGGCCTTCGTGGTGGACGTGGAGCGGCTGCACCACCGCAACCCGGTCTCGCCGTACCACGGCCGTCCGCTGGCCGGGGTGGTGCGCCAGACCTGGCTGCGCGGCACGCAGATCGTCGGCCCCGACGCGGTGACCACCCCGCAGGGCCGGCTCCTCACCCGCTGACGTGGGGGTCGTGAGTGCGGAGACCGGCTCCCACCGGCCTGCGCACTCACGACCCGGCTCACTTCCCCCGCGCGCGCACGCCGGGGTTGAGGGAGCGGACCAGCTCCACGGCCGCCACCAGGGACAGCCCGGGCATCCGCTTGCGCACCTCGCGGACCGCCGCGACCTCGCGCTCCACGGGGTCGATCCCCGCCTCCGCCAGCACCTCGCGGGTCCACCGCACCTGCGGCGCCTCCGACCCCGTGACCGAGTCGAGGACCGCCAGCGCGCGCTCCAGCCCCGGCCGTTCCGCCTCCGGGGCGTCCTGCAGCGCGCGCCGCACCGCCTCCCGTCCGTCGTCCAGGTCGTTGAGCACCACGAAGTGCGTCTCGCGCTTGCCGAACACCCCAGTACCTCCTGTCATCGAGCGGTGCGGACGACCATCTTCGCGCACGACCCGCGCAACCTCGGTGACCAGCGCTGACGTACGCTGAGCAACTGTGCTCGTCATCGCGCTGGACACCTCGACCCCCGCGGTCACCGCTGGGCTCGTCGCGCTGGACGACGGTGGTCCCCGATCGCTCGCCGAACGCGTCACGGTCAACCCGCGCGCGCACGGTGAGCTGCTGATGCCACAGCTGCTCGACGCCGTGGCCGAAGCCGGCCACGAGCTGGCCGACGCCGACGCGATCGTCGTCGGCTCCGGCCCCGGCCCGTTCACCGGCCTGCGCGTCGGCATGGTCACCGCCGCGGCGCTCGGCCAGGCGTGCGGCCGTCCGGTGCACCCGGTGTGCAGCCTCGACGCGATCGCCGCGCAGGCCGACGCCGACGGCCGGCTGCTGGTCGCCACCGACGCGCGCCGCAAGGAGGTCTACTGGGCCGCCTACTCCGGGCGCACCCGGGTCGACGGTCCGCACGTGCAGCGCCCGGCCGACGTGCCGACCGAGGGCTGCACCGCGGTGGCCGGTGAGCTGGCCGACGCCTTCGACCTGCCCGTGGTCGAGCCGCGCTACCCCACGCCGGTCGGGCTCGTCGCCGCGGCGGCGGACGCGCTGGGCGCCGAACCCGCCCCGCTGGTGCCGCTCTACCTGCGCCGCCCGGACGCGGAGCTGCCGAGCAAGCGCAAGTCCGTGCTCACCAGGGGTGCCCGGTGAACGACCGCGCCACGACCGAGCTGCAGGTGCTCAAGCTGCGCCGCAGCGACCTCAAGCGCTGCGCGGAACTGGAGCGGGTGCTCTTCCCCGGCGACGACCCGTGGTCCTGGCAGGCCTTCGCCAGCGAGCTCGACCAGGGCCACCACTACGTCGGGGCCTACCTCGGCGAGCGGCTCATCGGCTACGCCGGGCTGGCGGTGGCCGGTCGCCCGCCGCACGTCGAGGCCGAGGTGCACACCATCGGCGTCGACCCCGAGCACCAGGGGCGCGGCGTGGGCGGGGCCCTGCTGCGGGCGCTGCTGGCGCGGGCCGACGAGCTGCGCGCGACGACCTTCCTGGAAGTGCGCACCGACAACGAGACCGCGATCGCGCTGTACCGCAAGCACGGCTTCGAGATCATCGGGCTGCGCAAGCGCTACTACCAGCCGTCCGGGGCCGACGCGCACACCATGCGCCGGCCCGCGGTGGGAACGGAGACCGGAGGATGACTGCGGACCGGGTGGTGCTCGGCATCGAGAGCTCCTGCGACGAGACCGGCGTCGGCCTGGTGCGGCTGTCGGCGGACGGCTCGGTCGAGCTGCTGGCCGACGCGGTGGCCTCGAGCGTCGACGAGCACGCGCGCTTCGGCGGCGTGGTGCCGGAGATCGCCAGCCGCGCGCACCTCGCCGCGATGGCGCCGACGATGCGCCGCGCGCTGGACGAGTCCGGCCTCGCGCTGTCCGATGTGGACGCCGTCGCGGTGACCGCCGGGCCGGGCCTGGCGGGCGCGCTGATGGTCGGCGTCGCGGCGGCCAAGGCCTACGCCTCCGCGCTGGGCGTGCCGCTGTACGGCGTCAACCACCTCGCCGGGCACGTCGCCGTGGACACCCTGGAGCACGGCCCGCTGCCGGACCGCTGCCTGGCGCTGCTGGTCTCCGGCGGGCACTCCCAGCTGCTGCTGGTCGAGGGCATCGCCGAGAAGATCACCGAGGTCGGCACCACCATCGACGACGCCGCCGGGGAGGCCTACGACAAGGTCGCCCGCGTCCTCGACCTGCCCTACCCGGGCGGCCCGCCGATCGACGCGCAGGCCAAGCTCGGCAACCCGGACGCGATCGCCTTCCCGCGCGGGCTCACCGGCCCCCGCGACCCGGCGTACGACTTCTCCTTCTCCGGCCTGAAGACGGCGGTCGCCCGCTGGGTGGAGACCGAGCAGCAGGCCGGCCGCGAGGTCCCGGTGCCGGACGTGTGCGCCTCGTTCCAGGAGGCGGTGGCCGACGTGCTCACCGCGAAGGCGGTGCGCGCGGCGCGGGACCTCGAGGTGGACACGCTGGTGATCTCCGGCGGCGTGGCGGCGAACTCCCGGCTGTCGGCGCTGGCGTCGCAGCGCTGCGCCGAGGCGGGCATCACGCTGCGCGTGCCGCGTCCGCGCCTGTGCACCGACAACGGTGCGATGATCGCGGCCCTCGGGGCGCACGTCGTGGCCTCCGACGCCAAGCCCTCGCCGCTGGACATGCCCGCCGACCCGGGCCTGCCGGTGAGCACCATCGTCGTGCAGTGAGTCAGCGGCTGTACCAGAAGGCCTTGATGGTGGCGAGGACCTCGCGGCGGGCTCCGCGGGCCGCGACGCGCTGGAGGCGCCAGTCCGCGGCCGCGTCGTGCCCGACGCCGTAGGCGTCCACGCCGAGCCGGCGGCACATCGCCACCGCGCGGCGCAGGTGGAAGCGGGTGCTGATCACGGTGAGCTCCCGCAGGCCGAACTCCCCCGCGGCGCGGCGGCAGGACTGCCAGGTGTCCACGCCGGTCTCGTCGAGCACGACCGCCTCCGCCGGGACCCCGTGCGACACGAGGTGGTGCCGCATCACCGCGGGTTCGCTGTAGCCGCGCGACTCGGGGCTGCCGCTGACGATGAGCCTCCGGACCTTCCCGGCGTCGTACAGCGTCTTGGCGGTGTCCAGGCGGCCCTGCAGGATGAGGCTGGGCGTGCCGTCCCAGCGCACCCCGGCGCCGAGCACCAGCCCGACCTCGGTCGGCGGCACGTCGGACACCGAGCGGATGCGGCCCGCGCTGCGCGCGAGGGCCCACGCCGACGGCACCCCCGTGACCACGCCGATGCCGACCAGCCCCACGAGCCCCACCCACAGTGCGCGCACGCGGCCAGTCTGCCACCGCCACCACGGTCGGCGTGCCCGCCACCGCACGTGGCACGGGGGTCGTGAGTGCACGAGCCGGTTCCAGCCGGTCTGCGCACTCACGAGCGGGGTGGTGGGGATCGCGGGACAGCCGGGCGGGCGGTTGGGCGAGCGGATCGGGGCGAGGTGTGGTCAGCTGGGGGAGCGGGGACCGGGGGCGGTCACTTCGGGCGCCAACCGGCTCGAGTCGGCGGACCGGGCGGGCCCGGCGGGCGCGCGGGTCGAGGGCGACGTTCCCACGGCCGGTTCGCTGGCTTGGAGAGGGCTGGCATGCCAGGCAACTTAGGGCACCGAACACCTCGTCCGTGAACCGCCTTCGGCTTCGGTGACATTTCCCGCATGCTGATCTACCTGCGAAGATCACGCAGCGTTGATCGTCCGTGACAACGTCGCAGGTCGGGGCTCCGCGGGGCGCCGCGGTCGCGGTCCGGACCCGGGCGGGTACGCCGGGTGGCGGGGCCGGTGCGGCCGTCGGGACCGCGCCGTCGGGCCGTCGCCCGGGGCCTGCGACACTCCGGCTTTCGGGGGACGTGGGGCGTTGTTGAGCGTTGGCACTCTCCTCGGTAGAGTGCTAGCAGAACGGCGCCGCAGCGCCCCGGAACCCGCGACGGCGGGGAGCCACGGAGCCGTCTTGATCCAGACAACGCTTCGAAGGCCCCAGAAGGTGGAGGTCACACCGTGGCGAGCATCAAGCCGCTTGAGGACAAGATCGTGGTCCAGGCGAGCGAGGCCGAGACGACGACTGCGTCCGGCATCGTGATCCCGGACACCGCCAAGGAGAAGCCCCAGGAGGGCAAGGTTCTGGCCGTCGGCCCGGGTCGCATCGACGACAAGGGCAACCGCATCCCGGTTGACGTCAAGGAAGGCGACGTCGTCATCTACTCGAAGTACGGCGGCACCGAGGTCAAGTACAACGGCGAGGAGTACCTGATCCTCTCCGCCCGCGACGTGCTGGCCGTCGTCAACTGACGACCTCCACGTGCGAGCAGTGCCGCCCCGGCGGTCCCGACCGCGGGACCCCGGGGCGGAACCGTGTCCGGGGCGTCGGCTCCGGGACCCACGACCAGATCAGGTACCTGTGAAGGGCTGTTGCAACCATGGCTAAGCAGATCACCTTCGACGAGCAGGCCCGGCGTGCGCTGGAGAGCGGCGTCAACCAGCTCGCCGACGCGGTGAAGGTCACCCTCGGACCGCGCGGCCGGCACGTCGTGCTGGACAAGAAGTTCGGTGGCCCGCAGATCACCAACGACGGCGTGACCATCGCGCGCGAGATCGAACTGGACGACCCGTTCGAGAACCTGGGCGCCCAGCTCGCCAAGAACGTCGCGACCAAGACCAACGACGTCGCCGGTGACGGCACCACCACCGCCACCGTGCTCGCCCAGTCGCTGGTCCGCGAGGGCCTGCGCAACCTGGCCGCGGGCGCGAACCCGGCGGCGCTGAACAAGGGCGTGCAGCTGGCCACCGACGCCGTGGTGGAGGCCCTCAAGGGCAAGGCCACCCCGGTCAAGGGCCGTGACAACATCGCCCAGATCGCCACCGTCTCCTCCCGTGACGAGACCATCGGCGCGCTCATCGGCGAGGCGATGGAGAAGGTCGGCGAGGACGGCGTGATCAGCATCGAGGAGTCCTCGACGCTGGCCACCGAGCTGGACATCACCGAGGGCCTGCAGTTCGACAAGGGCTTCATCTCGCCGCACTTCGTCACCGACGCGGAGCGCCAGGAGGTCGTCCAGGAGGACGCCCAGATCCTGCTGCACCGGGAGAAGATCTCCAACCTGCAGGACCTGCTGCCGCTGCTGGAGAAGGTCGCGCAGAACGGCAAGCCGCTGCTGATCATCGCCGAGGACGTCGAGGGCGAGGCGCTGTCCACCCTGGCGGTCAACGCGATCCGCAAGACCCTCAAGGTCGTCGCGGTCAAGGCGCCGTTCTTCGGTGACCGCCGCAAGGCGTTCATGGACGACCTGGCGGTCGCCACCGGCGCCCAGGTCGTCGCGCCGGAGGTCGGCCTGAAGCTGTCCGAGGTCGGTCCGGAGGTGCTCGGCTCGGCCCGCCGCGTCACCGTCACCAAGGACACCACGACCATCGTGGACGGCCGCGGCAAGGCCGAGGACGTCAAGGAGCGGGTGGAGCAGATCCGCAAGGAGATCGAGGCCTCCGACTCCGACTGGGACCGCGAGAAGCTGCAGGAGCGGCTGGCCAAGCTGTCCGGCGGCGTCGCCGTGATCAAGGTCGGTGCGGCCACCGAGACCGAGCTGAAGGAGCGCAAGTCCCGCATCGAGGACGCGGTCGCCGCTGCCAAGGCCGCGGCCGAGGAGGGCAGCGTGCCCGGCGGTGGCTCCAGCCTGGTCCACGCCGCCAAGGCGCTGGAGGGCGACCTCGGGCTGTCCGGTGACGAGGCCACCGGCGTGCAGCTGGTGCGCCGCGCGCTGGACGCGCCGCTGCACTGGATCGCCGCCAACGCGGGCCAGGAGGGCGCCGTCGTGGTCGCCAAGGTCCGCGAGCTCGACTGGGGCAAGGGCTACAACGCCGCCACCGGCGAGTACGGCGACCTGGTCCAGGCGGGCATCGTCGACCCGCTGAAGGTGACCCGCTCCGCGGTCGCCAACGCGGCCTCCATCGCCCGCATGGTCCTCACCACCGAGAGCTCGGTGGTGGAGAAGCCGGAGGAGAAGGAGGCCGAGGCCGGCCACGGCCACGGCCACGGTCACGGCCACTGAGGCCTGCGGCCGAGCACGACGACGATCGGGGCGGCACCCTGCGCGGGTGCCGCCCCGATCCTTTCCTCTCGCGTCCGCCCTGCGTGGGTGCCGGATGACGCCCCTCGTTGTCATACGGCCCCGGTGACCGAGGTTCGCGCCCCCTCGATCAGCACGGGCGCGTCAGCTGGCCGCGACGGCCAGTTGCTGGCGCTTGCGCGCCTTGATGATCACCTCGCGTTCCGACTCCGAGAGCCCGCCCCAGATGCCGTACGGCTCCTGCACCGCCAAGGCGTGCGCCCGGCACTGGGCGATCACCGGGCAGTGCTGGCACACCTCTTTCGCCTTCGCCTCGCGCCGAGCTCGCGCCGGGCCGCGCTCGCCGTCCGGATGAAAGAAGTACGCGCTGTCCATACCTCGACAGGAGCCCCGTATCTGCCAATCCCAGATATCGGCGTTCGGCCCTGGAAGACGTCGAGTGTCTGCCATTGCGACAACCACCTCCCACCGGTGGATCCCCTCCCCGCTGCGACGGGCCCGCCGCAGCCTCGCATGATCCAACCGTAAAACCGCGCCAAAACTTGTTCAACCCTTATCGCGCCAAAACTTGTTCATCATTGGGGTGATCTGTTCCGGAGAGGTGATCGACTTCCGAACCGGCTTGCTCTGCGCACGCCCGATCCGGAACATGTCCGGCGTGACGACGCGGCCGGAACCAGCAACAGGGGAGGAGACCCCCGCCCCGATCGACAGCTCGGGACGACCGGTCACCCCGGACGGCGCCGAGTCGGGCGCCGACGAGGAGCCGCGGCTCACCGTCGCGGCGGTGGCCCGCCGCCTCGGTGTCGCACCCGCGACCCTGCGCACCTGGGACCGCCGCTACGGGTTGGGACCGAGCGACCACACCAGCGGTCGCCACCGACGGTACGGACCCGCGGACATCGCGCGCTTGGAACAGATGCAGCGCGCCCTGCTGCGCGGTGCCTCGCCGATGGAGGCCGCCCGGTACGCGCGCACGGTCTCCGCGCAGCCACCGTCCCAGCACGAGGTCGCCGAGCAGCCGGCGGAGAGCGGTGACGGCCCGGTGTTGCTGTCCGGCGTCCTGGACGCCGGGGACGGCATCAAGCTGGTCGGCTCCAACACCGGTGGCCGCGGCCTCAAGCTCAGCGGCGCGGGGCCCGAGGCCCGCGGTCTGGGGCGCGCGGCGCTCGCGCTGGACTCCTGGTCGGTGCAGCGCCTGCTCATCGAGGCGATGAGCGCGGAGGGCGTCGTCGCCACGTGGAAGAACATGCTGCAGCCCGTGCTGCGCGCGGTGGTCGAGCGCCGCCAGCGCTCCGGCTCGGGCATCGAGGTCGTGCAGCTGCTGGTCGACTGCGCCTCCACGGCGCTGCGGTCGGTGATCGCGACCGCGCCGCCCCCGCTCAACCCGCGCCCGGTGGTGCTCGCCCCGGTGCCCCGCGAGTCCCAGGAACTCGAGCTCGTGGCGCTCGCCGCCGCCCTGGCCGCCAACCGCGTCGGGCACCGCCTGTTCGGTGCCGGGCTGCCCAGCGAGGGGCTGGCGGCCGCGGTCCGGCGCTCCGCGCCCGCCGCGGTGGTGCTGTGGGCCGAGCAGGCGCACTACGCCTCGCCGCGGGTGCTGGAGGACATCCCGATCACCCGGCAGCGGGCGCGGGCGTTCGTGGCGGGCGCCGGGTGGTCGTCGGAGGCGCTGCCCGCGCACGTGGAGCGGCTCGGCCCGTTGGAGGCCGCTGTGGCTCGTGTTTCGGAAACCGTCCTGGGCTGAGTTAGGCTCAGTGTGTTCAAAATCACATCGATCGTGTCAGGGCGAGCGGGTGGGTTCCTGCGGACGGGCGAAAAAGCGGTCACTGCGCGGTGCAATCGGGTGAATACTGCAGGTAAGAAGGGTGACAAGTGGCTGCACGGCGTAGTCGCTGATCTCCCTGCTCCGTTCCGGTGACCCGACTCGGACGGGGTGGCAGCAAAATTCTTGACGGATTAAGCACCGGATCGTGTCAAGGTTTTGGCCCCTGCGTCCGATAGGGGAGGTGGAACGTCACTCGCCTGCAGGAAAGGAGTTCCCGTGACGACGGTCCTGATCTGCGATGACCGACGTAGCGTCCGGGAAGGGCTCACTCGTGTGATGTCTGCCGTCCCCGGAGTGAGCCGGATCGATTGCGTCGCGCACGGCGACGAGCTGCTTGCCCGCTTCTCGCGGCAGGCCGTGGACGTGGTGCTGGTCGGCACGCAACGCGCGGTGCCGAACGGCGTCGAGGCCACCCGGCGGCTCGTGTCGGCGCACCCCCAAGCGAACGTGATCGTCTTCGGTGCTCCGGACGACGCAGCCAGCATCGCTGCCGCCATCGCCGGCGGTGCCCGCGGTTACCTCCGCTGGGACGCCTCGCGGCCGGAACTGGTCGCGGCGCTGGCGCACACGCTGGCGAGCACCTCGGTGCCCGCTCCCCGGCAGCCGTCCGACCCCGGTGTGCAGCTGACCGAGCGCGAGCTCCAGGTGCTGCGCGGCATGAGCCAGGGCAAGAGCAACGGCCAGATCGGCCGGGAGCTCTACCTCTCCGAGGACACGGTCAAGACCCACGCCCGCCGGCTGTTCCGCAAGCTCGGCGTGCGCGACCGCGCGCAGGCCGTCGCGCACGGCTTCCGCCGCGGCCTCGTCGCTTGACCGTGCGGTCCGAGCGCATCGGCGGGTCGGCTGCGCAGGCCGCCGGTGCACGACGGGGAAGTGGGTCCTGCACGAGCTGACGTTACGGGGTCGGGTGTGGCTCGCGTCACCGCCGGGGCGGCCGGAACGGCGCCCCGGCGGGCGGGATGGCGCGAGCCGCGGCCCCGTCGGGAGCCGGGGCGAACGCCCCGAAGCGGACCCACGAGACGAACCGGAGGTGCGCCCCGGAGCGTCCCCGGTCCCCGCGCGGCGCCCCCGGCCCCGGCACACCCGCCTGCCCGTGCGGGATCTCGATGACCAGGCAGAACGCCGTCCCGTGCGTCGTCTGGTAGATGTGGATGCGTGACCACCCCCGTCCCTGATCCCGAGTCCCTGTTCAACGAGCGCTCAACGGCCGGTACGGTGAGCTCGGCGCGGCGTGCGGTGCACGCGATGTCCGCCGGGCAAATCCGAGTCGCTTGAACGCGTAACACCAGGGCTGCTGTCTGCGATGACCAACGTGGGGGACGGGCTGGACGCTCTTGTAAGCGCCGCCGTCGACGGCGATCGTCAGTCGATCGAGCGCTTGCTGGCCGAAATCCGTCCTTTGGTGGTGCGGTACTGCCGCGCCAGAGTCGGACGAAACGAGAGGTCGTTCGCGTCAGCGGACGACGTGGCCCAAGAGGTGTGCCTCGCGGTGCTGACCGCGTTGCCCTCCTACAAGGACCAGGGTCGTCCGTTCCTGGCGTTCGTGTACGGCATCGCCGCGCACAAGGTGGCTGATGCGCACCGAGCGTTGGCCCGCAACCGTTCTGAACCGGTGGCGGACGTTCCGGACACCCCGGAGTCCGAAGCCGGTCCAGAGCAGCGGGCGATGCAAGGTGAGCTCTCGGGCAGGATGGCGCAACTGCTTCGCGTCCTCCCGGCCAAGCAGCGGGAGATCCTGCTGCTCCGGGTGGTCGTCGGGTTGTCGGCGGAGGAAACCGCCGAAGCGGTCGGTTCGACACCGGGCGCGGTACGCGTGGCGCAGCACCGCGCGTTGGCCCGGCTGCGGAAGACGCTGTCCGCGGAGGAGGTGGTCTGAGTGGCTGAGCGGAGAGGGCCCGAGGGGGAGTCGGCAGGACGCGACCCGGTCGAGTCCAGCCAGCACGACGACCGTTCGATCCGGGCTGACGAGCGGGACCTGGCTCCCGCCGACGTGCCCGCGGACGAGGGAACGGAACTGAGCGACAACCAGCGGAACCCCGACTCGGCCGAGGCCGGGACCACCCCGAGCGACGCCGGAGACGACGGCGCCGCGGTGCTCGCCTTCCGGCAGCGGTCGGAGGGCCAGGACAGCGCAGGCGACTCCGGCGAGCTGGTCGACCACGACGACGTGGACGAGCCGATCGACCTGGCCGCCCTGCAGGACGACGACGAGCTGCTGGACGCGCTCGGCGGGACCAACCCCGACGTGGCGGTCCCCGCGGCCGGCGAACGTCCCAGCCTGGAGGCGCTGCTGGTGGCCTGGCGGCGCGACGTCGACTCCTCGCCGATCGGCGAGCTCGTCGACGTGGAGACCGCGGCCTCCGCGATCGCGGCGGGCACGCGCCCGCGCCGGTGGGTCAAGCGGCGGCACCTGGTGCCGGTCGCGACCGCCGCTGCCGTGCTGATGATCGGGTTCACCGGCGTCGGCGTGGCGGCCCGCGACGCGCAGCCCGGCGACATGCTGTGGGGCGTCGCGCAGGTCCTCTACTCCGACCACACCCGCGCCGTGCAGGCCGCGAGCTCGGCGCGCGAAGACCTCAACACCGCGGAGAGCGCGATAGAGCGCGGCAACCGGACCGAGGCCGAGGCCGCGCTGCAGGCGGCCCAGCAGCAGATGCGCGTCGTGGACGACGAGCACGGGTTGTCGGACCTGCAGGCCGCGCACGCGTCGCTGACCAAGCGGATCGACCGGGGCACCGGCCAGCCGAGCAGCGACCAGTCGACCCCGCTGACCACGCCGCCGACCTCGACGCCGTCGCCGTCGCAGCCGCCGGAGCTGCCGGACCCGACGGACAGCTCGTCGATCCCGCCGACCTCGTCGACCCCGACGGAGACGACCACCTCGCCCAGCGAGACCAGCGGGAGCTCGGAGAACCCGTCGAGCGGTTGGGGCGGGCTGTTCCCGCACGACAGCAGCAGCACCAGCCACCCGTGACCGTCTGACCGGACCCACCCCGTGCGCGGCGTCAAGCCGTGACGGCGGGGTGGGTCCGCGCGTTCGGGCCCGGGGACGCGCGGCTCCCCCAGGCGGGACGACCGGTGGTCAGTGGCTGGTCTCGCTCTCCGTGACCCCGTCGGCGTAGCCGCGGCAGTACTCCCACGTCACGTACTCACTGGGGTTCGGGTCGAAGGCGGGCTCGTGCGGGCGCATCCGCCCGTCGTGCAGCAGCTGCTCCAAGCTGGCCCGCAGCAGCTCCCAGTCGTGGTAGTGGCACTCACCGCAGTCGGTGCAGTCCACCACGATGCCGCGGATGCCGCGGGGCTCCAGCAGCGCCTGGTAGACCGCGAGGTCGGTCAGGTCCGCGAGCAGTTCGGCGCGTTCCTCGTCACCGAGCGGCAGGTCGTCGTCGGTGTCGTGATCACCGAGTGCCATGCTCGGGTCTTCCGGGTCGCCCGCGAACGGGTCTGGGGGCATCGGATCGTGCGGCACGGCCCGCACGGTACCGGCTGTGTCCACCTCGTGGGGCTGTCGGGGCGGTGTGTCCTCCGAGCCGCCCGCCGCGCGGGGTGGCCTGGCGCACGCCTGCGAGGACGCGCCAGCGGGCCGCTGACCTGTGTTCTCTATCATCGGGGGAATCCCCGAAGCCGACGTCGCGTTGCCCGACGTAGCCGTTGACGACGCGATCGCCGACACCGATTCCAGCCGCATCCTCCGGTTGTGGACCGTAGCGTGAAGGAAGGCACATCCCTCGCCATGACCAGCGAACTCTCCGCTCCTGGCCTCCCCTCGAAGTTCGCGACTCTGGGTCTGACCTTCGATGACGTGCTCCTGCTGCCTGATGAGTCCGACGTCATCCCCAGCGGAGTCGACACGTCCACGCAGCTCTCCCGCAACGTCCGGCTGCGCATCCCGCTGGTGTCGGCCGCGATGGACACCGTGACCGAAGCGCGGATGGCGATCGCGATGGCCCGCCAGGGCGGGGTCGGGATCCTGCAGCGCAACCTCTCGGTGGAGGAGCAGGCCTCCCAGGTCGAGGTGGTCAAGCGCTCCGAGGCGGGCATGGTCACCGACCCGGTCACCTGCTCGCCCGACGACACGCTCGCCGACGTCGACGCGCTGTGCGCCCGCTTCCGGATCTCCGGCGTCCCGGTGACCGACCCCGACGGCACGCTCGTCGGCATCATCACCAACCGCGACATGCGGTTCGAGGTCGACTACACGCGCCGCGTGCGCGAGGTCATGACCGCCGCGCCGCTGGTGACCGCGCAGGTCGGCGTCACCGCGGAGGCCGCGCTCGGGCTGCTGCGCCGGAACAAGATCGAGAAGCTGCCGATCGTGGACGGCGCGGGCAAGCTCCGCGGCCTCATCACCGTCAAGGACTTCGTCAAGACCGAGCAGTACCCGGACGCCACCAAGGACCCGGACGGCCGGCTGCTGTGCGGCGCCGCGGTGGGCGTCGGCGCGGACTCGCACGAGCGCGCGATGGCGCTGGTGGACGCGGGCGTCGACGTGCTCATCGTGGACACCGCGCACGGGCACTCCCGCGCGGTGCTGGAGACCGTCAGCACGCTGAAGAAGGAACTCGGCAACTCGGTCGACGTGATCGGCGGCAACGTCGCCACCCGCGCGGGCGCGCAGGCGCTGATCGACGCCGGTGCGGACGCGGTGAAGGTCGGCGTCGGACCGGGCTCGATCTGCACCACCCGCGTGGTCGCCGGCGTCGGGGTGCCGCAGATCAGCGCGATCTACGAGGCGAGCATGGCCTGCCGCCCGGCCGGGGTGCCGATCATCGGTGACGGCGGCATCCAGTACTCCGGCGACATCGGCAAGGCGATCGCCGCCGGGGCCAGCTCGGTGATGCTGGGCAGCCTGCTGGCGGGCACCGCCGAGGCGCCGGGCGAGCTGGTGCTGGTCAACGGCAAGCAGTTCAAGGTCTACCGCGGCATGGGCTCGCTGGGCGCGATGCAGTCCCGCGGCCAGGGCAAGTCCTACTCGAAGGACCGCTACTTCCAGGACGACGTGCTCTCCGAGGACAAGCTGGTGCCGGAGGGCATCGAGGGCCGGGTGCCGTTCCGCGGCCCGCTGTCGCAGGTCGTCGCGCAGCTGGTCGGCGGGCTCCGCTCGGGCATGGGCTACACCGGCTCGTCCACGATCCCGGAGCTGCAGGAGGCGCGGCTGGTGCGGATCACCGCGGCCGGCCTCAAGGAGAGCCACCCGCACGACATCACGATGACCGTCGAGGCGCCGAACTACTCCGGCCGCTGACGCCACCGACCCGGCCGCCGCGTCCCCCGGGCGCGGCGGCCGCGTCGTGCCCGGGGTGGTCGCCCGGTCACGGAGCGCGCAAGGCCCCCGCTGCGCGTCACACGGATGCCGCAGAGAGAATGTCGTGTTGGACATCGGGGCCCCGAGGAGGTACTGACGGTGCGCGATCAGGTGGAGATCGGCATGGGCCGCACAGCGATGCGCGGCTACGACTTGGACGACGTGGCGATCGTGCCCTCCCGGCGCACCCGCTCCTCGAAGGACGTGTCGCTGGCGTGGCAGATCGACGCGTACCGCTTCGACATCCCGCTGGTCACGCACCCCACCGACGCGGTCGTCTCGCCCGCGACGGCGGTGCGCATCGGTGAGCTCGGCGGTCTCGGCGTGCTCAACGCCGAGGGGCTGTGGGCGCGGCACGAGGACGTCGAGCAGAAGCTGTTCGACGTGGTGCGGGCCGCGGAGGAGGAGAGCGACCCGGACGCGGCGATCCGCCTGCTGCAGGACCTGCACGCCGCGCCGATCCGGCACGACCTGCTCACCGACGCGCTGAAGCAGATCAAGGACTCCGGTGTCACCGTGGCCGCGCGGGTCAGCCCGCAGCACGCCGAGGAGCTCACCCCGGACCTGCTCGCGGCCGGCGTCGAGGTGCTGTTCGTGCAGGGCACGATCATCTCCGCCGAGCACGTGGCCCGGGACGGCGAGCCGCTGAACCTCAAGCGCTTCATCGCCGACCTCGACGTCCCCGTGGTCGCCGGCGGGGTCGGCGACTACCGCACCGCGATGCACCTGATGCGCACCGGTGCGGCCGGGGTGATCGTCGGCTTCGGCCGGTCCCGCGCCGCGACGACCACCCAGGTGCTGGGCATCGGGGTGCCGATGGCCACGGCGATCGCCGACGCCGCTGCCGCGCGCCGCGACTACCTGGACGAGACCGGCGGCCGGTACGTGCACGTGATCGCCGACGGGGCGCTGACCTACTCCGGCGACATCGCCAAGGCGATCGCCTGCGGCGCGGACGCGGTGATGCTCGGCGAGGCGCTGACCGAGGCGACGGAGTCCCCGGGCCAGGGCTACTACTGGACCGCGGCGGCCGCGCACCCGAGCCTGCCGCGCAGCGAGATCGTCGGCTTCGCCGGGTCGGAGGCGGACCTGGAGACGGTGCTGTTCGGTCCGAGCAGCGACCCGTACGGCACGCTGAACCTCTTCGGCGGCCTCCGCCGCGCGATGGCCAAGACGGGCTACCGGGACCTCAAGGAGTTCCAGAAGGTCGGCCTGACCCTGCGTGGCTGACCGGCCGGGAGCTCCCCGGCGGTGCCGGGGCGAGGCCGGGCCGAGGTGAAGGGCGGTTCACCGCGGCGCACGCGGCCCTCGGTTGCCCGGGTCCCGGCCCCCTCCGCGGCTGCGGTCGGTGAGTCCGGACCTGGTGCCGTGCGGGGGATCTTGTGCGGTCAAGGTCTGGCTACTGGCGAGTAGTTGCGTCTAGTCTGTCGCGCATGGCAGGACGTGACGGGGCGCACCAGGGTGACACCGACTTCGACGTGGTCGTGATCGGGTCCGGGTTCGGCGGCAGCGTGGCCGCACTGCGGCTGACCGAGAAGGGCTACCGCGTGGCGGTGCTCGAAGCCGGCCGCCGGTTCACCGACGACGAGTTGCCGAAGACGTCGTGGGACCTGCGCAAGTTCCTGTGGGCACCGCAGCTCGGCTGCTACGGCGTGCAGCGGATCCACATGCTGCGCAACGTGCTGATCCTCGCCGGGGCGGGCGTCGGCGGCGGGTCGCTGAACTACGCCAACACCCTCTACCGGCCGCTCAAGCCGTTCTACCGGGACCCCCAGTGGGCGCACATCACCGACTGGGAGGCCGAGCTCGCCCCGTACTACGACCAGGCGACTCGGATGCTCGGCGTGGTGGAGAACCCGACCACCACGCCGTCGGACGTGGTGATGAAGGAGGTCGCGAAGCAGATGGGCGTCGCGGACACCTTCCACACCACCCCGGTCGGCGTCTACTTCGGCACCGCGGGCAAGACCGACCCCGACCCGTACTTCGGCGGCGCCGGGCCCGCCCGCACCGGGTGCACCGAGTGCGGCGCCTGCATGACGGGCTGCCGCGTCGGGGCGAAGAACACGCTGGTGAAGAACTACCTGTACCTGGCCGAGGCGGGTGGCGCGCAGGTGTTCCCGCTGACCACGGTCAACCGCCTGGCGCAGGGCGCCGACGGCCGCTGGCGCATCGGCACGGTGCGCACCGGGGCGAAGTGGAACCGCCGGCCGCGCGTGTTCCGCGCCGACCACGTGGTGCTGGCCGCCGGCACCTGGGGCACGCAGAACCTGCTGCACCGCAGCAAGGCGCGCGGCGACCTGCCGCGGCTGTCCGACCGGCTCGGGTACCTGACCCGCACCAACTCCGAGGCGATCATCGGCGCGCAGATGCCGAAGGTCGACCCCGAGCGGGACTTCTCCACCGGGGTCGCGATCACCTCGTCGTTCCACCCCGACGAGGACACCCACATCGAACCGGTGCGCTACACCAAGGGCGCCAACGCGATGGGGCTGCTGCAGACCCTGCCCACCAAGGGCGGGACCTCCGAGTCGCGGATCCGGCAGTGGTTCCGCTACCTGCGCAAGCACCCGCTGCAGACGCTGCGCATGCTCTCGGTGAAGAACTGGAGCGAGCGCACGGTGATCCTGCTGGTGATGCAGAGCCTCGACAACTCGCTCACCACCAAGCTCCGCAAGCGCTTCGGACGCGCCCGGCTGACCTCCGAGCAGGGGCACGGCGCGCCGAACCCGACCTACATCCCGGCCGGGGAGCAGGCCAACGAGCTGGTCGCCGAGCAGATCGGCGGGATCGCGGGCGGCACCTGGGGCGAGCTGTTCGACATCCCGATGACCGCGCACTTCCTGGGTGGCTGCGCGATCGGCGAGGACGCCGAGCACGGCGTGATCGACCCGTACCACCGGGCCTACGGCTACCCGACGATGTCCATCGTGGACGGTTCGGCGGTGAGCGCGAACCTCGGCGTGAACCCGTCGCTGACGATCACCGCGCAGGCGGAGCGGGCGTTCGCGATGTGGCCGAACAAGGGCGAGGCCGACCCGCGGCCCGACCAGCGCGAGGGCTACCGCCAGGTGGCCCCGGTGGAGCCCAAGGCCCCGATGGTCCCGGCCACCGCCCCGGCGGCCCTGCGCCTGCCCCTCGTCTGACGAGGTGAACGGGCCCCTCCCGCCGACCGGGTCGGTGGGAGGGGCCCGGCGCTCCCGGCCGCGCTGGTGCCGCCGGCGGCCGTGGTGTCGGCGGCCGGTTCGTGCCCGGTCGGCGGCGGAGGGGCGGCCGGTGGGGGCGCTGCGGCTGTGGCACCGGTTACCTGGGACAATCGGTCCCAGCTCACCGGTTCAGCTAGGAGGTCGCGGCCGACGTGTCCGGTTCCGCAAGCAACAGCCGCCAGGGGCCCGTGCTCGTTGTCGACTACGGCGCCCAGTACGCGCAGCTCATCGCGCGTCGGGTCCGCGAGGCGCAGGTCTACTCCGAGGTCGTCCCGCACGACACGCCGGTCGAGGAGATCAAGCGCCGCGACCCCGCCGCCGTGGTGCTCTCCGGCGGCCCCTCCAGCGTCTACGCCGAGGGCGCCCCGCAGGTCGACCCGGCGCTGTTCGACGCGGGCATCCCGGTGTTCGGCATCTGCTACGGCTTCCAGGCGATGACCTCGGCGCTCGGCGGCACGGTGGAGCACACCGGCACCCGCGAGTACGGCCGCACCGAGCTGGCGGTCAGCGGTGCGGGCGGCACGCTGCACGCCGACCTGCCCGGGCACCACCCGGTGTGGATGAGCCACGGCGACTCGGTGAGCAAGGCGCCGGAGGGCTTCACCGTCACCGCGTCGACCAAGGACACCCCGGTCGCGGCGTTCGAGGACGTGGAGCGGCGGCTCGCCGGCGTGCAGTACCACCCCGAGGTGGTGCACTCGCCGCACGGCCAGGAGGTGCTGCGGCGGTTCCTGCACGACATCGCCGGGGTGCGCCCGCAGTGGACCACCTCCTCCATCGTCGACGACACCGTGGCCGCGATCCGGGAGCAGATCGGCGACCGGCGCGCGATCTGCGGGCTGTCCGGCGGCGTGGACTCCGCGGTGGCCGCGGCCCTGGTGCAGCGCGCCATCGGCGACCGGCTGACCTGCGTGTTCGTCGACCACGGCCTGCTGCGCGCCGGCGAGCGCGCGCAGGTGGAGCGCGACTTCGTCGCGGCGACCGGCGTCCGGCTGGTCACCATCGACGCGGTGGACCGGTTCCTCGACGCGCTGGCCGGCGTGACCGACCCCGAGCAGAAGCGCAAGATCATCGGCCGGGAGTTCATCCGCGTCTTCGAGCAGGCCGCCCGCGACCTGCAGACCGAGGCCGGCGAGGCCGGTGAGCAGATCGACTTCCTGGTGCAGGGCACCCTCTACCCGGACGTGGTGGAGTCCGGCGGCGGCTCCGGCGCGGCGAACATCAAGAGCCACCACAACGTCGGCGGGCTGCCCGAGGACCTGCAGTTCGAGCTGGTCGAGCCGCTGCGCGCGCTGTTCAAGGACGAGGTGCGCCGGGTCGGCCTGGAGCTGGGCCTGCCGGAGACGATCGTGCACCGGCAGCCGTTCCCCGGCCCGGGCCTGGGCATCCGCATCATCGGTGAGGTCACCGCGGACCGGCTGGAGACGCTGCGCGCGGCGGACGCGATCGCCCGCGAGGAGCTGACCGCGGCGGGCCTGGACCGCGACATCTGGCAGTGCCCGGTGGTGCTGCTGGCCGACGTCCGCTCGGTCGGCGTCCAGGGCGACGGCCGCACCTACGGCCACCCGGTGGTCTTGCGGCCGGTCTCCAGCGAGGACGCGATGACCGCGGACTGGACCCGCCTGCCCTACGAGGTCCTGGAGCGCATCTCCACCCGCATCACCAACGAGGTGGCCGAGGTCAACCGGGTGACCCTGGACGTGACGTCCAAGCCCCCGGGGACCATCGAGTGGGAGTGACCCGCTGAGGACCCCGCTCAGACGCGGGCGGGTTCCTCGGCGCGCTCGCCGGCGCGGTCCCGCTGTCCGGTGGCGCTGCCGGAGTCACCGGCGTTCCTGGTGACCCGGCGCGGCGAGCAGGCGCAGGCCAGGGCGCGGGCGCTGCTGCGCCCGCGTCGAGGTTGACCCGGGCACCGTCCTGGTGAACCCGGGGCAGGCGGCGCAGGACGTGCCGCGGCGGCGCCGCGGGCTGTGCTCCGCGGTCAGCGCGAGCAGCGCGGGCGTGGCGCCACCCATGCCCAGGCCGATCAGGAACCCGCAGCGCGACGACCTGCTCCGGGGTCTGCGCCACGCTGCCCCGCGCGGAGAACCCGCCGGACAGGCCCAGCGCGACCAGCACCGTGCGGCGGCGGCCCCAGCGGTCGCTCAGCGCCCCCAGGAGCATCGCGCCGAGGCACCTCCCGATGGTGCTGGCGGTGATCACCCACGCCATGTCGCCCGGGCTCAGCCCGAACTCGTCGGCGATCGAGGGGCCGATGCAGGCGATCGACCGCGTGTCGAAGCCGTCCAGGAGCGCCACCGCGAAGCACAGCGCGACCACGTCCCACCGGCGCGCCCCCATCGGAGCCAGGTCCACCGCGTCACCCACGCCGCACCGCACCGCGACGCCACCTCCACTCCCGCTCGACCGGAGCACGACGCTGCCCCAGGTCGGGGGAGAAGTGAAGTACCGAACCGGTGCGGATCTGCCGGTCCACCCATGAACGCAGGTCGCGGGCGGTGGCGGCTGGTTCCTCGAACGGCACCCGGGTGCCGTCGCGGTGAAGGGCACCTTCCGCCGACCTCGGGTTCTAGCGGTGGTTGCAACGCCTGATTTGTTCAGGGGTTGCGGTGTTCGAGATCCGTCAGGACAGGTCGCCTCAGGGGCGTAAGAAGTTGCTTACTGAGCGCGAGGTCTATTTTGATCTTGTGGCGCGGGGTGTGGGCACGGTTGAGGCATGCCGGATCGTGGGGGTCAGCCGCACGACCGGGTATCGGTGGCGATTCGGCCGACGGGCGGGGCGTGGGACCACGTGTTCTTGCGCCCCGCCGTCACCTCCGGCTCGTGCCCGGCCCGAGGTGTCGTCCCGGTTTTTGTCTCAGGACGAGCGGCTGGTGATCGCTGACCTGCGTCGGGCCGGCCTGGGTGTGCGGGCCATCGCAGGCGAGCTGGGGCGTGATCCTGGCACGATCAGCCGGGAGCTGCGGCGCAACAGTCATCCCGGTAGCGGTGACTACCGGCCCTATGCCGCTCAGGCTCGCGCCGAGGCGCGCCGCGCCCGGCCGAAGACCGGCAAGATCGCCGCCCATCCCGAATTGCGTGAACGGGTGCAGGGCATGCTCGACGACCGGTACAGCCCGGAGCAGATCAGCCATCGGCTGCGCCGGGACCATCCCGACCGCCCGGAGCTGCACGTGACCCACGAGACGATCTACCAGGCCCTTTATGTCCAAGGTCGCGGCGGACTGCGTCGTGAACTGGCCCGGGCGCTGCGCACCGGCCGTACGGTGCGCCGACCCCGCCGGACCACCGAGCAACGCCAGTCCCGCTTCACCGCACCGATGCTGATGATCAGCGACCGCCCGGCCGAGGTCGCGGACCGGGCCGTGCCCGGCCACTGGGAAGGTGACCTGATCCTCGGTGCCGGCGGGGCATCCGCGATCGGCACACTGGTCGAGCGCACCACCCGCTACGTGCTGCTGGTCCACCTGCCAGAACGACACGACGCCGAAACCGTCCGCGACGGCCTCATCACCACCATCCAGACACTGCCCACCCACCTGAAACGGTCCCTGACCTGGGACCAAGGCGCTGAGATGAGCCGCCACCACGAGTTCACCCTCGCCACCAACATCCCGGTCTACTTCTGCGACCCTCACTCGCCCTGGCAACGCGGCAGCAACGAAAACACCAACGGCCTGCTCCGCCAGTACTTCCCCAAAGGCAGCGACCTCTCTGTCCACACCCCCGACGACCTCGCCGCCGTCGCCGCCCAACTCAACCGCCGACCACGCAAAACGCTCGGCTGGGACACCCCAGCCGAGCGCCTGACTAAACTCCTGACCCAAACCAATTGATCAACCGCGTTGCAACGACCCCCCGAAACCGCCGTCGGCGGGAGGTGCCCTTCACGCCGTCTCGTCGTGGGTCAGGACTGCTCGACGCGGACCCAGTCGATGAGGTAGCGGACCTCGCCGGAGGCGATGCGGTCCACAGTGGACTGCGGCAGGCCGAAGTACGGCTCCGTCACGCCGTTGACGCCGTTCGGGTAGGTCCCGCCCAGGGCGAAGTTGAGGATCAGGAAGTGCGGGTCGTCGTAGGCCCACGTCCAGCCGTTGCCCTCGATCTCCGCGCGGGTGACCCGGTAGGTCTCGGTGTCGTCGACGGAGAAGGTGATGCCGTCCGGGGTCCAGTCGGCCCGGTAGACGTGCCAGTCAGCGGGGTCCTGGCCCGCGAAGTCTTGCTGCGCGGTGAACGGCGTGTCGCCGTGGTACTCCGGGCCGTGCAGCGCCGAGCTCGTCCACGGCTCACCGACGTGCTCCATCACGTCGATCTCGCCGCACTCCGGCCACGGCTTGCCGTTGTCGATGTTCGCGCCCAGCGACCACCACGCGGGCCACAACCCGCTGCCCGTGGCGTTCTCCGGGAGCTTGATCCGGGCCGAGTAGCTGCCGTAGGTGAACTCGACCTTGTCCTGCGTCTTGACCCGGCCGGAGATGAAGTCGTAGGTCTGCCCGTCCGGGGCCTGGGTGCCGGGCGCGTAGCGGGGGTGCAGCGCGAGCGCGCCGTTCTGCGCGCCGGTGCTCGCGTCGTGGTCGATGTAGATGGTGTCGGGGGAGTCGACGTAGGCCTGCTGTTCCTGGTTGACGGTGCTGAAGTTCTCCCCGGTGACCTCGACCGTCCACGTGGAGCGGTCGAGCTCGGACCCGGAGAAGTCGTCGAAGAACACCTCGGCGCGGGGCGCCGCGCTGGCCTGCACCACCGGGACGGCGGTGACCACCGCGAGCGCCGCGGCGGTCGCGAGCAACGTGCGTCGGGACATGCCTGCTCCTTCACCGCGAGGATCGGGGGATCTGCACCGATTGAGTATTCGCGGTGCCCGCGGCCGGCGGGAGTGCTTGGCGAGTTCCGGAACGAGACCTGCGCCTCGGATCTGCCGTCCCGGGCCCGTGCCGGGCGACGGCGAACTAGGGTCTGGCGCGAGCATCGGGAGGAGCGAGATGGTCATCTTCGGTATCGCGCTGGTGGTCGCCGCCGTGGTCGGGTTCTTCTTCATGCGCAGGGCGCGCGACCGGCTGCACGCGATGATCGGCACCGAGACCCTGCCGGTGAGCGAACTGGAACGGCTGCGCCAGGTCTCCGACGAGCTCGGTGCGCGCGGGGGCTTCCGCAAGGTCTGCGAGGTGGTCGGCGCGGCGCACCCGAGCCCGGAGGGGCCGCTGAAGTCCGAGCTCAGCGGGACCGAGTGCGTGTGGCACCGGCACGTGGTCAAGCGCCGCTACGAGCACGTGCAGTACCGGGACGGGCGCCGGCACGTCAGCCGCCGCACCGAGGTCGTCGCGCAGCGCACCTCGTGGCAGGGCTACGCGATCCGCGACGACGAGGGGACGCTGATCGGCGTCGACCCCAACGGGACCGACCCGGACCGCCCGGAGCAGGTGGTCAACCGGTTCGAGCCGTACCGGCCGCAGGGGCCCTCGCTGTTCGGCATCCAGCTGCCGAACATCTTCGACACCAGCAGCACCATCGGCTACGAGTACCAGGAGTGGGTGATCCGCCCCGGCCAGCGGCTGTACGTCCTCGGCGAGGTGCACGACAAGATCGGCCCGCTGGTGATCGGCAAGCCCGAGCAGGGTGGCCACTTCATCATCTCGACCCGCTCCGAGGAGGAGGTCCGCGCGAGCACCCGCACCCAGCACAGGGCGCTGGCCATCGGGATCCCCATCGCGGCGGTGGCCGGGCTCGTGCTGGTCGTGGTCGGCGCGATCAGCTGAAGCCTCGGGTCAGCTGCGGGTGCGCAGCGACGCGGCCAGCATGAGCACGCCGACCACCACCGCGGTCAGCGCCAGCAACCACTGCACCTGAGCGCCGAGGCCGAACAGCAGCGCGCCCGCGACGGTGACCGCGGCCAGCCCGCCCACCAGGGTCACCAGGTCCGGACTGCTGTCCCGGCGCGCGGTGTTGCGTTCGTCAGCCACGGGTGACCTCCACGCTCCCCATCCCGACCCGCAGGTCGAGCACCAACTGACCGCCGCCGGGGCCGTCCGCGCCCAGGTCGGTGGTGACCCGGTCCACGGTGCCCTCGACCGACGGGCCCAGGCACCGCACGTCCCCCATCTCCGCGTGGCACGACGCGGTGGTGTCCACGCCCTCCGGCAACCGCACGACGATGTCCCCGGCGCCCACGGTGGCCGCGGTGGAGACCGCCTCGTCCTCGACGAGCTGCAGCTCGCGCAGGTCCAGCGTGATCGTCCCGGCCGACAGCTCGTAGTCGGGGTCCAGCTCCTCCGCGGTCGCGGGGCGGACGGTGCGCTCGTCGAGGGCGTCGTCGACCACGTCCACGTCCTCCGGCGCCGTGGACGCCAGCACCGCCACGGCCGCCAGCGGGACCGCCGCGACGAACAGCCCCCGCCCGCTGCGCAGGAACGCGCCGGCGACCATCCCCAGCCCCACCACGCCGAGCGCGAAGGCCAGGGAGATGTGCAGCGGGGCCCCCAGCGAGCTGGTCAGACCCCCGGCGAAGGCCGCCAGCACCAGCGTCGCCCAGGTGAGCCAGCGGTGCGTCGCGCGGTCCGGCTCCGGAGGTTCGGGATCGCTCGGTTCCGGCAGGTCCCAGGCGAACGGTGCGGCGCCGAGCGGGTCCCAGGACGGCGGGGTCCGCGTCGCCAGCTGCTCGGTCGGCGCGGCGTCGGGGCGGACCTCGGTGGTCGCGTCGGCCGGCGCCGCCGCGGTGGCGGTCGACGGCGTGCCGCGGTCCCCGTAGGCGTGGTGCAGCAGGTAGTACGCGCCCAGGCCCACCGCGAGCCCGATGATGGACGGCGAGGTGGCCAGCCAGAACACGCTCGGGATCAGCAGCACCACCAGGAACACCGCGAGCGTGCTCGAGGTCGGCTCCGGCGGCGGCTTGGGCCGGCCGGGCACCGGGTCGCCCTCCTTCGGGAACAGCAACCAGCCCAGCAGGTAGAGCACCAGGCCCGCGCCGCCGTAGAGAGCGGCCAGGACGAAGGCGACCCGCACCAGGATGGGGTCGACGCCGTACCGGAGGCCGATCGCGGTCGCCACCCCGCCCACCTTGCCGCCGGAACGCGGGCGGACCGGGCGGGTCTCCCACATGTCCCGCAAGGTGCCCTCGAACGACGCGGGACTGGCGTGCTTCGTGGTGCTCATGGCCCCACTATCGGTCCTCGACGGCGCCCGGAGCATCAGGGACGCCCCTGATGTGGCCCGGAAGCTCAGGGTCCGTCCCTGATGCCCGCGATCGCGCGACCGTGTGACCATGACGTCGTGAGAGACCAGCGCAACCAGCAGCCCGCGGACCCCGGGCAGGGAGCCGCCACGAAGCCGATGGCGCAGCGCCCCCGGAGCGTGGCGCAGCTGCGCCGGCGCCGCGGCGGTCGCCTGGTCGCCGGGGTCGCGGGCGGGGTGGCCGACCACCTCGGGTGCCCGGTGCTGTGGGTGCGCGGCGCGTTCGCCGTGCTCGCGGTGTGCGGCGGGGCCGGAGTCCTGGCGTACGCGCTGCTGTGGGTCTTCGTGCCGCAGTCCACCGCGGCCGGGGAACCGATGTCGACCAAGGAGCGGCAGCAGGGCTTCGGCGTGATCCTGCTCTGCCTCGGCGCGATGGTCGCGGTCGGCGGGGTGTTCTCGATGCCCGCCTGGCTGGCCACACCGCTGGTGGTGGTGCTGGTCGGCGCAGCCGTGGTGTGGCGGGAGGCCGACGAGTCGCAGCGCCGCCGCTGGCGGCAGGGCGCGCGCACCAACGTGGTCGGTGCGCTGCTCGGCGGGGGCGGCCGGTCCGCCGTGATCCGCGTGCTCGCCGGCGCGGCCCTGGTCGTGGTGGGCATCGTGGTGCTGCTGGTGGGCTCGACGTCGATGGACGAGGTGCGCTTCGCCCTGCTCGCGGTGGGCGCGACGCTGGTCGGCGTCGCGGTGCTGACGGTGCCGTGGTGGGTGCGCCTGGTGCGGGACCTCGACATCGAGCGCGCCAGCCGGATCCGCTCCCAGGAGCGCGCCGAGATCGCGGCGCACCTGCACGACTCGGTGCTGCAGACCCTGGCGCTGATCCAGAAGCAGGCGTCGTCCGAGCGCGAGGTGCGCCGGCTGGCCCGCGGGCAGGAGCGCGAGCTGCGGAACTGGCTGTACGGGCCGGACGGCTACGGCGCGCAGCGGCCGGCGGTGGAGGACAGCCGGCCCGCCACCACGCTGTCCGCGGAGCTGGCCCGCATCTGCGGGGAGGTGGAGGACAGCTTCGCCATCGAGGTGCAGCAGGTGGTCGTCGGGGACTGCGAGCTCGACGAGCGGCTGTCCGCGCAGCTGGCCGCGGCGCGGGAGGCGATCGTCAACGCCGCCAAGCACGCCGGGGTCGCCGAGGTGAGCGTGTACGCGGAGGTGGAGGCCGCGCAGGTCTCGGTGTACGTCCGCGACCGCGGCAGCGGGTTCGACCCGGACAGCGTGCCCGCCGACCGGCACGGCCTGGCCGACTCGATCCACGGCCGGATGCGGCGGCACGGCGGCACGGTCAAGGTGCGCACCTCGCCCGGCGGGGGCACCGAGGTGCAGATGGAGATGCCGAGGGCGGCGGCGTGATCGTGGCGTACGCTGCGGGCGAGGCGAGCGAGGGAGGCTGGTGACCGTGACCGCTGGAGACGCGACCGCTCCGCACCCCGTCCGGGTGTTCCTGGTCGACGACCACGCGCTGTTCCGCACCGGGGTGCGCGCCGAGCTGGCCGCCGCCGAGCAGGTCGAGGTGGTGGGGGAGGCCGGGTCGGTCGCCGAGGCGGTCGCCGGGATCGCGCACTACCAGCCCGAGGTGGTGCTGCTCGACGTGCACATGCCCGACGGCGGCGGCGCCGAGGTGCTGCGCCAGGTGCGCCCCCGGCAGCCAGAGGTGGTGTTCCTGGCGCTGTCGGTGTCCGACGCGGCGGAGGACGTGATAGCGGTGATCCGCGGCGGTGCCCGCGGCTACGTCACCAAGACCATCTCCGGGCGGGAGCTCGCCGACGCGATCGTGCGGGTGCACGGCGGGGACGCGGTGTTCTCGCCGCGCCTGGCGGGTTTCGTGCTGGACGCCTTCTCCGAGGGCCCGGGGTCGGCGCCGGTCGGCGACCCCGAGCTGGACCTGCTCACCCCGCGCGAGCGCGAGGTGCTGCGGTTGCTGGCGCGCGGGTACGCGTACAAGGAGATCGCCTCGGAGCTGTACATCTCGGTGAAGACGGTGGAGACGCACGTGTCCAGCGTCCTGCGCAAGACGCAGCTGTCGAACCGCTACGAGCTGTCCCGCTGGGCCACCGACCGCCGCCTGGTGTGAGGCCGCGACCGTCCGATGTGGACGGCCGCGCCGGGTGGCCCGGCGTCAGTTCCGCTTGTCGGTGTTGATCTTCGGGTCGCCGTCCGGCGTGGCGACCATGCCGAGCACGTGCTGCTCGACGATCTCCTTGCCCTTCTTGGTGAACTGCAGCGTCACGACGACGTTCGCCCCGGACCGCACCGGGTCGCCGATGATCGTGACGTCGTCGATGGACTTCCAGAACGCCTCGTAGCGGTCCTTGCCCTGATCCCGCAGCTTCGGGCCGAGCAGCTCCCACGCCTGGTCGAGCTTCTTCGGCACCAGCGAGTAGTACTTCTTCACCACCGCGATGAGCTCGGCTGACGACGGCTGCTTCGCGGTGGTCGTCGGCGCCGCGCTCGTGGTCGGCGCTGCGGAGGTGGTGGCCGGGGCGGAGGAGGGAGCCGGGGCCGGGGCGGAGGACGGCGCGGGCGCCTGCGTCGGTGCGGGCTGGCTCTGCGGGGAGTCGTCGCCGAAGGCGTTCGCGGCGAGCACGCCCACCAGGACCGCGACCACGATCGCCACCACCCACATCGCCGCCTGGCGGTAGTTGCGCCGCGGCGCGGGTTCCGCGGCCGGCACCGCGCTGCCGACCACCGTCGGTGGGTTGCTGCCGCTCGGCGGCCCCACCCGGGTCGCCGCGGCCGGCGGCGGGGTGCGCGGCGGGCTCGCCGCGGGGCGCTGCCAGCCCGCGCTCGGCGAGGCGTTCGGGATCGGGCGGCCGTCGAGCACCGCCTGCAGCAGGTCGCGGGCCTGGGCCATGGTGGGCCGGTCCACCGGGTCCGGCCGCAGCATCTGCATCAGCGCGGGGGTCATCGGACCGGCCTGCCGGGGCGGGTCGAACTGCCCGCGCGCCACCCGGTGCAGCAGGCTGATCGCGTTCTCGTCGGTGCCGAACGGCGGGCCGCCCTCGATCGCCGCGTACAGCGTCGAGCCCAGCGAGAAGACGTCCGAGGCCGGGGCCGGGTCGCGGCCCAGCGCCACCTCGGGGGCCAGGTAGGCGGGCGTGCCCGCCAGGATGCCGCTCTTGGTGACCGCCACGTCCCCGATCGCCCGGGAGATGCCGAAGTCGGTGATCTTGGCGATGTCGTTCTCGCCGAGCAGCACGTTGCCCGGCTTGAGGTCGCGGTGCACGATGCCGGCCATGTGCGCGGCGGCGAGCGCGCTGGCCACCTGCACGCCGATCCGGGCCACCTGGAGCGGGGGCAGGGTGCCCTGCTCGTCGATGACCGACGCGAGGCTTCGCGAGGGCAGGTACTCCATGACCAGCACGGGCTGGCCCTCGTCCTCCGCGACGTCGAACACGCAGATCGCGTTCTGGTGCTGCAGACGTGCGGCGATGCGTCCCTCGCGCATCGAGCGCTGACGAGCTTCTTCGGTCTCCTCGGGGGTGTAGCCCGGTTGCAGCAAGAGCTGCTTCACCGCGACCGTGCGGTGCAGGCGCTCGTCGATGGCCTGCCACACCACTCCCATGGCGCCGCTGCCGATCTGCTGCTGCAAGCGGTACCGGCCTGCGATCAAACGACCTTCGGCGCTCACCGGTTCTCCTGGTACTGGCTGTGCTGCCTGATCTGCGTGTGTTCCGTTCCCGGACTGACCGGACCCCCGTGGCCAGCTGTCACTCAACGGTGTGCAACGTTACTGGGCACCAGCCTCACCGCTGCACACGGGGCGACGAAAGAACACGGCCGGGGCCCTCACCTCGCGGTGAGCGCCCCGGCCGGTGCTGGTCGATCGGTTCAGTCGCTGCCCTCGGACCCGGCGTCGGAGTCCGACGGCTGCGTGGTCGGCTCCTCCTCCGGTTCGGACGTCGGCGTGCTCTTCGACGTGGTCGTCTCCTTGGACGTCGTCGTCGGGTCCGAGCTGGTGGTCGTCCTCGACGTGGTGGTCGGCGTCTCCTCCTCCGAGGTGACGTCGTCCTCCGACGTCGGGACGTTCTGCGTCGTGGGCGGCAGCTCGTCCGCGGTCGTCTCCACCGGCTCGGTCGGCGGCGGAGCGATCTCGCTGGTCGGCTGCTCGTTGCCCACCGGCCCCGGCTGGTTGTTGTTCATCAGCGCCGAGGTCACCAGCACCGCGATGACGGCGACCGCGACCAGCGCGATGCCCGAGATCACCACGGGCCGCTTGCTCCGGCGCGGCTCCTCGTAGATCGCCGCGTCACCGCGGGTGTCCGAGCCCATGTACGAGGTGGCGTCCTCGTACGGCCGCTCCGAGTACGGGTCGTCCTCGAAGTAGGCGGTGGTGCCGTCCTGGCCCACGACGCTCGTCGCCTGCTCGGCCGGGGGCTCCGGCGCCAGCGCGGGCGGGATCGGCGCGGCCACCGCGGGGATCGAGCTCGCCGACCCGCCGTCGGCCACGGCCTGCAGCATCTCCCGGACCTGCGCCATGTTCGGCCGGTCCTCGACGCGGGCGGCCATCATCGCCATCAGCGGGTGGGTCATCGGCCCGGCCTGCTGCGGCGGCTCGATCCGGCCCGCGGCCACCGCGTGCAGCAGCGCGAGGGTGTTCTCGTTCAGCCCGAACGGCGGGTGGCCCTCGATGGCGGCGTACAGCGTCGCGCCGAGCGAGAAGACGTCGGAGGCGGGCGTCGGCTCCTGGCCCATCGCCACGTCCGGCGACAGGTAGGCGGGCGTGCCCGCGAGCATCCCGGTCTTGGTGACCTGCACGTCGCCCTGCGCCCGCGAGATGCCGAAGTCGGTGATCTTCACGTCACCGTTGTCGCCGAGCAGGATGTTGCCCGGCTTGATGTCGCGGTGCACCACGCCTGCCGCGTGCGCGGCACCCAGCGCCGAGGCGACCTGCGCACCGATCCGCGCCACCTCCCGCGGCGGCAGCGGTCCGTGCTCGGACATCATCGCCGCGAGGCTGGTGGAGGGCAGGTACTCCATGACCAGGACCGGCTGCCCCTCGTCCTCGGCCACGTCGTAGACCGAGATGGCGTTCGGGTGCTGGAGCCGGGCCGCGATCCGGCCTTCCCGCATGGCTCGCTGCCGCGCTTCCTCGGCCTCACCCGGATCCAATCCGGGCTGCAGGAGCAACTGCTTGACCGCGACCGTGCGGTGCAGGCGTTCGTCCACACACTCCCACACCACGCCCATCGCGCCACTGCCGATGCGTCGCTGCACTCGGTAGCGTCCGGCGACCAGGCGACCTTCGTCGCTCACCGACGTCTCCCCGTACTGCTATCGATGCCCAGCGGGGTCCGCGGGGATCCGGGATGATGGTCCCGGCACGCAGCCCACCGGACATCGGCGGATTTGGCGGACCGGCTCCGGTCCTCCGACACGTACACGTTCTCACCGCGGACCGGGTTGGCCTGGTGGGCCGACGACCGGACCGCGTTACGGGAGCCTAGCCGACGCGGCATCGGCGTAGGTCCGAACTGGGAAAGATCTGTGCGCGCTGCCAAGACGTTACGCGGCCGTGTCATCCCAGTCGCCCGATCGGGGTGAGTCTCACAGCCGTTTGCGCAGGTGATGTCGGCCGCGGTGGGTCGAGCGGGCGGGTTGCGCAGGGTGTCCCGCACGGGGTCTGCCGGCGGCTGCACCCGGGGTGCCCGGTTCGCCCCGGTCCGTGCCACCGGGGTCCGGCGCGCGACGGTCGTTGTCGCATTGTTGTCTGGCGGGCGCCGCGGGCGGGTGAGTCAGCGCGACGTGGTGTGCCGCGCCCAGAGCAGTTCGGCGCCGGTGATCTTGGGGTCGGAGTCGGGGTCGACGGTCAGCCGCTGCCGCAGCAGCACCTGGTCACCGGCCGGGTAGCGCACCTCGACCTCCGCCAGCACCGCGCCGTCCGGCTCGACCCGCGTCCGGGGGTGCACCGACTCGGCGTCGCGCCACGCCCGCACCAGCGCGGTCCGCTGCCCGGTGAGGAGGTCCGGGTCGACCGAGTCCAGCGCGGCGGGCACGTCGTGCGGCAGGCGGCGGTAGAACTCGTCGACCACGGCCCGGGCCGACTCGACGCTGCCCGCCGCCGGGTTGGCCGACATCAGCTGCGGCTCCTCCGGCTGCTCGACGGCGGGATCCTCGGTCGCGTCGTCGGTGGGGGCCACCTCGGCGGTGAACGGCCAGCGGGCGTCCCGCACCAGGTCGGGGCGGAGCGCGAGGCCTCCCTCGAGCGCTGTCACGTGGGCGGTCGTTCGGGGTGCGGGGGCGGGACCCGCGACGATCGTGGAGGTCGCGACGGCCGCGCCGACCAGCAGCAGCACCGCCAGCGTGCCGAAGGCCAGCCGGCTGGTCAGCGGGAGCGCGCCCGAGCACTGGTCGGCGAGCGCGTCGGCCAGCCGCTCGCGCTGCGCGAGGGGAGAGCGCCGGAGCAGCTCGGCCACGCTGACCGAGCCCGGTGACGCGTGGTCGCGCCGACGACCGTGCGAGGGAAACTCCACGGCGTGAACACGTACTCCGCTGCCCGCCCACGCTGAAAGGGATGCCGTGGAGTTCACCGGAAGGAGGGCGTGCGACTCATCGAACGGAGCAATGCCGAGCACTGTCCGTGACCGGTGTGGTCAGGAAACTCGTTCGTCCGCAGTGATCAACGGGTCGTCGCCCCGCGTGTAGCGGAGCCGGTGCCGCTCGGTGTGCACGGAGCCGTCCGTCGTGGTCACCCGCAGCGTGTGCACCGAGCTGGTCGGGGTCACGTAGACGTCGACGACCTCGACGGTCCGGACCCCGGCGTACCGGGCGGCGAAGGCCTCGAAGCCCTCGTCGCGCAGCGGCCCGGCGGTCTGCGCGTAGGCCTCCGGCAGGTCCTCCCGCCCGATCGCGGCGAAGTAGGAGCCGCCGCGCTGCTCCATCTCCGCGGGGTCGGTGAACGCCAGCAGCAGCGGCGGCACCTCGGTGCTGGGGGGACGCGGGGCGCTCGTGGTCGGCGTCGGGCCGGCCGAGCCGGTGGCCTCCCCGGGCGGCGGTGCGGGCGCGGTCGTGCCGGAGCCCGTGGGGCGATCACCGGGCGCGACGGGCAGCACCGAGCCGGTCGGCAGCACCGCCTGCGGCCGCGTCGGGTCGCCGGTGAGGAAGTAGCGGTCGCGCTCCTCGTCCGGCAGCAGCGGGGGGTACTCGCCGGCGCGGGGCATGCTCGGCAGGTCCAGTCCCTCGATCGTCGTGGAGCTGCTCGCCAGCATCGAGGTGACCAGCACCAGCCCGCCCAGGGCCGCCGCGGAGGAGGCGATGGCGAACCACGCCGCCTGCCGCCAGCTGCGCGGCGGGGTGACCGAGGCGGGCACCATGCCCAGGTCGAACTTGTGCAGGCCGCCGACCGGTGCGGTGTCCACCAGCGGGTCGGTCTCGGCCTCAGCGCGGGGTGCGGGGGTCCAGCCGGCCGACGACCCGGTCTTGCGGTGCCGGCCGCGGGGCGGGGTCTGCGAGGCCGGCGGCCAGTCGAGCTGGCCGCTCCAGCCGAGGGTTCTGCCGCTGTCCATCGGGGGTCTCGACTTCCTGGGACTCGGGGGACGTCACGACGTGTCGACCACGTGGAAGGCCTCGGCCAGCCGGCCCGGCATCCCGTGCCGCTCGGCGGTGCGCGCGAGGTGCTGCTCGATCGCGTCGGGCAGGTCGGGTCGGTGCGCGGTCTGCGAGCGGTGCGCGGCGAGCGCCGCGAGCTTGGCCTTGATGTGGTCGGTGATGTCGACCGCGTGGTTGATCCGCTCCTCGGGCGCTTCGGACATCCACAGCTGGCTGACGGTCCACGGCTCGTAGCCGGCTTCGAGCAGTTCGGGGAAGGCGAAGGCGTTGCGCGCGTCGGGGTAGACGGCGGCCAGCGTCGCCTCGCCGACCGCGCGGTGGTCCGGGTGCGACACCACCAGGTGCGACCAGTTGATCTCGGGGGAGTGCGTGAGCACCCGCTGCGGCCGGACCTCGCGGATCACCTTCGCGATGTCCCGGCGCAGCCCGATGTCGGCGACGACCCGCCCGTCCTGGTGGCCGAGGAAGCGCACGTCGGAGACGCCGACGGCCGCGGCGGCGGCGCGCTGCTCCTCCCGCCGCAGGCGCGCCATCTCCTCGCGGGGCGTGCTGTCGAACCCACCTGCGTCGCCCGACGTGCAGATGCAGTACGTGACCTCCACGCCCGCGGCCACCCAGGTGGCCACGGTGCCGGCGGAGCCGAAGTCGACGTCGTCGGGGTGCGCGGTGACCACGAGAGCGCGCTCGATCCCGGTGCTCGATCCCGGCGGAGTGGTCATGGTCACAGCCTACGGTGCAGGCGCAACGACTCCGGAGCGGGGTCGATGGTGGACTCAGAGTGACGAAAGTGGGGCGTTCGGTGGCACCGGCTCCACCGAACAGCCCAGCGGAGTGAGACCGATCAGTACTGGCCGTTGCGGAAGCGGCTCTGCGACGTTTGGAGCGCCTTGACCGAGCCGATGCCGCCGCCCGCGCCCAGCAGCATCGCGAAGACGTCCGCGCCGAACCCGCCGCCCGCGGCGATCAGGAACGCCAGCAGCGTCACGCCCAGCCCGACCCCGGCGACGGGGAACCGCTTCTTGGCGAACTCGACGGCGGGCTGGCCACCGGCCCGCTTCTTCGCCGCCGAGCTCAGCATCGCGAGGTAGCCGGCGTGCCCGGCGGCGGCGAGCAGGGCGGCGAGGGTCACGAGGAAGGCCACGAGAGCAACCATGCGCACAGTCTGCCTCGTCCCGGCCTTGCCCGGTATGGGTGATATCCCTGAATCTCCGTCGCCGGGCCCCGGGGCGGGCGCGGCTCACCCCGGCCGGGAGGGCGGTCCGCTGGGGGAGCGGGACGAAGTGGTTGCGCTCAGCCCCTGGATTGAGACGGGCGTCACGCCTAGGTTCTGAAGGCTATGAGTGATCGCTCGACCGGAACGGATCGAACCGACACTGCGCCCGCCGTCGACCTGGCGGGCAAGCGAGCGCTGGTCACCGGGGCGGCCAGTGGCATCGGCGCCGCGGTGGCCCGCCGGCTGGTGGGCGCCGGGGCGGAGGTCGTCGCCGTCGACAAGGCCGCGGCCGAGCTCGAGGCGCTGGCCGCCGAGATCGGCGCCGAAGCGCGGGTGGTCGACCTCGACTCCCCGGACGCCGCCGGGCGCCTCGGCAGCGGCGTCGACATCGTGGTCAACAACGCGGGATCGCAGCACGTGGCGCCGATCCACGAGTTCCCGACCGACGTCTTCGCCACCATGCTGCGGGTGATGGTGGAGTCGCCGTTCCGGATCGTGCGCGCGGCCCTGCCGGGCATGTACCGCCGGGGCTGGGGCCGGATCATCAACGTCTCCTCCGTGCACGGCCTGCGCGCCTCGCCGTACAAGAGCGCCTACGTGACGGTCAAGCACGCCATCGAAGGGCTGTCCAAGGTGATCGCGCTGGAGGGCGCGAACTACGGCGTGACCTCGAACTGCGTGTGCCCCGGCTTCGTGCGCACGCCGCTGGTGGAGCGGCAGGTCGCCGAGCAGGCCCGGCTGCACCGGGTGCCCGAGGCCCAGGTCGTGGAGGACGTCCTGCTGGCCCGCACCCCGGTGAAGCGGCTGGTGGAACCCGACGAGGTCGCCGCGCTCGCGCTCTGGCTGTGCGGCCCCGGCACCGCGTCGGTCAGCGGCGCGTCGTTCCCGATCGACGGCGGCTGGACCGCGAACTGATCAGACCCGGCTCCCCCACCACCGGCGCCCGTCCGGTGGTGGGGGCGGTGGAGGCAACGGAGCCCGGCTCGGCAGAGAGGACAGCGCGATGACCACCGAGTCCACCCCGACGAGAACGTCGACCGCGCGCGTGGTGGTGGCGAGCCTCGTCGGCACCACCGTCGAGTGGTACGACTTCTTCCTCTACGGCTCAGCGGCCGCCCTGGTGTTCAACAAGCTGTTCTTCCCGGCGGACGACCCGCTGGTGGGCACCATGCTCGCGTTCATCACCTACGCGGTGGGGTTCGTCGCGCGGCCGCTCGGCGGGCTCGTGTTCGGCCACTTCGGTGACCGGCTCGGCCGCAAGAAGCTGCTGGTGCTGAGCCTGGTCATGATGGGCGGCGCCACGTTCCTGATCGGCCTGCTGCCCACGTACCAGTCCATCGGGGTGGCCGCGCCGCTGCTGCTGACCGTGCTCCGCCTGGTGCAGGGCTTCGCCATCGGCGGCGAGTGGGGTGGGGCGGTGCTCATCGTCTCCGAGCACGGGTCCGCCGCCCACCGCGGCTTCTGGGCGTCGTGGCCGCAGGCCGGGGTGCCGCTGGGCAACCTGCTGGGCACCGCGGTGCTGGCGGTGCTGGCCGCGGTGCAGAGCGACGCGGCGTTCCTGGCCTGGGGCTGGCGGGTCGCGTTCCTGCTGTCCGGCGTCCTGGTGCTGATCGGCCTGTGGGTGCGGCTGGCGGTCGCGGAGTCGCCGCTGTTCCTGGAGGCGGCGAACGAGGCCGCGGAGCGGGGCGTGGCGGACAAGCCGCCGGTCCTGGAGGTGCTGCGCCGGTACCGCAGCGAGGTCCTCACCGCGATGGGTGCGCGGTTCGCGGAGAACGTCGTCTACTACGTGCTGACCTCGTTCGTGCTCACCTACGTCGCGACGTTCCTGGAGCTGCCGCGCGGCCTGGCGCTGAACGCCTCGCTGATCGCCGCGGTGGTGCACTTCATCAGCATCCCGCTGTGGGGCGCGCTGTCGGACCGGGTGGGGCGGCGCCCGGTGTACCTGGTGGGCGCGGTCGGCACCGGCCTGTGGGCGTTCGCGTTCTTCTTCATGATGGACACCAAGTCCTTCGCCGCGATCACCATCGCCACCACGATCGGGTTGGTCTTCCACGGCGCGATGTACGGCCCGCAGGCCGCCTTCTTCGCAGAGCTCTTCGGTACCCGGGTCCGGTACTCGGGGGCGTCGATCGGTTACCAGCTGGCGTCGATCGTGGCCGGGTCGCTGGCCCCGATCATCGCGACCGCGCTGCTGAAGGGCTTCGGCTCGGGGCTGCCGATCTCGATCTACGTGGCGCTGTGCGCGCTGGTCACGACCATCGCGGTGGTGCGGTCCCCGGAGACCCGCGACCGCGACCTGGCCGCCGACCACGGCGTCTGAACCGGGGCGTCAGGGGTCGCCTGGCGAGGACAGCCCGGGCGCGCCGGGCTGCCGCGGCCAGGCGACCGCTGAGCGCCACCTGGAGGTGCGTCAGTGCCCGAGGCGGCCGCGGCCCAGGCGGAGCAGGATCATCGCGAGCTCCCGGCCCTCCGGGCCCAGCTCGCGGTAGCGGGCGAGCACGTCCATCTCGCGGTTGTAGACGATGCGCGGGCCGCCGGCCGCCATGCGGGCCTTGCCGATCTCGCGGGAGACCTCGGCGCGGCGCTTCACCAGGCGCAGGATCTCCGCGTCCAGGCGGTCGATCTCGGCGCGGTGGTCGTCGATCCTCGCGGCGGCCTCCTCGGGCGAGGTCTGCTCGGTCTTCGGCTTCTCACCGTCCACTGTGGCGTTCATCAGGTGTGGTCCTCCGGCTCGGCCCCGGGACCCGGCCCGGGAACGACGAACGCCCCGGGTCCTGGAGGACTCCGGGGCGTTCGTAGTGGTTTTCGAGCTCACGCAGCTACGGGCGCCGGAGTCCCGGGCCCGTAGAAAAACTCGTAGGTCTGCGCTCGCACCCTTCCAGTCTGCCACAACCCGGCGGCGCGCGACGATGAGGTGGGACACTCCTCCCACAGAGTGAACATCCAGGGGTATCGACCACCTGTTCGAGTCAATTCGCTGGCACGTGTGCTGACCTGCGTGGATCGTGGTGCCCATGGAGATCGCGCAGCACCTCGTCCCGAACGTCCGTCCGGTCGCGCGGTGGTCCGCCCGCCCGCCCCGCGCGTCACCGCACGACCGCGCCGAGCCGGGCCCGGGGCGCCCGCACGCACCCGCACGCCACGCGGAGCTGTCCTCCCGCTCGCCACCGTGGTGCACGGCGGGTGTCGGCGGAGGAGCGCCGTGCCACGGGATTCGGGTTCTGTCCGGGGCTGCCGGTAACGTGGGTGGGCGATGAGCGCCCCACTCGACCTCCAGTGGAACGACGACCCGGTGTCGTCCTCCGAACCCGGCCGCTCCGGACAGCGCGAACCGGACCCGGAAGCCCTGCTCGCCGGTCTGAACCCGCAGCAGCGGGACGCCGTGGTGCACACCGGATCGCCGTTGCTGGTCGTGGCCGGTGCGGGCTCGGGCAAGACCCGGGTGCTCACCCACCGCATCGCCTACCTGCTCGCCGGCGGGGTGCACCCGGGCCAGGTCATGGCGATCACCTTCACCAACAAGGCCGCGGCCGAGATGAAGGAGCGCGTCGCCGAGCTGGTCGGGCGCCGGGCCGGTGCGATGTGGGTGTCGACGTTCCACTCGATGTGCGTCCGGGTGCTGCGGCGCGAGGCCAAGGTCCTGGGGCTGTCGTCGAACTTCTCGATCTACGACGCCGATGACTCCCGGCGGCTGATCACCATGGTCGCGCGGGAGCAGGACCTCGACTCCAAGCGCTACCCGGCGCGCACGCTCGCGGTGCACATCTCGAACCTGAAGAACGAGCTGCTGACGCCGGAGGAGGCCGCGGAGCGCGCCGGCGACGACATGGAGCGCAAGGTCGCCCAGGTCTACGCCGCCTACCAGCGCCGTCTCGTCGAGTCCAACTCGATGGACTTCGACGACCTGATCATGCGCACGGTGGAGCTGCTGCAGAACCACCCCGCGGTGGCCGAGCACTACCGGCGGCGGTTCCGGCACGTGCTGGTGGACGAGTACCAGGACACCAACCACGCGCAGTACGTGCTGGTCCGCGAGCTGGTGGGCACCGAGGCGACGGAGAGCGGCGTCGAACCGGCCGAGCTGTGCGTGGTGGGTGACGCCGACCAGTCGATCTACGCCTTCCGCGGCGCCACGATCCGCAACATCGAGGAGTTCGAGCGCGACTACCCGGCGGCCCGGACGATCCTGCTGGAGCAGAACTACCGCTCCACGCAGACGATCCTGTCGGCGGCCAACGCGGTGATCCGGCGCAACCCGAACCGCCGCGACAAGCGGCTGTGGAGCGACGCCGGGGACGGCGACCCCATCGTCGGCTACGTCGCGGACAACGAGCACGACGAAGCGGCGTTCGTGGCCGGCGAGATCGACCGGCTGGTCGACTCCGGCGAGGCGACGTTCAACGACGTCGCGGTGTTCTACCGGACGAACAACCAGTCGCGGGTGTTCGAGGAGGTGTTCATCCGGCTCGGCCTGCCCTACCGCGTCGTCGGCGGGGTGCGCTTCTACGAGCGTCGCGAGGTCCGGGACGCGCTGGCCTACCTGCGGGTGCTGGACAACCCGGACGACACGGTGAGCCTGCGCCGCATCCTCAACGTGCCCAAGCGCGGCATCGGGGACCGGGCGGAGGCCGTGGTCGCTGTGCACGCCGAGCAGGAGCGGATCTCGTTCGCCCAGGCCCTGCGCGACGCCGCCGAAGGCCGGGTGTCGCTGCTGAACACCCGGGCGCGCAACGCGATCTCGGGGTTCGTGGCGCTGCTCGACGAGCTGCACGAGGTGGCGGCGAAGTCCGACGTCGCGGAGACCCTGGAGCAGGTGCTGGAGCGCACCGGCTACCGCGCCGAGCTGGAGGCCAGCGACGACCCGCAGGACGCCACGCGGGTGGAGAACCTGACCGAGCTCGTCACGGTGGCGCGCGAGTTCACCGAGGCGCGCGCGGGCGCGCCGGCGACCAGGGGCGAGGGCGACCCGTCGGCCGAGGCCGTGGTCGGCGCCGCGGTGCCGGCCGCCGAGGACGACGAGGAGACCGCGCTGGGCCTGCCCGCGGACGACTCGCTGTCGGCGTTCCTGGAGCGGGTCTCACTGGTGGCGGACGCGGACTCGCTGCCCGAGTCGGGCGACGGCGTGGTCACCCTGATGACCCTGCACACCGCGAAGGGCCTGGAGTTCCCGGTGGTGTTCTGCACCGGCTGGGAGGACGGGGTGTTCCCGCACATGCGGGCGCTGGGCGAACCGGCCGAGCTGGCGGAGGAGCGCCGGCTGGCCTACGTGGGCATCACCCGGGCCCGGCAGCGGCTGTACCTGTCCCGCGCGCTGACCCGGTCGGCGTGGGGGCAGCCGATGACGAACCCGGCGTCCCGGTTCCTCACCGAGATCCCCGAGGAGCTCATGGACTGGCGCCGGGTCGAGCCGGAGCGCTCCGCCCCGCAGGTCCGCAGCACCTGGGGCAGCCGCGGCGGGCTCGACCGCACCGGGTCGGACTCGGCGCAGGCCGGGGTGGCCGCTCGCGGCATGCGCAGCACCGGCGCGAAGGGCTGGAAGGACACCGTCGCCCTCAAGCTGTCGGCCGGCGACAAGGTCACCCACGACAAGTACGGCCTGGGCACGGTGCTGTCCACCGAGGGCGAGGGGCCGCGGGCGACCGCGACCATCGACTTCGGCAGCGCCGGGACGGTGCGCCTGATGCTCATCGGCAGCGTCCCGATGACCAAGCTCTGAGTCCGGAGTGGACGGACGGCGTCCTCTCCGTGCGGTCGGCGGGGGACGCTAGCCGAGCTCGGCCGCTGCCTTGCGGATCAGCCCGAGCAGCCAGCGGTGCGCCGCGTCGACGTCGTTGCGCGGGTGCCACGCCATGCCGATGGTCAGCGGGGGCAGCTCCAGCGGCACCTCGAAGGTGCGCAACCCGGCGTTGCGCGCGGCGGACTCCGTGGTGAGGCAGACCAGGTCGGTGCGCCGGGCGAGCAGCGCGGCGGCGGTGTGGCTCGGCAGCACGACGGCCACCCGGCGCTGCAGCCCGAGGTCGGCGAGCCGGTCGTCGACCGGGCCGTGCGCCTTGCCGCGCCGCGAGACGCTGATGTGCGCCGCGGAGGCGAACTTCTGCGGGGTGACCTGGGCGTGCGCCAGCGGGTGGTCCGGGTTCACCGCGCCCACCAGCCGCACGGTGGCCAGCGGTGCCGTGCGGGTCTCGGGGTCCAGGTGGTCCAGCACCCCGACCTCGACGTCCACCGTGCCGTCGCGCAGCGCCGAGGTCCCCTCCGCGCTCTCGGGGGCGAACCGGAGCACCATCCCGGGCGCGGCGTCACCGACCGCCGCGAGCAGCGCGGGCGCCAGCGCACCGGACAGCAGGTCGCTGGTCTGGATGGTGAACGTGCGGGTCAGCGTCGCCGGGTCGAACTGGCTGCCGGGGGTGAGCAGCGCGCGGGACCGCTCGACGACCGCGTGCACCTCGTCGCGGAGCTCCACGGCCCGCGGGGTCAGCACCATGCGCTGACCGGCGCGCACCAGGACCGGATCCCGCAGCACGCGGCGGATCCGGCCGAGGGTGCGGCTCAGCGCCGCGGGAGAGGTCTGCAGTTGTTCCGCCGCGCGCGTCACGCTCTGCTCCCGCAGCAGGGCGTCCAGCGCCACCAGCAGGTTCAGATCCATCGTGGACAGTCACGAGCTCCCTGGGGGACACCGCTCCCACCTCGCGCGGGAGCGGTACTGGTCACCTCCATTGTTGCGCGTGGCGCAAGGATCCCGTGCCGATCCGGCCATGGCCGACGGTGCTGTCGGGAGTCGAGGGTGGGAGCCGCAGGCCCGCACCGACAGCGGGCCCCGCAGCAGACGGGAGAACGCACGCGCAACGCAGACCTGCTGGCGGTGGTCAGCCAGAGCGGCCCCACGGTCGGCTTCGTCGACGCCGCGACCCACCGGCACCTGGAGGCCCTCGACCTGCCCGCGGAACCGCACGAGCTGTGCTCCGACCCGGAGCACCGGGTGCTGTGCTGCACGATCGCCGACCGCTCGGGCTACGACCACGCGAACAGCGGCGGGCCTCGGACCTGGTGGTCATCGACCCGGACGCCCCCGCGGTCCTGGCCTTTCTCGACCTCGTGCCGGAGCACGGTCCGCACGGCCTGGCGCTGGACGTCACCCGCCGGAGGTCTACCTCGGGCGCATCGACACCGGAGCGCCCGGGCCGCACTGGTTCGTCACACCCCGGACGGCCGGCGCGGGCACGCCGCGAACGAGGAAGCCCCGTTCGTCTCCGTCGTCGACCTGGAGACCGGCCGGACGGTGCGCCGGGTGCCGGTGCCGGGCAGCGAGGGCACCGTGATCACCCCGGGACGGCACCCGCGCCTGCGTCGCGACCCCCTGCAACGACGTGCGGCGGCGCGCCGCCTCGCCCGGGATCGTGGTGATCGACACCGAGACCGACGAGGTGGTCCGGACGGTCCCGACCGAGCGCCAGGTGGTGCCGGTGCACGTCACCCGCACGGGCCTGCTGCTCGCCGGGGAGCTGCGGTCGTCCCCGGGGCGGCCCGGGGCTGGGCGTGCAGGAGCCCGGCCGGCTGCTGGTCTTCGCGCCGGACGGTTCCGCGCGGCTCGGCGCGGTCGAGGTGGGCCGGTTCCCGCGCACCACCACCTCAGCGCGCGGCCGCGCCCACGTCTCCGCGGTGGCGGACGCCACGGTGACCGTGGTGGACCTGGAGCGCCTGGCGGTGCTGGACACGCTGCACGTCGACCGCCGCGGCGAGCCGGGCGCGCACGGGCTCGCCTACGTGCCCGGGTGCGGGTGCTTGGGCTCGTAGAGGCCGAGCTCGGCGCCGCTGGGCAGCCGGAGCGCGGTGACCAGCCCCCACCCCGCGTTGCTCACCGTGCGGGTGATCTCGACGCCCTGGTCCTGCAGTTCGCCGATGGTCGCCGAGATGTCGTCGCACGCCAGGTAGAGCTCGCAGGTGGGGGTCGCGTCGGTGGGGTGGGTGGCCAGTTCGGTGGGCGGCAGCCCGAAGACCAGCCACCCGTCCCCGGCGTCGACGTCCTCGAAGCCAAGCACGTCCCGGAGGAACTCCTGGTCCCGCTCGGGGTCCTGGCTGAAGAACAACACGTGCGCCCCGTTGATCATCGGTCCGACCTCCTCGGTCCACACCGTCGCACGATCCGCGCAAGACCGCTGACCAGCGCGGGAGGCGGCTATGGGAGGGGCTCGTCGCGGGCGCCGGAGCACCCGGCGGTCACCGACGTCGTGACGGGCTCCCGGCCGGACCCCGCCGAGCAGCCGATGCGCGGGGCACCGGTGGTCACGGCGTGAGCCGGGCGGCCGGGGGCCCGAGGCGGTGATCGGCGCGGTGGCACCGAGGCGCGCAGCACCGACCGTCCTGTTCGGACGGGAGGGCCGGGCGTCCGCCCGCTGGTCAGAAGCGGTAGTGCAGCATCCGGCCGAAGCGGCGGACCGCGGTGATCCGCCCGGCCGCGCGCAGCACCGTGCGCACCGGCGCCGACAAGCGGTCCAGCTCGGGGGCGTCGGTGTAGGACCACTCGGCCACCAGCTGCAGCCCGGGCACGCGGGCCTCGAGCGTCCTCGGGTCGTCGATGCCCCAGTCCAGCCGGGCCCCGGCGTTCTTCACGATGGGGTTGGCCCGGTTCGTCATCCGGACCGCGAGGGTGCTCATCGCGTCGAAGACCAGCTCACCGCTGGGGAAGTGCCGGGTGATCCGGCGCAGCAGCGCCAGGACGTCCGGTTCGGACAGGTACATCAGCAGACCTTCGGCGACCACCAGGACCGGCCGGTCGCCGGGGATCCCGTCGAGCAGGTCGGGCGCGGTCACCGAGGACGGAACGGTGCGGCGCTGCGGGGACTCGGAGAAGAACCGCTTGCGGAGGTCGATGACGTCCGGCTGGTCGATGTCGTACCACTGGACGTCGTCCGGTGGTGCCACGCGCTCGTACCGGCTGTCCATGCCGCAGCCGAGGTGCAGCACCGTCGTGCCGGGTCGCAGGGCCTGCCTGGTCCACTCGTCGATCGAGCGGGCCCGCAGCGCCACCGAGGCGGCGTAGCGGTCGTTCGGCCGGAACTTCGCGAAGTCGAAGTCGATGCGCTGCACCACCTCGTCGGCCCAGCGGTCGCCGAGCAACGGCCGCTCCGACCGGTTGTCGAGCGCGCGCAGGTGGACCGTGGCGAGCATGGTCGCCTGGGTCCCGGTGAGCTCCACCCGCTGGCCGGGCTGGTGCTCGAAGCGGTAGTGCAGCAACCGCATCGCGTCGCGCAACGGCGGGACGGCGTTCATCGCCTGGGCCGCGATCCGCTGGGGGACCGGCACCTTCGCCAGGTGCGGCGAGTCCAGCACCGGGTGCGCGCGCCGCAGTCGGAGGCCGGGGACCCGGAACTCCAGCGTCCGCGGGTCAGCGATGCCCCAGTGGAACCCGGCGCCGGCCCGGCGCAGGAAGCGCGAGGAGCGCGCGGCCCGGACGGTCCACGGCAGCACGGCGTCGAACACCACCTCGCCCACCTCGAACCGCTGGACGAGCCGCCGCAGCAGGGCGACGCCGTCGTCCTCGGTCAGGTACGTGGTGAGGCCCTCGGCGATGACCAGCGTCGGCCGCCCGGTGGGGACTTCGTCGAGCCACCCGGGATCGGTCACCGAGGCGGCGATGGTGCGGTGGTTCTCCGGCACCTCCGGGTACAACCGGTTCCGCAGCTCGATGACGTCGGGCAGGTCGACGTCGTACCAGAGCACGCCGTCGGGCAGGTCGAGCCGGTGGGCCCGGCCGTCGAGCCCGCAGGCCAGGTGCAGCACCACGGCGTCCGGGTGCTCCGCCAGGTACTCGGCGGCCCAGTCGTCGAGCCGCTTGGCGCGCAGGACGATCGCCATCCGGTCGCCGGAGCTGAGCGCCAGCCGGCGGAAGTCGACGTCCACGCGGTCGAGCAGCCGCTCGGCGACCTCGTCGCCGAGCACCGGCTCGGGCGTGCGGTTGTCGAGCGCCCGCGCGTAGAGCGGGCCGAGGAGGGTTCGCTGCGCACCGGTCAACCGGACCTGTTCGACCACGGTCGCGAAGCTACGCCAGGTCCGCGACGTCGTGGAACGGGAGGATCCCGTGATCTCCCTTGCGCGGCAGACGTTGTCGGCCGGTATGACCGATCGGCGAGGTTCTGGGGATCACCGCGGCGCCGACGCTCGCGCTCGCGCCGGAGCCGCCGGGTCACGCCGGGGCGATGCCGCGCGAGCGCATCCAGGGCAGCGGGTTGATCTTCTTGCCGCTGGAGTTCCACACCTCGAAGTGCAGGTGCGGGCCGGTGGAGAAGCCGCGGTTGCCCATGGTGGCGATCTGCTCGCCGGCCTTGACCTTCTCGCCCTCGTCGACGGTGATGGTGTTGACGTGCCCGTAGACGGTGATCGTGCCGTCCTCGTGCTGCACCCGGACCCAGAGGCCGAAGCCGCTCGCCGGGCCCGCGTCGATCACGACCCCGTCGGCGACGGAGTAGATCGGGGTGCCCTTGGAGTTGGCGATGTCGATGCCGTAGTGCGTGGTGCCCCAGCGCCCGCCGAACCCGGAGGTGAAGCGGCCGGTCGTGGGCGGGGCGAACTTGGGGGCGCGGGCCGCTTCCTCAGCGGCGATGCGGGCGGCTTCGCGTTCCTGCGCGATCCGCTCGCTCTTGTTGAGCTTCTCGACCTCGGAGCTGGTGTTCGAGACCTGGGCGATGGGGAGCATCGCCGGCGCGGGGGCGCTGCCGCCGACCCCGGTGCTGTCGGAGTCCTCCGCCATCGCGGTGTTGAACGAGGCCGACGCGTCCGCGGGGTTGAAGTCGTCACGTTGGTCCGGGGAGGCGTGGCCTTCACCTGCGGCGATCGATTGCCCTGCAGCTGCGAAAGCGCCAGCGGCAACCGCAGCGACGACCACGCGACCACGCCAGGCGGAGGCAGTCGACGGGCCGCGGCTCCGGCCCGGACTACTGGAGGGCTCGTCGGGGGACGCCTCCGCGAGGTCCGCGATCTTGAATTCGCCGCCGGGGGAGCGGTGGTGAGCCAATGCTTGCCCTTCCGTCTCGGGGAGTCCGATCACGAGTCCCGGATCGGGGTTCCGGGTGCCGGTCGGGGAACCGGCTGGAGGTTGTCCTTCGTGACCAGACCGTGACAACGGACCGGGGGACAGTAACCAAGCTGATCCCCTAGGGGCAAATCCCCGTCCGTGACGCGTCGGGCACGGTGCGTGTCCGGTCGGGCTAGTCCGTGAGGGACTGTCAGACCCCTCCGGACAATGGGCGAGGTCGTCGCTCAGCGGAGCTGCCTGCGGGTTCGTGATCGGGGAGGATCGCTCCGATCGGCGCAGCCGCAACTCGGAGGTGCCTCGATCCAGTGACCCCGCCGTGAAGAGCAGTGATGCAAGTCACACCTCATGAGTGGATTGCCGCCGGGTGGGAATGCTCCGTTCGGGCGGTCCCCTCAGGGATGTCCCGGAGATCGCCACGCGGTGCCCCCGCGCCGCCCCGGAGTTGCTAGCGTCTGCGCGGTGACTGCGCGGTCCGACCGTTCCACGACTCCGGCCACGAACCCCGATCCCATGCCCACATCCCTGCGCGCCGCGATGGCGGTCTCCGTCGTCGGCGCGGTGCTCCTCGGCCTCGGCCCCCTCCTCGGCCTGGTCGCGCCCAGCGCGCCCGCGGCCTTCACGGCGTGGCCGCTGCTGCTGGTGCTCGCCCTGCTCCCCGCGGGCATCGCCGGCCTCGCCCTGCGGGCCGGGCGGCCCGCCACCGCGGCGGCGGTGCTGGTCGGGCCGGCCGTGCTGGCGCCGGGTCGGCTCGTGCTCGACGCCCAGTTCCTCGCCGACCCCGGACTCGCGGCGCGCCCGGAACTGCTCCGGCTGGACAGCCTCGAGGTCTTCACGCCGTCGGCCGGCGTCTGGGCGCTGCTGGCCGGGCACGTGGCCGCGATCGCGGCCGGGGTCCTCGCGGTGCGCGGCGTCGGCCCGGGTGAGGGCGGTTCCGGCGGGCACCGCCAGGGGCTGCTCGCGCTGGTGCTCTGCGCCGGTGTGCTCGCGGCGGTCGGCGTGCTCATGGCGCCGTTCGCCTCCGACGACCCGTACCTGCTGCCCAAGCCCGCGCTCGACGCGCCGCTGGTGGTGCTGGTCGGCAGCGTGCTGCTCGCCGTCGCGGTGCCCACCGCCGCCGGGTACCTCGCCGGGACCACCGACCAGGACGTCGCGCGCGGCGGGCTGCTCGGCCTCGCCGCGGCGCTGGCCGGGGTCGTCGTCCCGCCGCTGGTCGCGGTGGCGGTGCTGGCGGAGCTCAGCTTCTCGTGGGGGCCCGCGCTCGGGCTCGTCGGCGCGCTCGCCCTGGCGGCGCTGGCGGTGCCTGCCGGGCGCGCCCACTCCGGCGAGGTGGACGAGGACCTGCACCTGCCCGCCCTGAGCCGGCTCCTCACCGGCTCGGCGGTGCTGGCGCTGGCCGCCGGTGCGCTCAGCGTGCTGGCCGCGGTCGCGCCGCAGGTGGAGATGCCCTACGGCCTGCGTGACCCCTCCCCGTACCCGGCGCGGGTGCTCTGGCCCGCGGGGATCCTGCTGCTCCTGGTCGGTGCCGCCCTGCTGGTGCCGCGCCTCGCGCTGCGGGTGCGTCCGCTGCTGCCCGTGGTGTGGGTCGTGGTCCCGCTGGCGGCGACCGGGGTGCTGGACGCGGTGTTCACCGCGGTGCAGGCGGCCGGTGCGCAGGCCCGCCTCGGCGCGTGGGCGGCGGGCGTGGCGGTGCTGTTCGCCGTCGCCGCCGCGATCGTCGCCGCGGTGGCCGGTGCCGTGGAGCGCGACGAGGTGGACCTCACCGAGATCGCCATGCGCAAGCCGGTGCTGGTTCCGGCGCTGGCGTCGCTGGTGCTGGGCGCCGCGGCCTTCAGCCTGCCCGTGGTGACCGCCCCCGACTACACCGCCCCCGGCGTGTTCACCGAGTTCGGCACGACGTCGTGGGGGCTGCTGACCGCGCTCGCCGGTGTGGTGGCGGCCGCCGTGCTGGCCCCGATGTGCCGGCCGCCGCGCGCCGCCGCCCTGCTCTGCGGGGCCGCGGCGGTCGTGGGCGTCCGCGTGCTCGAGTACCCGCTCACCGCGGAGCGGCTGCCCGGCACGACGCCCGGCACCGGGCTGTGGTTCGGCGTCGCCGGGGTGGTGGTGCTGCTGGTCTCCGCGATCGCGGCCGGCCGCACCCGGGCGGCCTGAGGGGATCACCCGGACCGCGGGCTTGCCCGGGGCGGGGACCCGGCCGAGAATCGGGGGGTCACCGTCACGGTGCGCTGTTCCGTTCGTCACCACGAACGCGCGATCCTGGCCCGGCGAGCAGGGCGAACCCGTGCGCCGGACGGTTCGACCAGGCCTGACGGCCCACCTCAGGTGAGGCAGTTCACCGGACGCGCCGCCCCACGCTTCGTCGCAGGTCGATATCGTCACCCGAGTCCGACACCGACGTCGCAGGAGAGTCGAGTGGACCTGTACGAGTACCAGGCGAAGGAACTCTTCGCCTCCCACGGCGTGCCGACGCTGCCCGGCACCGTGGTGACCGATCCCCAAGGGGCCAAGGCAGCCGCTGCAGAACTGGGCGGGCCCGTCGTGATCAAGGCTCAGGTGAAGACCGGGGGTCGTGGCAAGGCCGGTGGCGTGAAGCTGGCCGAGACCCCGGAGGAGGCCGAGACCAAGGCCGAGGCGATCCTCGGGCTGGACATCAAGGGCCACGTCACGCGCAAGGTGCTGGTCACCACCGCCTCCGACATCGCTGACGAGTACTACTTCTCGTTCCTCCTCGACCGCGCCAACCGCAACTTCCTCGCCATGGCCTCCGTCGAGGGCGGCATGGAGATCGAAGAGGTCGCCGCCACCAAGCCCGAGGCGCTGGCGAAGGTCGCGATCGACCCGATCCAGGGCGTCGACAAGGCGAAGGCGCAGGAGATCGTCGCCGCCGCCAAGTTCCCGGCCGAGGTCGCCGACCAGGTCGCGGACGTGATCGTCCAGCTGTGGGAGACCTTCGTCGCCGAGGACGCCACGCTCGTCGAGGTCAACCCGCTGGTCAAGGACCCGCAGGGCAAGATCATCGCGTTGGACGGCAAGGTCAGCCTGGACGACAACGCCTCGTTCCGCCAGGAGAAGCAGGCCGAGCTGGTCGACAAGGAAGCCGAGAACCCGCTCGAGGCGAAGGCCAAGGCCAAGGGCCTCAACTACGTCAAGCTGGACGGCGAGGTCGGCATCATCGGCAACGGTGCCGGTCTGGTCATGTCCACGCTGGACGTCGTCGCCTACGCCGGTGAGAAGCACAACGGCGTCAAGCCGGCCAACTTCCTGGACATCGGTGGCGGTGCGTCCGCCGAGGTGATGGCGGCCGGTCTGGACGTCATCCTCAACGACCCGGCGGTGAAGTCGGTGTTCGTCAACGTCTTCGGTGGCATCACCGCCTGCGACGCCGTCGCCAACGGCATCGTGCAGGCGCTGCAGATCCTGGGCGACGAGGCCACCAAGCCGCTGGTCGTCCGCCTCGACGGCAACAACGTCGACGAGGGCCGCCGCATCCTGGCCGAGGCCAACCACCCGGCCGTGACGATGGTGGACACCATGGACGGCGCGGCCGACAAGGCCGCCGAGCTGGCTGCGGGGGCATGAGGCACCATGGCTATCTTCCTCAACGAGAACAGCAAGGTCATCGTCCAGGGCATCACCGGCTCTGAGGGGACCAAGCACACCGCGCGGATGCTGCGCGCGGGCACCAACATCGTGGGCGGCGTCAACGCCCGCAAGGCCGGCCAGACCGTCGAGATCGAGGGCAAGCAGCTCACGGTCTTCGGCACCGTCAAGGAGGCCATGGAGGCGACCGGCGCCGACGTGTCGGTGGTCTTCGTGCCGCCGAAGTTCGCCAAGGACGCGGTGATCGAGGCGATCGACGCCGAGATCGGCCTGGCTGTGGTCATCACCGAGGGCATCCCGGTGCACGACTCCGCCTACTTCTGGGCGCACGCCACCGCCACCGGCAACAAGACCCGCATCATCGGGCCGAACTGCCCCGGCATCATCTCGCCCGGCAAGTCCAACGCCGGCATCATCCCGGCCGACATCACCGGCCCGGGCAAGATCGGCCTGGTGTCCAAGTCGGGCACCCTGACCTACCAGATGATGTACGAGCTGCGGGACATCGGCTTCTCCAGCTGCGTCGGCATCGGCGGTGACCCGATCATCGGCACCACCCACATCGACGCGCTCCAGGCGTTTCAGGACGACCCGGAGACCGAGGCCATCGTCATGATCGGTGAGATCGGTGGCGACGCCGAGGAGCGGGCGGCCGACTACATCAAGGCCAACATCACCAAGCCGGTGGTGGGCTACGTCGCCGGGTTCACCGCGCCGGAGGGCAAGACCATGGGCCACGCGGGCGCCATCGTCTCCGGTTCGTCCGGCACCGCCGCGGCGAAGAAGGAGGCCCTGGAGGCCGCCGGCGTCAAGGTCGGCAAGACGCCGAGCGAGACCGCCAAGCTCATGCGTGAGATCATCAAGGGCTGACCCTCGGATCGATCGCGTCACGTCGGGGCCGGGCACCTGCGGGTGTCCGGCCCCGACGGCGTCTGGGCCGGGAGACGGCGCCGTCCGCTTCCGGTGCAGCGCGTCCGATCGATCCAGTAACGTCGGAAACCGACCCGTCCTCGTCCCCGAAATGTCCATTGAGGAGTGTCCCGAACCATGTCCGCCCCCTATCCCCCGTCGCGGAAGTCCAGCGCAGGCGGTCCCGCGCTCGGCCTCAAGGAGATCCTGGCGCTGGTCGCGGCCGGGGCCGGTCTGGTCGGATACCTGATCGGCTTCTTCAGCGAGATCGTCGGCGTGCTCCTCGGCAGCCTCGTCGGCTTCTCGTTCATCACCGCGGCGGCGCTGGCCGGTCTGCGGTTCGTGCCGAAGACGCCGAACGCGCTCTTCGCGGCCGCGCCGCTGTCCACCTACGCCACCCTCGCGCTGCTCCAGGACCTCCTCAGCGGCACCGCCGGTGGCATCGTCGTGGTGCTCCTGCTGCTGGCCGCCGCGCAGCTGGCCGGTGTGCTGGGCATCCTGTTGATCGACGGCGGGGTCATCGCCGCCCCCGAGAAGTCCGGCTCCGCTGACGGGCCCGCCTCCGGTGGCCAGCCTGCCCCGTTCCCGCCCGGTGGCCCCGGTGCACCCGGCGGTCCCGGCGGGTGGAGCCCCGCCGCGCCGCCCGCGCAGCCCGGGCAGTTCGCCCCGGCGAGCGGGGGCTGGAGCCCGGCCACCGGTGGTCAGCCGCAGCCGGGCGGGTGGAACCCGTCCTCCGGTGGTTCGCCGACCCAGTCCGGCCCGATCGGCAAGCCCGCCCCCGGCGGGCAGCACCCCGGCGCCGGTGGTCAGTCCGGTCCCGGTGGTCAGCCTGGTCCCGGTGGTCAGTCCGGTCCGGGTGGGCCGGGCGCCCCGAGCGCTCCGTCCGGGCAGGGCTCCCCGGACTCGAGCGGTCAGAACCAGTCTTCCGGCCAGGGCGGCCAGAGCGGCCAGTCCGGGCAGGGCAGCGGCCCGCAGGGCACGCAGCAGATGCCGCACCCCGGCCTCAACCCGCCGGGGTTCTGAGCCAGTTCGAGAGCGCACGGGCGGTCGCCGGGACCGCCCGTGCGCTCCCTCGTCGGTGCGCCGCTCTGCCGGAGGTGGCGTCGACTGCGGTGACTCCGCACTGGTCAGACGGCGGACCACGGTCGCCGGAGCCAGCGGTGGGCCCGCGTGGTGCGCGGCCCTCGGGACGCGGGGCCGCAGGGCGAGCGGATCGCCAGGCTCCTACCGTCCTCAGTGGACGGGCGTCGTCGCCCGATGGGTTGAGGCGGCGGCGTGTTGTGACCCGTTCGGCGGAAAGACGGTGCGACATTCGGCGTCGTGTCCGTGCTCGAGTCGATCCCCCACGCCATCGCTGACGGCCCCCGCGAGCGCCGGCTCGGCCTCCGCTGGTGGTTGCTCCTCGGCGCGACCTGCACCGTCCTGCTCGCCGGCTACCTGGTGTCCGCCGGGCTCATCGCCCTGGTGATGGCCACGGCCACCGACGCCGTGTTCGACCCGGTCGTCGTGCTGCTGGCCGCGCTGCCCGGGTGGCTCGCCCTGCACCAGTCCGCGCTCACCATCACGGGCGCGCCGTTGAGCGTGCTCCCGCTGCTCCCGACCGCGGGCGTGGTGCTCATGATCGCGGCGGCCTCGGCGTGGGTGGCCCGTCGCTCCAAGCTGCGGCGACCCGACCAGGCGTGGCCGCTCATCGCGACGATGGGTCTGGGGCACGCCGGCGTCGGCGCGGCCATCGCCCTCGTGCTGGACTGGCCTTTCCGCGTCGTCCCGGTCGACGCCTTCCTCAGCTGCGGCGCGGTCGCCACCGTCGCCGCGACGGCGGGCGTGGCCAACCGGTGCGGCCTGATCTACCTGGTCTGGGAGCGGGTGGGGGCCCAGGTGTGGTCGGGACTGCGCATCGGTCTGCTCGCGCTCGCCGCCGTGGTCGCCGCGGGTGGCGCGGTGCTGCTGGTCGGGATCGGCACCTCCGCGCCGGGCATGGTCGCCGCGATGTCGCGGGCCGGTGACGAGGGCGACGCGATCGGGACCTCCCTCCTGTCGCTGCTGTACGTGCCGAACGGGGTGCTGGCCGGCTGGGCCTTCGCCGCCGGGACCGGCCTGTCGCTGGGCGAGCTGTCGGCCCAGCCCCTCGGCAGCGCGCCGAGCCGCGAACCGCTGCCCGACCTGCCGCTGCTCGCGGTCCTGCCGTCGCACGCCGGCGTCGGGTGGTCCGCCGTGGCGATGGCCTTGCCGCTCGCGGTCGGTGCGCTCGTCGGCGTCGCGTGCCGCCGGGTCTCCGGCAGCACGTCCCACCGACTGCTGGCGGTCGGGGTGGCGTCCTGCGTCGCGGCGCTGGGCACGCTGGTCCTCGCTTTCGCCGCAGGCGGTGAGCTCGGCGGCGGCCCGCTCAGCCCGGTGACGCTGCGGCCGTTCGCGCTGGCCGCGGTGACGCTGTGCTGGGTCGCCCTCCCCGCAGCGGCCGTGACCTGGCTCCTCGGACCGGTCGCGGTCGACGAGCCCGAGCCGGCGGACGCGGCCGGGAGCCCCGACGGCACGGCGACCGACCACAGCGCCGACGCCCCGGGAGCCGGGGACGAGCAGCCGGACGACGGCACCACGGACGGCGGCTCCGCGGACGGCGGCGCCGCGGACGGCGCCGCCACGGACGGCGCCGCCGCCGGGGAGGACGGCGAGCCGTCGTCGGCCACCGACGAGCTCGCCGAGGACCTCAGCGACGCGATCCCGCACGCGCGCGAGCCCCTCGCCAGCGGTCCGACCCGACGCGCCCGGTCGGAGATCGACCCCAGCGAGTTCGACGGTGATGTCGACGCGAGTTGGGATGTCGACGCGAGTTGGGACGTCGACGCGAGCGGGGACGCCGACGCGGCCGGGGACGCCGGGACCGCCCGGGACGCCGCCGAGACGCGGCGCACCGACCCGACCAGCGACGCCGGCAGGTCCCAGCGCGTGGCCGGGACGTCGGACGGCGACGGGGGCCGTCCGGACTAGTCGCCGCTCGCCGACCTGGCGGATCCGGACGCTTCGGACGCGGGAGGCCGTCACCGGTGAGTGCTGCGCCACTCGCCCGGGACCTGGCCGCGTCCGCCCCGCCATCAGCGCTTACGCTGCGGGGAGAGATCGTGCCCAGGCATGTCAGGAGCGAACGCTGAACCCGAGTACGACCGACCCCTCGAAGCCCGCCCGGTTCACCACCGGCGATCCGGCGCGCGTGGTCGTGCTGGTCTCCGGTTCGGGCACGCTGTTGCAAGCCCTGCTCGACGCGGCCAGCTCGCCCGACTACCCGGTGCAGGTGGTCGCGGTCGGCGCGGACCGGGACGGCATCGAAGGGCTCGCTCGGGCTGAGCGCGCAGGGGTGCCCACCTTCGTCCGCCGGGTCAAGGACCACCCGAGCCGGGAGGACTGGGACCGCGCACTGACCGAGGCCTGCGCCGAGCACGAACCGGACCTGGTGGTCTCCGCCGGGTTCATGAAGCTCGTCGGCGCGGACTTCCTGGCGCGCTTCCACGGCCGGTACCTCAACAGCCACCCGGCCCTGCTGCCCTCGTTCCCCGGCATGCACGGGGCGCGCGACGCGCTCGAGTACGGGGTGCGGATCACGGGCTGCACGTTGTTCGTGGTCGACGCCGGTGTGGACACCGGGCCGATCCTCGCCCAGGAGGCGGTCCGGGTGCGGCCCGACGACGACGAGGCGAGCTTGCACGAGCGGATCAAGGCCGTCGAGCGGCGGTTGCTGGTCGACACCCTGGAACAGCTGGCGTTGCACGGTTGGACCGTGCAGGGACGGAAGGTGAGTATCCCGTGACCGCGAACTCGCAGGAGCGGCGTGCCGTTCGCCGCGCGCTGATCGGTGTGTCGGACAAGTCGGGGCTGCTGGAGCTGGCCACCGGGCTGCACGCCGCCGGCGTGGAGATCGTGTCCACCGGTGGCACCGCTCGCGCCATCGCGGACGCCGGTGTCCCGGTGACCCCGGTCGAGGAGCTCACCGGCTTCCCGGAGGCGCTCGACGGCCGGGTCAAGACCCTGCACCCGCGGGTGCACGCCGGCCTGCTCGCCGACCTGCGCCGCCAGGAGCACGCCGACCAGCTGCGCGACCTGGGCATCGCCCCGTTCGACCTGCTGGTCGTGAACCTTTACCCGTTCGTGCAGACGGTGGCCTCGGGCGCCGGGCAGGACGAGGTGATCGAGCAGATCGACATCGGCGGACCGGCGATGGTGCGCGCCGCCGCGAAGAACCACGCGAACGTCGCGGTCGTCGTCGACCCCAACCGGTACGAGTGGGTGCTGGAGCAGGTCCGGGAGGGCGGCTTCACGCTGGAGGACCGGGTCGAGCTGGCGGCCGCCGCGTTCCGGCACACCGCGTCCTACGACGTCGCGGTGGCGTCCTGGATGAGCAAGGTCCCGACCGGGGACGACTCGGTCTTCCCCGGCTGGATCGGGGAGACCTGGGAGCGCCGCTCCGCGCTGCGCTACGGCGAGAACCCGCACCAGCCCGCCGCGCTGTACGTCTCCGGCGGTGAGGCCACCGGCCTCGCGGCCGCGGCCCAGCTGCACGGCAAGGAGATGTCGTACAACAACTACGTCGACGCCGACGCGGCCTGGCGCGCGGCGCACGACCACCGCGAGCCGTGCGTGGCGATCATCAAGCACGCCAACCCGTGCGGCATCGCGGTGGCCGAGGACATCGCCGTGGCGCACCGCAAGGCGCACGAGTGCGACCCGGTCAGCGCGTACGGCGGCGTCATCGCGACGAACCGCGAGGTCACGGTGGAGATGGCCGAGCAGGTGGCCGAGATCTTCACCGAGGTCATCGTGGCCCCCGGCTACGCCGACGGCGCGGTCGACGTGCTGAGCAAGAAGAAGAACATCCGCATCCTGACCGCGCAGCCGCCGAAGAGCGGCCGGGTCGAGATGCGGGCGATCTCCGGCGGCATGCTGGTGCAGGGCTCCGACGCCATCGACGCCGAGGGCGACGACCCGGCCAACTGGACGCTGGCCGCCGGTTCCCCGGCGGACGAGGCCACCCTGGCCGACCTCGAGTTCGCCTGGCGCGCCTGCCGCGCGGTGAAGTCCAACGCGATCCTGCTGGCCAACGACGGCGCCACCGTCGGCGTGGGCATGGGCCAGGTGAACCGGGTCGACTCCGCGCGCCTGGCGGTCTCCCGGGCGGGCGACCGGGCGAAGGGCTCGGTGGCCGCGTCCGACGCGTTCTTCCCGTTCGCCGACGGTCCGCAGGTGCTGCTGGACGCCGGGGTGCGCGCCATCGTGCAGCCCGGTGGGTCGGTCCGGGACGCCGACACCATCGCCGCCGCCGAGGCGGCCGGGGTGCCGCTCTACTTCACCGGGACGCGCCACTTCGCGCACTGACCCGCGCACTGGCGCAGGACCACCCCGAGCGGTGCGGACGACCACGGTCGCCCGCACCGCTCGTTCGTTCCGGCCGGTGCTCGTGGTGCGGTGCTGGCGGGACGTGCGCATGGGGGCCTCCTCGGTGGGGTTGGGGTCGCCGTTCCGCCGCGGCGGGTCCGGGGCCGGCCGCGCCGTCGGGCCGCTGTCGCGGCACCCGGCGCGGTGCCCTCGAACCGTTCCCGGCTGCCGTCGGCCGAGCGCGTCGCTGGTCCCGTTGTAGCGGCTCTGCCCAGGGCGGATCAGCCGAATTGCCCGCGATCGAACAAATGTTCACCTGATCTCGCTACAGGCCTTGACGCGGGCCGCCGACGCGGGTTTACTTGTCCTTGTTCGAACTGAGGTTCGATCAAGGAGCGGGTCGGTGTCGGGGTCGACCGCTCCGAGGGATCGGCACTGCGTTGGGTGCAGGCGCAGTGCTGGTTCCGCCGCTGTCTTCCCCACAGCGGCTCGGTGGGTGCCCGCGCCGGGGTCGGGCACCCACGTGCACGACGTGGGGAGGCAGCGATGTCCGCGATGGCGTCTTCGGCGGCGCCGGGCGCGTCCGCAGGTCTCGGGGTGTCTGTGGGCGTGCCGGCGGTCGAAGCGGGCGGCGTGCCCGGTGCGGGACGGGTGCTGCCCACGCGGACGGAACTCGCCGCCGTGCTGCCATGGCCAGGTCTGCGCCGTGGCAGCACGGTGGCGGTGCACGGCTCTGTCTCGCTGCTCTTCGCGCTGCTCGCGGAAGCGACCGCCCACGGCTCGTGGGCCGCTGTGGTGGGGCTGTCCGGCATCAGCCTGGTCGCCGCGGCGGAAGCCGGTGTGGAGCTCTCCCGGCTCGCCGTGGTCCCGCGGCCGGGCGATGACCCGGCGGGTGTGGTCGCGGCGCTGCTCGACGGCGTGGACCTGGTCGCCGTCGGCGGCACCCGGCGGATCGTGGACTCGGACGCCCGGCGGCTGTCGGCGCGAGCGCGCAACCGCGGATCGGTGCTGCTGCCGTTCGGCCCGTGGGCGGGCGCCGAGGTGCAGCTGCGGTGTGCCGATGCCAGCTGGCGGGGGATCGGTCAGGGTCACGGTTACCTGCGGGAACGTGCGGTCACGGTGCGCGCGAGCGGGCGCGGTGCGGCCTCCCGGCCGCGGTCGTGCCGGCTCCTGCTCCCGGCGCGCGACGGAGGCGTCGGGGTCCCGGCGGACGAACCCGTCGAAGCGGCGCGGCCCCGGCTGCGGCCGGTGGCGGGGTGATGGCGGTGTCCGCTCGTCGACTCGTCGTGTGGTGCCCGGACTGGCCGGTGGTCGCCGCGGCGCGCGCCGCCGACCTCGGTCCGCTGGTGCCCGCCGCCGTGTTCGCGGCCAACCGGGTGGTGGCGTGCTCGCAGACCGCCCGCGATGGCGGGGTGCGGCGCGGGATGCGCCGCCGCGAGGCGCAGAGCCGCTGCCCGGACCTGGTGGTCTGCGAGCACGACCCGGACCGCGATGCGCGGTCGTTCGAACCGGTCGTGGCCGCGGTCGAGGGCGTGGTTCCGGGGGTGGAGATCGTCCGGCCCGGGCTGGTGGCGGTCCCGGCGCGCGGCCCGGCCCGCTACTTCGGGTCCGAGGAGGGGGCCGCCGAGCGGCTGATCGACACGATCGACGCGCAGGTCGGGGTCGAGTGCCAGGTGGGCATCGCGGACGGGCTGTTCGCAGCGGTCCTCGCCGCCCGCCGCGGTCAGGTGGTCGCGCCCGGGGCGAGCCCGGAGTTCCTCGCGCCGCTGCCCGTCGAGGAGCTCGACCAGCTCGCCGACCCGCTCAGCGGTCGGCAGGCCGCCGAGCGGGAGGACCTGGTGGACCTGCTGCGGCGCCTGGGGGTCCGCACGCTCGGCGAGTTCGCCGCGTTGTCCCCCTCGGACGTCGCGACGAGGTTCGGCCGGTTCGCGCTGGTGATGCACCGCGCGGCCGGCGGGCGCGAGGAGCGCCCCGTGCTCCGGCGGCAGCCCCCGCCGGACCTGGTGGTGTCCGAGCAGCTCGACCCGCCGGTGGACCGGGTGGACCGGGCGGCCTTCGCGGCCAAGGTGCTGGCGGACCGGCTGCACGCCAGGCTCGGCGACCTCGGGCTGGCGTGCACGCGGCTGGGCATCTCGGCGAGCACCGAGAACGGGGAGGAGCTGCACCGGGTGTGGCGGTGCGCGGAACCGCTGACACCGTCGGCCACCGCGGACCGGGTGCGGTGGCAGCTCGACGGGTGGCTGAACGGCCGCAGCGGGGCGCAGCGCCCGACGGCCGGGGTGAGCGTGCTGAGCCTCCGCCCGGAGGAGGTCGTCGGCGCGGGTGGCTTGCAGCTCGACCTGCTCAGCTCCGCGACCGGTGAGGCGGACGCCCGCGCCGGCCGCGCGTTCGCCCGGGTGCAGGGCATGCTCGGCCCGGAGGGGGTGCTGACCGGGGTGCTCGGCGGCGGCCGGGACCTGCGCGACCGGGTGCGGTTGGTGCCGTGGGGCGACGAGCGCCGCCCCGCGTTGGAGCCGGACCGCCCGTGGCCGGGGCGGATCCCCTCCCCGTCGCCCTCGGTGGTCCCGGACTCGTCGTGGCCCGCGGAGGTGCTCGACGCCGACGGGCGGGTGGTGGGGATCACCGACCGGGGACGGCTCACCGCCGCACCGCACCGCGTGGAGGTGGCGGGCGGCCGGTCGCGCGCGGTGTCGCGCTGGGCCGGGCCGTGGCCGGTGTCCGAGCGCTGGTGGGTGGAGCTGCTGGCCGAGGGTGCCGGGACGACGGCTCCGGTGACGCAGGTGCCGCCGCGGGCGTCGGTGCGGGTGCAGGTGGTGCTCGAGGACCCCGGTCCCGCTGGTCCGGGAGCGCCGGACGCGGACCTGGGGCCGGGCGAGGTGGCGCTGCTGCTGGTGCACGAGCAGGGCCGGTGGTGGGTGCAGGGCGCCTACCGCTAGCGACGAACACTCGTTCGAGTGGATTGTCCGTTCCTTGGTGGCGATGCTGGTTCGAACTGGAGTTCACTGGTGCCATGAGTTGGTTCAACCCTCCCCAGCGCTGGTCGGAGCTGGAGACCGCGCTGTCCGGCCGGTCCTCCTCCGCCGGCGGGCGAGGCCCGCGCGAGCAGCGGGACCGCGACGGGGACGACGGGCGGCGTGCCGAGCGCCGGGCCGACGTCGTCCCCGCGGGGGCGTCGGTCCCGTACGCGGAGCTGCACGCGCACTCCAACTTCAGCTTCCTGGACGGGGCGAGCCATCCGGAGGAGCTGGCGGCGGAAGCGGCGCGACTGGGACTGGAGGCCGTCGCGCTCACCGACCACGACGGGTTGTACGGGGCGGTGCGCTTCGCCGAGGCCGCCGCCGAGCACGGGGTGCGCACGGTGTTCGGCGCGGAGCTGACCCTGGGGCTCACCGCGCCGCAGAACGGCGTGGCCGACCCGGAGGGCCGGCACCTGCTGGTGCTCGCCCGGGACCTCACCGGCTACGCGCGCTTGTGCCGGGCGATCAGCGAGGCGCAGCTGGCCGGGGAGGAGAAGGGGCGCCCGGTCTACGACCTGGAGGCGCTCGCCGCTGAGGCGGAGGGGCACTGGCACGTGCTCACCGGCTGCCGGAAGGGGGCGGTGCCGGCCGCGCTCGCGACCGGCGGCACCGCCGCGGCCGCGGTGGAGCTGGACAGGTTGGTCGCGCTGTTCGGCAGGGACCGCGTCGCGGTGGAGCTGACCGACCACGGGCTGCCGGTGGACTCGGAGCGCAACGACGCGTTGGCCGAGCTGGCCGCGCGGGCCGGTGTGCCCACGGTGGCCACCACCGGGGCGCACCTCGCGCGGCCGGAGCGGGCCAGGCTGGCCGGGGTGGTCGCCGCGGTCCGGGCCCGGCGCAGCCTGGACGAGATGGACGGGTGGCTGCCCGCCTGGGCGGGGAACTACCTGCGCTCCGGTGCGGAGATGGCGGAGCTGTTCGCGCGCTACCCGGGTGCTGTGCAGCGCGCCGCCGAGCTCGGCCGGGAGTGCGCCTTCGACCTGCAGCTGGTGGCTCCGGAGCTGCCGCCGTACACCGTGCCGGAGGGGCGGACCGAGGCGAGCTGGCTGCGCGAGCAGACCTACCGGGGCGCGCTGCGGCGGTACGGCCTGCCCCAGCAGAACCCCGAGGCCTACCAGCAGATCGAGCACGAGCTGGCGGTGATCGAGGAGCTGGGGTTCCCCGGCTACTTCCTGATCGTGCACGACATCGTGGAGTTCTGCCGCAACCACGGGATCCTGTGCCAGGGCAGGGGGTCGGCGGCGAACTCGGCGGTGTGCTTCGCGCTGCGGATCACCAACGCGGACCCGGTGCGCTACGACCTGCTCTTCGAGCGGTTCCTGGCCCCGGAGCGGGACGGTCCCCCGGACATCGACCTGGACATCGAGTCGGAGCGCCGCGAAGAGGTGATCCAGTACGTCTACCGGACCTACGGCCGGACGCACGCCGCCCAGGTGGCGAACGTGATCAGCTACCGGCCGCGGTCCGCGGTGCGCGACGTCGCCCGCGCCCTGGGCTACTCGCCCGGGCAGCAGGACGCCTGGAGCAAGGAGATCGAGAACTGGGGCCCGCTGCCGGAGGACTCCGAGATCCCCGGCCCGGTGCGGGAGCTGGCCGGTGAGCTGGTGGGCTTCCCGCGGCACCTGGGCATCCACTCCGGCGGGATGGTGATCTGCCGCCAGCCGGTCAGCGAGGTCTGCCCGGTGGAGTGGGCGCGGATGCCCGGCCGCACCGTCCTGCAGTGGGACAAGGACGACTGCGCGGAAGTCGGTCTGGTCAAGTTCGACCTGCTGGGGCTGGGCATGCTCTCGGTGCTGCGCTACGCCACCGAGATGGTCCGCGAGCACCACGGCGTCGAGGTCGACCTCGGTGAGCTGGACCTGGCCGACGACGCGGTCTACGAGATGCTGCGCCGGGCCGACGCGATCGGGGTGTTCCAGGTGGAGAGCCGGGCGCAGCTGGCCACGTTGCCGCGGTTGAAGCCGCGGGAGTTCTACGACCTGGTCGTCGAGGTGTCGTTGATCCGGCCGGGGCCGATCCAGGGCGGGTCGGTGCACCCCTACATCCGGCGGCGCAACGGGGACGAGGAATGGGAGTACGAGCACGAGCTGATGGCCGGTGCGCTGGCCAAGACCTACGGGGTCCCGCTGTTCCAGGAGCAGTTGATGCAGCTGGCGGTGGACCTCGCGGGGTTCTCCCCGGCGGAGGCGGACCAGCTGCGGCGGGCGATGGGGGCCAAGCGCTCGGAGGAGCGGATGGCCCGGCTCAAGGGGCGGTTGTTCGAGGGGATGGCGGCCAGGGGCATCTCCGGTGAGCTGGCCGAGAAGATCTACCGGCAGATGCTGGCCTTCGCCAACTACGGCTTCCCGGAGAGCCACGCGTTGAGCTTCGCGCTGCTGGTGTTCGCCAGCGCGTGGTTCAAGCGCTACTACCCGGCGGCCTTCTGCGCCGCCCTGCTCAAGGCCCAGCCGATGGGGTTCTACTCGCCGCAGTCGCTGGTCGCGGACGCCCGGCGGCACGGCGTGCGGGTGCACGGGCCGGACATCAACGCGAGCCGGGTGGAAGCGGACCTGGAGCCCGATGCCGACAGCGAGGGACGGCAGGCGGTGCGGCTCGGGTTGGCGTCGGTGCGCGGGCTCGGCGGCGGTACCGCCGAGAAGCTGGTCGCCGAGCGGGCGGCGCACGGCCCGTACACCGGGATGGCCGACGTGGCGCGGCGCGTGACGCTGACCGCGGCGCAGATGGAGGCGCTGGCGACGGCCGGTGCGTTCGGGTGCTTCGGACTGTCCCGGCGCGAGGCGCTGTGGAACGCCGCTGCGGCGGCCGGTGATCGGCCGGACCGGTTGCCGGGGACCACGGCTCCGGCCGTGGCGCCGGCGCTGCCGGGCATGGACGACGTCGATCGCGCGGTGGCGGACGTCTGGGCCACCGGGGTGTCCCCGGACAGCTTCCCGTTGCAGTTCGTCCGGTCCACGTTGGACAGGATCGGTGCGGTTCCGGTCGACCGACTGTCCGAAGTGGAGCACGGGAGCCGGGTGCTGGTCGGCGGTGCGGTGACGCACCGGCAGCGACCGGGCACCGCGGGCGGGATCACGTTCCTGAACCTGGAGGACGAGACCGGCATGGTCAACGTCGTGTGCTCGCCAGGTCTGTGGGCGCGGTACCGCAAGGTCGGACGCACCAGTGCGGCACTGCTGGTGCGCGGGATCGTGGAGCGCGCGGAGGGGGTGATCAACCTCAAGGCTGACCGGCTGCAGAAGTTGGAGATCCGCATCCCCTCGACCTCACGGGACTTCCACTAGCGACCGGCTCCCGACTCCGGCGTCGACCGGCCCGACGGCAGCGAACGCACACCTCCCCTCCCAGGGTGCCGCTCCGGCCGTCGGGCGTCCGGGACGCCGGCGCCCGGGCGCGGCGAACCCACCGGCGTCGCGCCCGGGCCTCTCCCCGGGGGCAACCCCGGTCCGCCCTGTCCCGGTCGATCTGTGGGAACCACGACCTGTGCGCGGGGCCTGTGGGATCGAGGGCCTGTGCGTGCGGCCTCTGCGGCGGTCTGCCCGTGTGGCTTCGGTCTTGTGCGCGGTCGGCCCGTGTGCCGTCAGCTCGTGTGGCGGTGCGACAGGTCTGGCGCTCTCGACGTTCGTGCCGCTGGGGGAGTGCTGCCCCAGCGGTGAGGCCGGACCTGCCGCCGTGTCCCGGCCGTACCCGGGTGTGGGCTCCCAGGGCCGAACGGGTGCGGGGGGGCGCTGCCAGATCCGGTGCCGCCCCGGAACGGTGCGGCGCTGCGGTACCGCGACCGCCCTCGTGGACCGTTCGCCACTGTTCCCGCAGGCGTGCAGCGAGATGAGGAGGTGATGGGCTTTCGGATCGACGACCAGGACACCACGAGCGGCCAGAGCTCGGTGATCACCCACCGTCGAGATCCATCCGCGCCCCGACGAGTGCACCGACTCGGCTGGCCGGAGCGCACTCCCAGGAAGAGCGGCAGAAGGGCGCGACTCCCAGGAAGAACGGCAGGAGGGCGCGCTGCGCGTGCGTGGTGTGGCACTCGCTGTGCACCCCACCGCCCAGGAGAGCTGCGACGTCGTCGACGCGGTGCGCGCTGACGCGGACCGTGTGGCCGAGCGTTCCGGGCGCGGCGGTCGAGTTCCGCGCACCTGCCCGGTGCGTCTGAGACGCCGCGTGCGGTCGTCGTCCGGCAGGGGACTGGCTCCGCTGAGCAGATCCGCCTGATCGAGCTGCCCCACGGCTCGCACTGGGCCTCCCTGGCGTCCGACGCCGCACCCCGGTGACCACGCCGAACGTCCACGGTGTGGAGACGCCGTCTGGGTCCGATGTCCGCTGGGGCGGGACGCCATCGGGCCGTCGACACCTACCGCGTCACTTGACCCCGCGGTGGGCGTCGATCGCCTCGATGCACTGCCGGACGTTGATCATCGACGCGGTGCACGCGGTGCTCGCCGAGCTGGACCAGGTCGACGCCGCTCCATGGTGCGGGGGCGCAGCGACGGCGGAGCGAACTGCAGGGCGGGGCTCCTCGACGCTCGCTCCCGCGCGGGTGGGTTCGCCCGACGGCAGCGAGGGAGCTGGTGTTCACTCGACGCTCGCTCCTGCGCGGGTGCGCCGCGGCTGCTGCGGACAGGGCCGTTCACGGCACGTCAGCGGCGGTGCGCGACCGCGCAGCCACCGGGCCGAGCGCTCGTGCGGGCGGTGTCGTGCTCAGGCGACGCCGCAGCGGCGGATCGCGAGCAGGGCGTAGGCGCGGGCTGCCTGCTCCAGCTCGCTGATCGCGACGTGCTCGTCGTGGGCGTGCGCGTAGCGGATGTCGCCGGGGCCGTACTGGAGCGTCGGGATCCCGGCGCCCGCGTAGAGCCGCAGGTCGGTGCCGTACGGCGCGCCCACCGCGGCGGGTCGGGGCCCGCCGGCCGCGACCACGGCGTCCTGGGTCTCGGGGAGCAGCGGGTGTCCCTCGGGCAGGCGGCCGCTGGCGAAGGTCCCGCCGGGCCAGCTGACCTGGACCGGGTGCTCCGCCAGCCACGGGTCGGCGGCGCACGCGTCGGCGATGGCCTGGGCGAACTCGGCCTTGGCGTCTTCGATCGACTCGCCGATCCGGACGCCGTAGCGGCCCTCGGCGATCGCCAGGTCCGGCACCGTGCTGGCCCAGTCGCCGACCCGGGCCATGCCGATGGACAGCGGGTAGGGCACCTCCAGGTGCGCCACCAGCGGGTCGGGGTCGGCGTTGCGCCGGGCTTCCAGTTCGCGCAGCGCGGGCAGCAGGGCGGCGAGCTTGTCCAGCGCGTTGACGCCCCGGTACCGGGTGGACCCGTGCGTGCTCTGCCCGGTGATCTCGAGCCGGAAGGTGAGCGACCCGCCGTTGGCGGCGACGACGGTGCCCGAGCTCGGTTCGGCCAGCACGCACGCCGCTCCGCGGTGTCCGCGCCGCAGCGTGGCGAAGGTACCGAGACCGCCGTCCTCCTCGCCGACGACGGTGTGCACGGCCAGCGGTCGGGCCAGCTCGATACCGGCGGTGCGCAGCGCCTGGAGCGCCCCGAAGACCGCGGCCAGCCCGCCCTTCATGTCGCAGGTGCCGCGCCCGGCGGCGATGCCGTCCTGCACGCGCAGGGTGTAGGGGTCGCGGTCCGGCCAGCGGTCGAGGTCACCGGGCGGCACGACGTCGGTGTGCCCGCAGAACACCAGCGCGGGCTCCTCGCCGTCGCCGAGCACGCCGACGCAGCCGTGTGCGGTGTCGCGCTCGGCCTCCTGCCCCGGGAAGCCGTCCTGCTCGGCGAGCTCGCGGACGTCGACGCGCCAGTGGTCGACCTCGTGGCCCAGTGAGCCGAGCCGGTCGGCGCACCACTGCTGCGCCTCGTGCTCGCCGGTGGTGCCGCCCACGCTGGGGATCGCGACGAGTTCGCGCAGGTCGCTGAGGATGCCGTCGAGGTCCACCGCGTCGAGCGCGCGACGTTCGAGTTCGGAGGGGGTCTGGCCGCTGTTCACATGTCGAGTGTGTCGCACGGGGGTAACGGGGCGGACCGCGCCCACTACCATCTCCGCGTGGCCGAAGGCGACAAGACCGAGCGTGAGTTCGAGATCGGCAAGGACGGGCTGGGCGGCATCGTCGTGGGCATGGACGGCAGCCCGGCGAGCTTCCACGCCGCGGCGTGGGCTGCTGGGCTGGCGCGGCGTGAGCGCGCCCGTCTGGTGCTGGTCTACGTCGAGGCGGTGGGCGGTGTCGCCTACTGGTCACCGATGGGCGTCGCAGTCGCCAGCGAGGCAGCCGAGAGCCTGGTGGAAGAGCTGAAGAAGGAGGTCGTGTCGCACCTGAAGTGGGTGGACATCGACTGGGACTTCGTCCACCACCGCGGCGACCCGGCCGTGGGCCTGGAGCAGGTCGCCGAGCAGTACCGCGCGGACCTCATCGTGGTGGGCCGCTCCCGACGCCGCGGAGGGCTCCTCGGCACGGTGCCCGCGACCCTCGTGGTCGAAGCGGTCCGCCCGGTCGTCGTCGTCCCCTGACCCACGAGCCCCAGCCGCCGAGCGCCGCGACCACGCACCAGCGCGTGACGACCACCGCCGGGAATGCCCTCTCCGTCCCTGCCCGAGTGCTTCACCGGCCACGGGGGCGCGAGTCAGCAGTAGGTGAAGGGCACCTTCCGCCAACCCAGCTGGCGAGAGGTGCCCTTCACGCCCGGCGGTTTCGGGGGGTCGTTGCAACGCGGTTGATCAATTGGTTTGGGTCAGGAGTTTAGTCAGGCGCTCGGCTGGGGTGTCCCAGCCGAGCGTTTTGCGTGGTCGGCGGTTGAGTTGGGCGGCGACGGCGGCGAGGTCGTCGGGGGTGTGGACAGAGAGGTCGCTGCCTTTGGGGAAGTACTGGCGGAGCAGGCCGTTGGTGTTTTCGTTGCTGCCGCGTTGCCAGGGCGAGTGAGGGTCGCAGAAGTAGACCGGGATGTTGGTGGCGAGGGTGAACTCGTGGTGGCGGCTCATCTCAGCGCCTTGGTCCCAGGTCAGGGACCGTTTCAGGTGGGTGGGCAGTGTCTGGATGGTGGTGATGAGGCCGTCGCGGACGGTTTCGGCGTCGTGTCGTTCTGGCAGGTGGACCAGCAGCACGTAGCGGGTGGTGCGCTCGACCAGTGTGCCGATCGCGGATGCCCCGCCGGCACCGAGGATCAGGTCACCTTCCCAGTGGCCGGGCACGGCCCGGTCCGCGACCTCGGCCGGGCGGTCGCTGATCATCAGCATCGGTGCGGTGAAGCGGGACTGGCGTTGCTCGGTGGTCCGGCGGGGTCGGCGCACCGTACGGCCGGTGCGCAGCGCCCGGGCCAGTTCACGACGCAGTCCGCCGCGACCTTGGACATAAAGGGCCTGGTAGATCGTCTCGTGGGTCACGTGCAGCTCCGGGCGGTCGGGATGGTCCCGGCGCAGCCGATGGCTGATCTGCTCCGGGCTGTACCGGTCGTCGAGCATGCCCTGCACCCGTTCACGCAATTCGGGATGGGCGGCGATCTTGCCGGTCTTCGGCCGGGCGCGGCGCGCCTCGGCGCGAGCCTGAGCGGCATAGGGCCGGTAGTCACCGCTACCGGGATGACTGTTGCGCCGCAGCTCCCGGCTGATCGTGCCAGGATCACGCCCCAGCTCGCCTGCGATGGCCCGCACACCCAGGCCGGCCCGACGCAGGTCAGCGATCACCAGCCGCTCGTCCTGAGACAAAAACCGGGACGACACCTCGGGCCGGGCACGAGCCGGAGGTGACGGCGGGGCGCAAGAACACGTGGTCCCACGCCCCGCCCGTCGGCCGAATCGCCACCGATACCCGGTCGTGCGGCTGACCCCCACGATCCGGCATGCCTCAACCGTGCCCACACCCCGCGCCACAAGATCAAAATAGACCTCGCGCTCAGCAAGCAACTTCTTACACCCCTGAGGCGACCTGTCCTGACGGATCTCGAACACCGCAACCCCTGAACAAATCAGGCGTTGCAACCACCGCTAGAACCCGAGCTGAGTTGGCGAAAGGTGCCCTTCACGCCCTCGACGAGAGGTGCCCTTCGCGCACTGCGGCTGAGGGGGCAGCCGCTGGGCACTTCGCTCGGGTCAGTGCGCTGTGGGCGGTCGTGAGGCGTGGTGGACGGTTTCGGTGCGCTCGTCGAACCGGCGGTGGAGACGGGTCGGGCGCGGGCGGGCTCGACACGCCTGGCCGTCGTGGCCCCCGACCCGCGAGCCCCGTGCTGGCGACGCCACGACCACGGACCAGCGCGCACGGCGGCTGCCGCTGGCGGGTGTGACGGCCACTGCCGAGGACGAGGTCTCCGCCCGCGCGAACGCCTCACCGGCCACGGGGCGCGAGTCAGCAGGAGGTGAAGGGCACCTCTCGCCAGCCCAGTCGGCGAAAGTGCCCTTCCGGCGCCCGGCGAGAGGTGCCCTTCGCGCCTTGGGTGGGGGTGCCGGTCGCGCACTTCGGTCGGGGGCACAGCGGGTGTGCACCGTGCTCCTCACCAGCGCGTTGTGACGGGGTGGGCGGCTCGATCCGGTCGTCGGACCGGCGCGGTCGGCGGTTGGTCGTTGGTCGGGGTGCGACGCCGGTGCGGTCCGGGCGCGGGGCTGTCCGGGTGTTCGGGGTGGTGTGGGCGCCGGGCGCCGGGGGTGCGTGGCACGGTGGGGGGATGACGGACGTGGTGGTGGGTGAGGACTTCCGGGACGCGGTGCTGACGGACCAGGAGTGGGAAGGTCGGTCGTTCGAGCGCTGCGACTTCACCGACGCGGACCTGACCGGGCTGAGCACCCGCAACTGCGTGTTCACCGAGTGCGTCTTCACCGGGGCGGACCTCAACGACTCGACGCACGTCGCCACCGCGTTCCGGTCCTGCACGTTCGAGCGCACCGTGTTCGGGAAGTCCACGTTGGACGGATCCAGCCTGCTGGGGTCGAGCTTCGTGGACTGCCGCCTGCGCGCGTGGCGGCTGCGCGAGACGGACCTGACGCTGGTGGGCATGGGGCGCGCCGATCTCCGGGGCCTGGACCTGCGCGGGATCCGGTTCCGCGAAGCCAACCTGACCGACTGCGACCTGCGTCGCTGCGACCTCCGCGAGGCGGACTTCACCGGTGCCCGTCTGCGCGGCGCGCGCTTGGCCGAGGCGGACCTGCGGGACGCCAGGCTCGACGCGGACGCCCTGGTCCAGGCGAACCTGCGCGGCGCCCGCGTCGACACCGTCCTCGCCCTCTCCTTCGCCGCGGCCCACGGCCTGCGCATCGACTGACCGCGCAGCGGATCGGTGCTCCTCCTGCTGCTGGGGCTGGAGCGCTTCGCGGGTGAGCTGAGGTCACCGGTCTGCGCCGCCGGCCCGGTCGACACCGGTCATCCTGCCCGTCCTGGTCTTCGAGGACCCGTCCACGGTCGTCGCGCAGTTCCCGGGCCTCCGTGCTGGGACGCACCGAGCCAGCTCCGCTGCGACCCGGCGTCACACGGGGACGACCGCTCCGGCTGCGGAGCCCGCGGGGCACGGGGCCTCTCGGCCACCGGTCGGCTTCGGGACTGCCCGTGAAGCCCAGGACAGCACGGCGATCTGGCAGGACACGCCGCCGCGCGCCGAGGAGGTCGCCTTGGGCGCGACCGGTGAGCCGTTCGAGGTCGGACGATCCGTCCCGTCTCTGGCTCCCGAGACCTCGACGGTTGCGAGCAGCGCGCGACGTCGCGGTGTGGGCGGCCGGCTCGGGACCACCCGCCGTCCGCTCACCGGCACCGCGTTCACCGCGTACCCGAGCGCGTGGTCAGGGCTGCGTGCTCTCGCGCTCGGCTGCCGTGAGGCACCCGGCTCACTGCTGGGAGACGGGAGCGGGTCCGAACGGAAGAGGGGCACCTGCGGGTCGCAGGTGCCCCTCCGTGTCTCCGGGTCACTCCATGGGCGGGCGCTCGGTGGCCGGCATCTCCGCCAGCGTGCCGTCCGCCAGGAGGTCGTTGATCGACCCCGGCAGCACGAACGCCGTGCCACCGCCCGGCTGCTCGAACCACGGGACCGCCGTGCCGCGCAGCGCCTGCACCGGGCGCTGGACGCGGTAGGCGAAGTACGAGCGGTTCGCCCACTGCGGCGGGAGCGAGCGGTGCGTGTACGGCGTCCGCATCGCGTAGACCACGTTGCCGTTCGGCTCACCGAAGCGGTCCACCTCGGTGCCGGGCTGCAGCATGATCACGCGCCGGTCCCGGTACAGCGTCAGCGGCGGTTCGCCGTTGAGCGGCTGGATCTGCTGGCCACCGGGCTGCTGGGCGCCGGGCTGCTGGCCACCGGCCTGCGGCGGGCGCGGCGGCGCGGGCGGCGGACCCTGCCGGTGCGGCCCGGCCATGCCGGGGCCACCGGGGCCGGGACGGCGCTCCGCGCCACCCACCGGGCCGGGAGCGCCCTGCGGTGCCGGGGCACCGCTGTCGCGGCGCGGCTGGCGCTTCGGCAGCGGCGGCATGCCACCCGGTCCACCGGCCGGCGGCTGCTGCACGGGCTGGCCGAGCGGCGGCGACGGCGGGGCCGCGGGCGGTGCCGGGCGGTCCAGGTGCGGCGGCTGCTGGAGGCGGGTCGCCTCGTCGCCGCGCTGGGGAGCGTCGTGCTGGATCGGTGGTTCCGGCGGAGCGCTCGGCGGCGTCGGGTCCTGGTTCGCGGTGAACAGCGGGTTCGGGGCCGGCGGCTGTTCGGGTGCCCGCTGCGGCTCCGGTCTTTCCGGTGCCGGCTGGGGCTCGTCGGCCGGCTGCGGGACCTCGGCCTCCGGCGCGCGCTGCGGCGACTCCGGCTCCGGGACCCGCTGCGGCAGCTCCGCGTCGGGCGCTCGCTGGGGCTCCTCGGCCGGCTGTGGCACCTCGGCCTCCGGCGCGCGCTGCTCCGCCTCGGGGGCCTGCTGCGGCACCTCGGCCTGCGGCTCCGCCTGCGGGACCTCGGCCTGCTCCGCCCGGACGCTCGGCTCGGGCGCCTGCGGGACTGGCACGGGGCTGTCCAGGAGCAGGCTGCCGAGCAGGTAGGCGGCCGCGTCGTCGACGCGGGCGAACCGCACGTCCTCGCGGTCGGCGCCGCTCGTGACGACCCAGTCCGCGCCGTCCTGGACCAGGCAGCGGGCGTCGTCGCTGCGGCTGCCGACCCGGTACCGGTCGCTGGCCACCTGGTAGCCGGTGAGCCGGTCGTGCAGCGCGGCCAGCACTTCCTGGGTGTCGGGCAGCTCCTCGTCCTCGGCGAGCACGTGCCGCGACCCGCCGGTCGGCTCGGCCTCGTCCTCGGTGGTCACCGGCTCCTCGGCGACCTCCTGGGGGGCGGCCGCGTGACCCGGGTCCTCGGCGAGGCCGGGCGGCTCCTCGGTCACCTCGTCCGCGGGGGCCTCGGCCTGCGGCTGCTCAACGCTGTCCTCGGGCTGGTCGAGCAGTTCGCTGACGGCCGCGTCGCGGGTCGCGTCGTCGACCTCGGCCAGCTGGAAGCCGCGGCCGCGGATGTGCGCGAGGAACGCGCTCTCCGGCGGGACCCCGTACTGGGCCAGGTAGAAGGCGATCGCGCCCGGCCACAGCCAGACCCCGTCGGTGTGCCAGGTGCTCGGCACGACGGCGGGGTGCTCCGGGTCGAGCTGGTCCTCCTCGTTCTCGCGGGCGGCGAGCACGACCGGGGCGTTCTCCAGGTAGTGCCGCAGCTGGGCGATCTCCTCGGCGGGGACCGGCTCGCGCTCCGCGACCACCGGACGGCCCTGCTCGTCGAAGTCGTCGAAGGCGTTGGCCACCCGGAACCGGGTCGGTTCGGCGGCGTCGCGTTCCGGGGTGCCGGCAGCGGGCCCGGCGACGGGCGGTTCGGCGACGGGCGGTTCGGGGGCGGGCTGCTCGGCGACGGGCGGTTCGGGGGTGGCGGGTTCGGAGGCGGGCGCTTCGGCGGCCGGCGGCTCGACCGGCGCGTCGCCGAGCGGTGCCTCGGCGACCGGGGCGGTGCCGTCGACGCGCTCCCGCATCCAGTCCGGGATGTTCTCCTCTGCGCGCGGGAAGCGGCGCAGCTCGTCGACGTAGGCCGCGCGGGGCAGCGGGCGCTGCCACCCGGGCTCGGTGTCGAAGTTGATGTCGATGCGGTAGCTGGACGGGCGCTCGACCACGTACAGCGCGCTCAGCCAGGTCCCGACGTCGGGTCGGTACATGCCCTCGCGCAGGCTCTCGAAGATCTCCCGCAGCTCGGCGGGGGGCTCCATGGACCGGGAACTGCCGTCCTGCGCGGTCACCTCACCCAGCAGGTCGTGGTACTCACCGGTGGCGCGGTACTCCACCGTGATCTCCTGCCAGTCCTCGGGAGCGCTCTGCAACAGCAGAACCCCGATCCTGCGGGCGATCTGCTCCTGCTCTTCCGGACTGATCGCTGTCGGACGCGACATGGGTGACATCCTCCCCCTCTCGACGAGGCAACCCGACTCCACCCCGCCAAGACGCTACTCGACGCGGGCCCGGCCATGTGCGTTGTGTGGGACTTCGGTTCCGTTGATCCAGGACACGTGCGCGCGTTCAAGATCCATGTCACCGCTTGCGGTGATCTCGTCACGAAAGAGTGCCTCGTCATCGCCTCGATGAACATCACACCACCAGGTGGAATGGACCAGCGGTGGGCCGGCGGCGATCAGCGGTCGGGAAAACCAGTAGCGGTACACCCGTGCCAGAAGCGACAGTGGGGTGCGTGCTGCGTCCCTACCGACTCCTCGCCGCGGTGCCGCACGCACCGAGCCTGATGTTCTTCAGCCTCCTGGGACGCCTGCACGTGCCGGCGCTGGGGATGGTGCTCGCGTTCCTCGTCGTGGACTGGACCGGCTCGTACGCGATCGGGGGCGTGGTCGGCGCGACGACCACGGTCGGGCAGGCCATCGCCGGGCCGTTGCGGGGCCGGGCGGCGGACCGCAGCTCGCCGCCGCGGCTGCTGGTGGTGACCGGGTGCGGTTCCGGGCTGGGGATGGTCGCCGTGGTCGCGGTGACCGGCTGGGTCGACGCGGCGCACTGGTGGGTGGTCCTGCCGGTGGCGCTGGCGACCGGGCTGTCCCACCCGCCGGTCACCCAGGTGGGGCGGGCGGTGTGGCCGAGGCTGGCGGACGGCGCGGCGCGCGAGGCCGCCTTCGCGGTGGAGGCGACCCTGCAGGAGCTGCTGTTCGTGGTGGCGCCGATGCTCGCCGCGTTCGTCGTGGCCCTGTGGGGACCGGCCGCGGCGATGCTCGCCTGCGCCGCGTGGGCGACGGCCGGGGCCGTGCTGTTCGCCGTCGCGCTGTGGCGCGCGGGGATCGCCGACGGGCTGGGCGAGCGCGGAGGGCCGGCCGCCGCGTCCGGCTCGCTGTTCCGGACCCCGGGCTTCCTCTCGCTGCTCGGCTTCTTCGGGCTGCTGGTCGGCGGGCTGGTCTCGATCGACCTGGTCCTGGTGGCGTGGGCGCGCATGCGCGGTGAGCCGGAGCTGGCCGGGGTGCTGGCGATGGTGTGGGCGGTCGGTTCGCTGCTCGGCGGCCTGGTGCTCGGCGGAGCGGGCGGGCGGCCCCGGCTCTGGTTGCGGGCGTCGCTGGCCGCGCTCGGCCTGGTGGCGCTGGTCCCGGCGCTGCCGCCGCTCGCCGAAGGCTCCCCGCTGCTGGTCGGGGCGATCCTGGTGGTCGGCGGGACGGCGGTCGCGCCGACGCTGGCCGCCAGCAACGGCCGGCTGGCCGACATCTCGCCCCCGGGGCGGCGCAACGAGGCCTTCGGCTGGACGGCCAGCGCGACCACGTTCGGCGGCGCGGTCGCCTCGCCGCTGTCCGGGGCGCTGCTCGACCTGGCCGGTCCGGCGGCGGCCGCCGCGGCAGCGGCCGGGCTGGCGGTGGTGGCGGCCGGACTTGTCGCATCTCACAGCGTCCGGGCGTCGCGCGCCGTGCCGGAGGCGGAGCAGACTGCGGTCACGTGACTCTCTCGCCGGAGCAACTCGCCACCCCCCGTCTCCGACAGCGCACCCTCGGCATGGTCGGCGCCGCCGCGGTCGGGGTGCTGCTGGCGGTCCAGGCGCGGATCAACGGCGCGCTCGGCGCCCGGATGGACGACGGCATCGCCGCCGGGCTGATCTCCTTCTGCTGCGGCTTCGTCGTGCTATTCGCGGCGTCGCTGCTGGTCCCGCGCGCCCGTCGCGGGTTCCGGAACCTGGCTGCCGAGCTGCGCGCACCGGACGGCCTGCGGCCGTGGCAGTGCCTGGGCGGGGTGTGCGGCGGGTACCTGGTGTTCACCCAGGGCATGGCCGCGACCGCGCTCGGGGTCGCCCTGTTCACCGTCGCGGTGGTGGCCGGGCAGGTGAGCAGCGGGCTGGTCGTCGACCGTCTCGGCCTGGGCCCGGCGGGACCGCAGCACGTGACCGCGACCCGTCTGGTCGGCGCGGCGCTCGCCGTGGTGGCGGTGCTGGTCTCGGTGTCGGCCCAGCTGAACGGTGCGCACGCCAGCTGGCTGGTGCTGCTGCCGGCGCTGGCCGGGATCGGCCTGGGCTGGCAGGCGGCGGTCAACGGCCGGATGAAGCAGGCGGCCGACTCGGCGGTGTTCGCCGCGATGGTCAACTTCGGGGTCGGGATGACCGCGCTCGCGCTGGCCTTCGCGGTCGAGGCGGTGCTGCGCGGCCTGCCCGCGCTGCCGGGCGAGCCCTGGCTCTACACCGGCGGCTTCCTGGGGATCTTCGTGATCGGCGGGTCGGTCGGGCTGGTCCGCTACACCGGCGTGCTGCTGCTCAGCCTGGGCATGATCTCCGGCCAGCTGATCGGTGCGCTGGTGCTGGACGTGTTCGTGCCGGCCACCGAGGACGGCATCGCGACCTCCACCGTGCTGGGCGTGCTGCTCACCCTGGTGGCCGTCGGCGTGGCGGCATTGCCGGACCGGGCGGGACGAGGTGCGCGCCGTCTGCCACGATGAACAGCCGTGAGCGCGACGATTCTGGACGGCAAGGCCACCAAGGAAGCGATCTTCGACGAGCTGCGGCCCCGGGTCGCCCGGCTCGCCGAGCGGGGCAGCGCCCCGGGGTTGGCCACGGTGCTGGTCGGTGACGACCCCGGCTCGCACTCCTACGTGCGGGCCAAGCACAACGACTGCGCGAATGTCGGCATCAACTCCATCCGCAAGGACCTGCCCGCCGACGTCAGCCAGGCCGACGTGGAGGCGGTGCTCGACGAGCTCAACGCCGACCCGGCCTGCACCGGCTACATCGTGCAGCTGCCGCTGCCCAAGCACCTCGACGCCGGTCCGCTGCTGGAGCGCATCGCGCCGGAGAAGGACGCCGACGGCCTGCACCCGATCAGCCTCGGCCGGCTGGTGCTGGGCGAGGAGGCGCCGCTGCCGTGCACGCCGCGCGGCATCATCGAGCTGCTGCGCCGCTACGACGTGCAGCTGGACGGTGCGCAGGTCGCGGTCGTCGGCCGCGGCATCACGGTCGGCCGTCCGATCGGCCTGCTGCTCACCCGGCGCAGCGAGAACGCCACCGTCACGCTGTGCCACACCGGGACGAAGGACCTCGCCGCGGAGGTGCGCCGCGCCGACGTGGTGATCGCGGCGGCGGGCAAGCCGAACCTGATCACCGCGGACATGGTCAAGCCGGGCGCCGCGGTGCTGGACGTCGGCGTGACCCGCACCGAGGAGGGCCTGTCCGGCGACGTGCACCCGGACGTCGCGGAGGTCGCCGGCTTCCTCTCGCCGAACCCCGGCGGGGTCGGCCCGATGACCCGGGCCATGCTGCTGACCAACGTGGTCGAGGCCGCCGAGCGCAACCTCGGCTGATCGTCGTGCGTGGGGGCGGTGTCCGCCACCGCCCCCACGACGGGAACGGGGAGGAACGTGAGCGAGCGGTTCAGCGGCAGGTCGCGCGTGGGGACGCACGTGCCGTTCGGCTTGGTGCTGCTCATCGCGCTGGTCGGGTTCCTGCTGGTCGCGATGCAGCACTGGCGTCGGGGGACGGTCCTGCTCGCACTGGCCCTGCTGGTCGCGGCGGTGCTGCGCGCGGTGGTGCCGGACGAGCGCGCGGGACTGTTGGCGATCCGCCGGCGCGGGTTGGACGTGCTGCTCTACAGCGGCCTCGGCGTGGTGATCCTCGCGGTGGCGGTGACGATCAAGGGCGCGGGCGGCATCTTCGGCTAGACCGCACCGGTGGCCGTCGGCGCCCCTCGGCCGTCACTCCCACCAGAAGGACCAGGTGCGGCGGCCGCGGATCTCCTGGGCGTAGGCCGAGATGGTGCCCGTCTCCTGCAGGATCCGGTCCGGGCAGAACGTCCAGTGCTCCGCCGCGACCGCGGCCGCGTGGTCGGGGTCCTGGGGCGGGGCGGCGACGCTGAGGTCGAGCCGGTCCGGGCCGAGCCGCAGCAGCCGGGCGCCGAAGCGCTCCTCCCAGCTGCGCGCCATCGCCGACAGGCCCGCCGTGCGCGACACGTGGTTGGCCGCACCGGACCAGCCCAGCGCGGTCAGCACGTCGGCGCCGCGGCGCACCGGGACCAGCGCCAGGCGCGTGTCGTCGTTGATGAACTTCGGGAGCTGCTGGTTGGCCAGGATGTCCGGGTCCGCCAGCAGGTTCCCCGGGCGCGCGGGGCCGGGGCAGTGGTGGTCGAACGGCGCCAGGACCTCGAGGTCGTAGGCCGGGCCGAGGTCGTCGTCGGCCTGCACCAGGCCGTCCCAGATCCGGGTCATCACGTCGACCACGCGCCACCGGTCGATGTGCTCCAGGGGTTCCGGGGGCACGACGCCGACGGTGCAGCGCTCGCCGTAGACCTCGTCGGTGTCGCACACCAGCAGCGGCCACAGCCCGCTCTGCCGGTGCTCGGCGCGCAGCGCGGCGACCAGCTGCGGAGAGGGCGGCTCGTCGCTGATCCAGCACAGCGGTGCGGGCTCGCCGGAGACCGCCGTCTGCTCGGTGAGGACCTCGCCGGGCGGCAGCGCTACCGACACCCCGGTGCCGAACACCGCGGACAGATCGGCCGGTGCCCCCGCCTCCCGGTCGTCTCGCAACACTTCACCGCCTCCTCGCCGGACGCCCCTCATCGCGGAACACCTTAGAACCTGCCCCACGCCGTCGATCGCGTGGCGGGGGGCGCGGAGATCCGCCGGGGCGCGCGTCGACCGGGGTGCGGTGGCAACGCGGTCCGAGGCCGGAAGACGCGCAGGTCGAGCCCGGTGCGGGAGGCTCACGGGCGACCGCCCGGAGCGGCTCCCCCGGGAGCGCGCGCTGGGCCGCGCGGGCGCGGGGAGCCCGCGGGTGGCGTCGAGGAGTCGCGGCAGAACCCACCGGAAGAGCGCCAGGGGCTGCGCGGGCAGGTCGAGTCGCGCAGCGGTGGGGCGGTACGCGAGCCCGCCTGCGGCCGGTCCGGGGTCGGGGCCGCACCGGCCGCCGCAGTCCTCGCGGGTCAGCGCCCCTGGTGGGGCACGTGGGCTTCGACCTCGCAGTCGCTGCCCGGGTAGACCAGGCTCTCGTGCCCGTCCGAGAAGCGCACGTAGTACGGCGGCGCCCCGTCCGGGCCGCGGACCTCCAGGATCTCGGCGACTCGGTCTGCTTCGTCGACGTGCCTGCTGTGCACGTGCAGTTGGTCACCCACAGCTGCCTTCATGCCCATCACCTCCGCAGCCCCAGGTTAGGTGACCCGCGCCACACCGCGCAGCGGAGCTCAGCTGCCGACCTTCGAACAGGTGGTGGCGACTTCCTGGTACTTCTCCAGCTGGGCGCTGGTCCACTCGGCGCTGGACTCCAGGTCGATCTGGCCCTCGGCCACCTGCTGCACCGACTGCTGCACGTCCAGCAGGTTCTGCCGCAGCGTGGTGTCGGCGGTCTTCTCGGCCAGCTGGCGGAGCTCGTCGACCTTGGCCTGCGCGTCGGCCTTGGCCTGCTCCGGGTCCGCGAAGTTGGGCATGAAGCTCGCGGCGTTGAGGGCCTGCAGGCAGCTGGACGCGAGGTCGAGACCCTCCTGCGCGTCCTGGAGCTGCTCGTTGGCGTTCTCCAAGCCTTCCTGGGCTTCCTGCACCTGGCTGCACGCCGCCAGTCCGCACAGCACCGGCAGTGCCAGCGCCACTGCCGCAACCTTCCTACGGGCTCGCATCTTCCCTCCGGGGCTCCTCGGGCACCGAGCGTGGTGCCGCTTCGCACCCTATCGACATTCCGTCACCCGATGGGCGAAATGTCGCACCAGTCCTGGCACGGAGTGCTGTCGGGGTCACTGCGGGTTGATCCAGGCCATGATTTCCGGGGGCAGGTCGAGCTCGGCGAGCCACGGCGCCGCGCCGACCCGGTAGAGCACGACGCAGCTCAGCACCACGGCGGCGATGGTCAGGCCGGGGCCGACCAGGGCCATCTCGACCTTGCCGCCGGTGCGCATCCGCATCTTCTTCGGCGGGGCCACCGGGTACCAGGTCTTGCCGCCCAGCGGCACCGGCCAGAGCATCGGGCAGCCCTGCTCGGTGATCGCGTCGCCGATGAAGTGCGCGACGCAGCCGATCATCACCGCCACCCCGAACGCCGCCGCGTTGGTCGGCTGGTCGCCCGCCCACGCCCAGCAGGCCGCGGTGAGCACCAGCGAGGTCACCGCGATGAGCAGCGCGTCGGACCGCGAGGACCAGGTGTGCATGATGCCGCGGACCGCGAGGCCGGCGAAGAAGAACATGAGCACGCCCAGCGCGGTGCCCTCGCTGCTCTGCACGATGGCGGTGGTGATCAGCCCGGCGAGCACGGCGAAGACCAGGGTGTGCGTGAACCCGCGGTGGGTGCCCTCGCGGTCGGAGTCGCGCTTGGTGCGGGTGAGCCGGTAGAGGAACCCGCTGAAGCCGCTGATCCCGGCGGAGACGCCGCGCGAGACGGAGCCGAACGTGCTGGCCACCGTCGACTTGGGGTGGTCGATGTCGGGCAGCAGCGCTGCCCCGGAGGCCAACGTCGCCCCCACCACCCAGGTCTTCGGGGACAATTGACCCAGCGCGTGCGTGTCGGCCAGGGCGGTCACGGCTGCCCACGCTGTCAAGCCGCTCATCGCGTGCGTCGGTCCGGTCGCCACGGGCCCCCTCCAAGATCGCCGATCAGCTGATCACCAGCACCGGTCCCGAGCCTAGAAGACGATCAGGGCGTGAGATCAGCTCTCCGGGAAGTGGCGCATCGCGCGCTGGTGCGGGTGGTGGTCGAACCAGGGTGGAGGGCACAATCGAATCCGATAGCAGTACGCTCGTACCGCTTGCATTCTCGCGAGAGGAGCACCCCGCCACATGAGCAAGATCAAGGTCCAGGGCACCGTAGCCGAGCTCGACGGCGACGAGATGACCCGGATCATCTGGTCCTTCATCAAGGACAAGCTGATCCACCCCTACCTGGACATCAACCTCGACTACTACGACCTGGGCATCGAGCACCGGGACGCCACGGACGACCAGGTGACGGTCGACGCGGCGAACGCCATCGCCAAGCACGGCGTCGGCGTCAAGTGCGCCACCATCACCCCGGACGAGGCGCGCGTGGAGGAGTTCGGTCTGAAGAAGATGTGGCGGAGCCCGAACGGGACCATCCGCAACATCCTCGGCGGCGTCATCTTCCGCGAGCCGATCGTCATCTCCAACATCCCGCGCTACGTCCCGACCTGGACCAAGCCGATCGTCATCGGCCGTCACGCGCACGGCGACCAGTACAAGGCCAGCGACTTCAAGGTCCCCGGCCCGGGCACCGTCACGCTGACCTACACGCCGGAGGACGGCAGCGAGCCGATCGAGTTCGAGGTCGCCAAGTTCGGTGAGGACGGCGGCGTCGCGATGGGCATGTACAACTACCGCAAGTCCATCGAGGAGTTCGCGCGCGCGTCCTTCCGCTACGGCCTGGAGCGCGGCTTCCCGGTCTACATGTCGACCAAGAACACGATCCTGAAGGCCTACGACGGCATGTTCAAGGACGTGTTCCAGGAGATCTACGACAACGAGTACAAGGCCGAGTTCGAGGCCAAGGGCCTGACCTACGAGCACCGGCTGATCGACGACATGGTCGCCAGCGCCCTGAAGTGGGAGGGCGGCTACGTCTGGGCCTGCAAGAACTACGACGGTGACGTCCAGTCCGACACCGTGGCGCAGGGCTTCGGCTCGCTGGGCCTGATGACCTCGGTGCTCATGACCGCGGACGGCAAGGTGGAGGCCGAGGCCGCGCACGGCACGGTCACCCGCCACTACCGCCAGCACCAGCAGGGCAAGCCCACCTCGACCAACCCGATCGCGTCGATCTTCGCCTGGACCCGCGGCCTGCAGCACCGGGGCAAGCTGGACTCCACCCCGGAGGTCATCGGCTTCGCGGAGACCCTGGAGAAGGTCGTCATCGAGACCGTCGAGAGCGGCAAGATGACCAAGGACCTGGCGCTGCTGGTCGGCAAGGACCAGGAGTGGCAGACCACCCAGGAGTTCCTCGCGACCCTGGACGAGAACCTGCAGAAGAAGATGGCCGACCGCTGATCTTCCTCCGCACCGCCGAACGCCGCTCCCAGCAGGGGGCGGCGTTCTCGCTTTCCAGACCGGGGGACACCCGGGGCGCTGAACCGGCTGCGCGGGCGGGTGCTTCGAGTTCCTCCGGCCCGGGGGTGGCGCTATAGCTGGGGTGTAGTGCCGACCAGGAGGTCCGCCGTGTTCTTCGTGCCCCGCTCGCTGCTGCTCGTCGGTGCCGGCGCGTTCGGCGCGTTCTGCGTGATGAACGCGCAGCAGACCGCCGGCGCCCCCGACGGTCCCGGCCCCTGCGCCTTCCACGTCGCAGCCGACGTCCTCAACGTCCGCTCCGGACCCAGCGAGCGGGAGCCCAAGGTCGGCGCGCTGCAGCACGGCGAGCAGGTGGAGGCGCTGCCCACCGTCGTGGACGGCTTCCGCGACCTCGGCGGCGGACGCTGGGCCGCGCAGGAGTTCCTGCTGCCCGCGCCGGGAAGCGCCTGCGCGCCCTGAGGACCCGGGGGGTGGTGCGGAGCCGTGATCAGGCCTCCGGTAAGATCTGGGGCACGCGGACGACACACCGCCCCGCGCGATTAGCTCAGTGGGAGAGCGCTACCTTGACACGGTAGAGGTCACTGGTTCAATCCCAGTATCGCGCACCAGGGAGCTTCGTCAGGGCGCCGCCAGGAGGCGGCGCCCTTCCGCGTTCCGCGGACCTCACCACGGCAGTGGGCCGTGGACGTCGTAGAAGCCGCCGGTGGGGCCGTCCGGGCCGACCTGGGCCATGCGGACGATGATCTCGGCACCTTCCGCCACGGTCTGCGTGCCGGTGCGCCCGTTGAGGTCGGTCGCGGTGTAGCCGGGTTCCACCGCGTTGATCCGCATGCCCGGGAACGCCTTCGCGTACTGCACCGTGATCATGTTGACGGCGGTCTTCGACGCCGGGTACGCCACGCCCGGGTAGGCGTGGGTCGGGGTGCCCGGGGTGGTGACCCGGGTCAGCGAGGCGAGGCCGCTGCTGACGTTGACCACGACCGGCGCGGGCGAGCGCTGCAGCAGCGGCAGGAACGCGTGGGTGACGCGCACCAGGCCGAGCACGTTCGTCTCGAACACCGTGCGCACCAGCTCGGCGGTGGTGCCCGCCGCGCCGACCACCGCGTTGTCGTCGGTGCGGCCCTCGATGCCGGCGTTGTTGACCAGCACGTCGAGCCCGCCGTCGGCGGCCACGGCCTCCGCCGCGGCGGCGACGGACGCGTCGTCGGTGACGTCGAGCGCGACGGTCCGCGCGCCGAGCTCGGCGGCGGCGCGACGGCCGCGCTCCGGGTCGCGGCTGCCGAGGTAGACGGTGTGGCCGGCGGCGACGAGCCTGCGGGCCGTCTCGTAGCCGAGTCCCTTGTTCGCTCCGGTGATCAGCGTCGTGGTCATGCCTCCACGGTCATCGTCCGCGGCGCGCCCGACCAGGCACCTCGTCGTCCTGGGACTGCCGGTACCAGCTGGACGGTCGCGGGCTCGGGCACACTGGCGGACGTGGCAGCAGGGGAGTTCGGGCGCGCGGTGCGCCGCTGGCGCGACCGGGTCTCGCCGGAGGCGGCCGGCCTGCCCGTCGGTGGGCGCCGGCGCGCTCCGGGGTTGCGTCGCGAGGAGCTGGCCGGGCTGGCCGGGATCTCGGTCGACTACGTCACCCGCCTGGAACAGGGCCGCGCGGCCCACCCCTCGGCGCAGGTCGTCGAGGCCCTGGCCAGGGCGCTGCGGCTGTCGTCCACGGAGCGGGCGCACCTGTTCCGGCTGGCCGGGCTGGCGCCCCCGGGCTCGGACACCGCTCCCGGTTTCCTCACGCCGAGCGTGCAGCGACTGCTGGACCGGCTGACCGGGACTCCGGTCGTGGTCCACGACGCGCTGTGGACGCTGCTCGTGGCCAACCCGCCGTACGCGGCGCTGATGGGCGATCCCTCCATGTGGCGCGGCAACGAGCGCAACGCCGTGTGGCGGACCTTCCTGGGACCGCCCAGCAGGGTCCGGCACACCCCGGAGTCCCGGCGTGCGCTCGAAGTCGCGCTGGTCGCCGACCTGCGCTCGGCCGCCGCCCGCTACCCGGCGGACCAGCGGCTCCAGCGCCTGGTCGCCGAGCTGCGCGCGCAGAGCGAGCGGTTCGCCGAGCTGTGGGACTCCGGCGCCGTCGGCCGCCACGAGGCCGCGCGCAAGACCGTCGACCACCCGCACGTCGGTCCGGTGACGCTGGACTGCGACGTGCTCACCGTGGCGGGCAGCGACCTGCGGATCATGGTCTACACGGCCGAGCCCGGCACCGAGGACGCCGAGCGCCTCGAACTGGCCACCGTGCTCGGCACCCAGACGCTGGTCGAGTAGCCGTCCCGGGTCCGCTGGAACGGGCGTCGGCGTGCCGGGTGCGGTCCACGGTGGACGAAATGGCCCATCGGTACGATCCGACTACGGGGATTCCCCGATCTCCTACGGACGCGGTGTCGATCGTGAACGGGAGTCGCATCTTCCTGGTGCCAGGAAGGAATGGCGCAGTCCAATTCGGACCGATTTCGACTCCGATCATGGCGCCGTTACTGAATCCGTCGGTCAACCACACGTTGTGGTGACTCGGTGCGAGATTGTGCGTCAGCGCTGGTAGAGATTTCCCTTGGACGACCGAGAAAGCCGTCCACTTCCGAAACCCCCTTGCATGGAGGAGTAGTTATGAAGCGCGCTCGCTGGATGCTGGGTGCTCTGGGTGCCATGGCTGCGCTCGCGATGGCTCCGGCTCTGCCCGCCTCGGCGCAGACCGATTGGGGTTACTCCACCGAAATCACGAACGTCGCCAACGGGGCGCACTGGACCGTCCAGCCCTCGAGCCAGGTCGTCTCGAGCTCCACCCTGCCGATGGAACTGCTGGGCCAGAACGCCCAGTGGAGGGTCCAGCGGCAGTTCGACGGCACGGTCACCATCCAGAACGAGGCGACGGGGAAGTGCGCGGAGACCACGCTCCAGGCCAACGAGCCGGTCTTCATCGCGCCCTGCCAGCCCTGGGACGAGAACCAGCGCTGGAACCTGAGCCCGCGCTGGGACGGTGTCGTGATCACGCCGGCGAAGGCCCCGCACCTGGCGGTCGTCAGCGGTGCTGACCAGTTCCGCGACACCACCCTGACGCTGGGGGCGCGGCCGTTCGACCAGAACGGCAACGTCTTCGACACCGCCAACGCGGTGTTCCGGCTGAACTACTGAGCCCAGCCGGAGTGCTCCTGTTCTCCGTCCCAACTCGGCTGTAGGAGCCCGCTGGTCCGTCACCGGACCAGCGGGCTCTGCCGTGTTCGCCGCGTCTCGGCTCTGCTCACCGCGAAGCGCGCGGCTGTCCTGGACGCCGCCCTGTCGGCGGTCGTGGGGCCGGCGTGCCCGCCAGGAGCACCGCAGGTCCCGGAGCGGGACGCACAGGACGAGGTGGTTCAGCACGACGCCAAGGTCGCACCGATCGAGCGGGGACGAGCAGAGCGGCTGCCGGCTGTCGTCCAGCGCGCGAAGAACTGCTCGGCCCGGTGATCGTCCACCGGGCCGAGCAGCCATGGCCACTGTGCTGACTCAGTGGCGGTCAGTGCGAGCTCGGTGCGCGCATGACAGGAGCCCCTCGTGGAACCGCGGAGGGCTGTGGAGACCGCAGGCCGGTGCGGGTGAGCACTGACCGTGCGGGTCCTGGTCGGGATGGGAAGGATCCCGCAACAACGGGACAGTTCAGAACAGTAGCGTGCGCAGAACCGCGCGCAACCGGAGAAAACGGGGGCTCACCTCTTCCAGCGATCAAGGAAGGTGCATATTCCCATCGTCATTTCGATCGTGGCGAAATGACAGAAAAACCAGAAGTCCACAGTGGATTTCCAAGGACTGTTGGCTGGTGGTGATCGGACGGGATCCGCGCCGAGTCGCCCTGCTGGTTGGTCGTGCGATCACGGCCCGCCGGTCGTCGTCGTGGCTGTGCGGCTGTTCGCCCCGCTCGCGCCCGATCTGTGAACCCGCGTCGGGTTCTGGTTGTCGTTGCCGCGAACGGGTTTTTCGTGATCACTGATCGTCAGGAGGTCGCCGGGAGATCCGGTGGATCGGGTCGGGAGCCGTTCTCCAGGGGGACGCGTGCGCGCGGCAGGACCGCGGCAGTCTGCGCACTGCGTCGCGGGTACCGGATCGGGCGCCCACGATCGGTGATCATTCCTTGCTCATCAGGAGAGATCGTCGGCGGTGCGGTAGAGAAGGGGAGGGTTCCTGTTCCGCTCGGACGGAGGATGACGCGAAGATGCCTGAGATTCGGTTGCTCGGTCGGGCCGCAGCGGGTGTGGCGTGCGCGGTGGCAGTGCTGGTCCCCGGAGCTGCCGCGGCTGCGGCTCACGACGACGCGCAGCAGAGCGAGGTGACGTTGTCGGTCACCGAGACCAACCGGGAGACCAGGACGGTGACGCTGAACTGCGATCCGGTAGGCGGTGACCACCCGCAGGCGGACCTCGCCTGCCACCAGCTCCAGCTCGTTGACGGCAACGTCCAACGCCTGGACGCGCGGACCGCGAGCACCTGCACGAAGGAGCTCCGCACCGTCAACGCAGAGGCGAAGGGGAGCTGGCGCGGCAACGCGGTCGACTTCCAGTTGTCGGAGGCCAACATGTGCTCCCTCAAGGCCCGCACCGGGGCGCTGTTCGACTTCTGACGGCGTCCCGGCGCGGCTCCAAGCTTGCCGAGAAGGCAAGGCGCGGCGTGAAAGTCGCCGTCTCGTGGGCCCCCTCGCGCACTCCACGGGTCGGAGCCAAGGCGAGTGCCAACGCTGGGCGTGACTCGGCCCAGTCAGCTGCCTGCGCCGCGTTGGGGTGGCTTCACCGGCGCCGGCCGGTGGAGCCACCACTCCTCGTCCGAGTCGTGCAGTGGGAACGGTGCGGACGAGCCGGTCACACCACGGATCGGGGAGCGGACCCGCGGGCCCGCTCCCCGATCTCCGTTCTGGCGGCCGGTCAGCAGCGACCGGGCAGCACGCGGTCCACGACCACGGCGTCCCCGCTGGTGACGACGAGTCGGGAGTCGACTCCCCTGTCCAGGCTGATCACGTTGATCGACGGCCCCTCACCGGTGACCGAGCCGGAAGCGCGCTGGGTGCCGTTGACGGTGACGGAGTAGCCGACCTCCTGGCCGTCCTTGGCCGTGCTGCTCATCGTCAGCTGCACGGTCGGCTGGGCGTGCTGCAGCACGGCGGGCTCGACCAGCTTCGAGATGAACGGCAAGTCGATGCGCAGGCACTGCACCTGGCCCACCTCGACCTGCAGCGGGGGTGCGGCCCACGCCGTTGCGGCGACCACCGAGCTGCCGGCGGCGAGCGCTCCCAGTGCGGCCAGCGAGACCGCTGTTCCACGACGGATTCCCATGGTCCTACCTCCTGCTCATTGGACTCCGGAGCCGGATCGACGACGAACACCGGGGCTGTCCGCACCGTGCGCATGGCGGGGCCCCGGGACCGCGGCGTCGCTCGACGCGCGCGAAAACCGTTGATGTGAACCGTTTTCTCGGTCCCAGGTCGGAGAACTTGATCGAGATCGATCCTAGTTCGTGATCTGTGGCCCGGCAGTCGGAGATCCGTCATCTGATCGGTTGGGTTGTCCGGCGCGTCCGCCGCTCCGCCTCGTCGGTGCCGCCGCACGCCCCGCGGCGCTGGTGCACCCACGGGAAGGCGGGGCGGCTCCCCCCTGTGTGGGGGCCGACCCGCCTCCGTGTCGGGACGCGGCCTGGGACCGCGGGCCGCTCACCCGCCGGCCACGGCACCGACGACCAGGTAGGGCTCCCGTCCTGCGGCCACCTCCGGCGGCAGCGGGGCGTCCGGCGACTCGTGCGAGAGGTCCTGCTCGCAGGCGAAGAAGCGGATGAAGGCGCGGCGCTGCTGGGTCTCGTGGTCGCGCACGGTCCCGCGCAGCACCGGGTACCGCGCCTCCAGCGCGTCGAGCACCGCGCGCTGGGTCGGTGGCCCGTCGACCTCGACCACGACCTCGCGGTCGGTGATCCCGGCCAGCGTGCGCAGGTGGTTGGGCAGTCTGATGCGGATCATGGCAACGTCTGCACCTCCACGGAGAGCACCGCGGGCAGGTCGCGGACGATCGGCTGCCAGCTGTCGCCGGCGTCGGCCGACACGTAGACCTGGCCGCCGGTGGTGCCGAAGTAGACGCCGCAGTCGTCGAGGGAGTCGACCGCCATCGCGTCGCGCAGCACGTTGACGTAGCAGTGCTCCTGCGGCAGCCCCTGGGTCAGCGGCTCCCACTCGCCGCCACCGGTCCGGCTGCGGTACACCCGCAGCTTCCCCTCCGGCGGGTAGTGCTGCTCGTCGCTCGTGATCGGCACGACGTAGACGGTGTCCGGTTCGTGCGCGTGCACCTCGATCGGGAAGCCGAAGTCCGAGGGCAGGTCGCCGCTGATCTCGTACCAGGACTCGCCCGCGTCGTCGCTGCGCATCACGTCCCAGTGCTTCTGCATGAACAGCACGTCCGGGCGCTCGGGGTGCACGGCCAGCCGGTGCACGCAGTGCCCGACCTCGGCCTCCGGTTCCGGGATGAACTCCGAGCGCAGGCCGCGGTTGATCGGTTTCCAGGTGGTGCCGCCGTCGTCGGTGCGGAAGGCGCCGGCCGCGGAGATCGCGGTGTAGAAGCGGTCGGCGTCGTGCGGCGCCTGGATGATCGTGTGCAGGCACATGCCGCCGGCCCCGGGCTGCCAGCCGGAGGCCGAGCCGTGCCGGCGCAGCCCGGGCAGCTCGTGCCAGCTCGCCCCGCCGTCGGTGGTGCGGAACAGCGCGGCGTCCTCGGCCCCGGCGTAGGCGGTGTCCGGGTCGGTGGGGGACGGTTCGAGGTGCCAGACGCGGGTGAACGTCCACGGCTGCTGGCTGCCGTCGTACCACTGGTGCGTGCCGGTCGCGCCCTCGTAGGCGAAGTGGTTGTCGACGGGCTGCCAGGTGCGGCCGCCGTCGTCGGAGCGCTGGACCTGCTGGCCGAACCATCCCAGCGACGGCGCGGCGTAGAGGCGGTCGGGGGCGGCGGGGGAGCCCGTGAGGTGGTAGACCTCCCACCCGCCGAAGTGCGGACCGCTGATGTCCCAGTCCTGCCGGGTGCCGTCGGCGGTCAGGACGAAGGCACCTTTGCGGGTGCCGACGAGTGCTCTGACGCGGCTCATCGCTCGCTCCCCGTGGTCGTCCGGTCGTCGGTCTCTGCCAGTGACGACTCGCGCCGGACCGAGAACTCATCGGTCCTCACCCGAACGGGTCAGCGGCCGGGCGGTGGGGAGGTGGCGAGGAATTGCCAGGATCCGGTGAGGTCCGACCGGGAACTGCTTAGCTGTGCGAAACTCCTGCGCGCTGAGTGTCCCTTCTCCCCCAGGAGGTTCCGCACGTGCGCACGAGGTCCTTCGTCGCCATCGCCCTGCTCGGTTCGCTCGTCTCCGGCTGCGCCACGGCGCAGGGCGCCGGTCCCGCCGAGCCGCTCCCGAACCTGTCCGACCTCAAGGAGTCCATCGTGGACTACCACGACTCCGGGCGCTGGGACGCCGACATCGCCCGCGCGACCGAGCGCGGTCGGCAGTACCTGGCCCACCGGTTGCGGCAGGGGGTGGACAAGCCCGCGATCGTGCTGGACATCGACGAGACCAGCCTCTCCACCTACGGCTACGAGGTGGACCGCGACTTCGGCTACGACAAGGCGTCGTTCGACGAGTACGTGCTGTCCCGGCAGCCCACCGCGATCGAGGCGACGCGGGACCTGGTGCGGTTCGCCGACTCCCACGGGGTCGCGGTCTTCTTCGTCACCGGTCGCCGCGAGGACCCCGCGATGCGCGCGGCCACCGAGCAGGACCTGCGCGAGGAGGGCTACCCGGAGCACGACGCCCTGTACCTGCGGCCGGCCGACGACGCGGACGAGTCGGTGGTCCCGTACAAGAGCGGCGCCCGGGCGGACATCGAGCGCCAGGGCTACCGGATCGTGCTGAACATCGGCGACCAGGACTCCGACCTCGACGGCGGTCACGCCGAGCGTGCCGTGAAGCTGCCGAACCCGATGTACGAAGTGGACTGAACCGGCGGGCCCCGGGCGGTCGCCGGAGACCGTCCGGGGCCGGAGCGCGCTGCGACGACGTCCAGCGTGCCGTCGCAGGGCCGCAGGGCCCTGACGCCGGGAGCTCGTCGGCCCGCGCGGTGCGCGGTGACCGGACGGCCGGCTGCTCACCGACCGGCGCCAGGGAGAACGGCGGGGGTCGGTCGCCTGCAGGGATGTCCGCCGTTCTGGCCGATGCGTGCCTCCCTGCGGTGTCCCGGTCGGCCTCGCCGGGACGGCTCGCGGTGGGGTCTTCCGCCCCGGATCGAGTTCCCGCGCCCAGCCGCAGAGCGCGGGAACTCGATCTCCTTCGGGGGCCCGGGCCGGGGGGGCGTGGTCCACGAGGGACTCCGGCGCCGGGGTCGGGGCGGGGGTCTGGGGGCTGCGCGGCGCGGGTCAGGCAGACGCCGCGAGCCAGGCCGTGCGGCCGGCGTGGGTGGGGACCCAGCAACCCGTCGGCGGCGTACCGATCTCCGGGGCCGGGTCGCTGAGCGCCAGCAGCTCGTTGATCACCTCGCGCGCCGATCCGGTGGTGCGCCAGAGCACCTTCTTCGGGAACAGCACGTCCGGCTCGTCACCGGGGACACGGGCCGCGTCGGCGTCGTGCTCCCCGAAGAGCTGCAGGATGTCGAAGACACCGCGGTGCACCCGGATGCCGACGACGGCGACGATCCCGCCGTCGGCATCACGCGGGTGCGCGAACTGGAAGTCGCGCGCGACCAGCGCTTGCAGGCCGTTCGTAATGTCGTACATGGCGCCACCGAAATCCGTCGTGCGGGCCCGGACCGCGCCGCCTGCGCGGTCGCGGTCCGTCAGGCGATCAGGTCGTCGAACTCGCCGTCCTTGGCTCCGTTCAAGAACGCGGCGATCTCGTCCCGGCTGTACACCAGTGCCGGTCCCTCGGGGTACCGCGAGTTCCTGACAGCCACCCCGCCATCGACCAGTGGCGCCAGTTCCACGCAGTTGCCCACCGCGCCGCTGTGGCGGCTCTTGCGCCACTTCGCGTTGGGGAGCTGCTTCGCTGGCATACCGTTCTGGATCTTCGGCATCGGAACCCTACTTTCCCCCGACTAACTCTGCACGATCATCTGCACGTGCAGTTGATCGTGCATCCACGGTAGCAGGTGCAGATGCACGATTGAATGCACGTGCACGCGGGTGAGATGTTGATCACGTGCGCGTCATCGGCGTCACTGCACCCGCCTTTCCTCGTTCGCGCTCGCACGAGGCGCGCTGACCTGCGGGTTCAGTGCGGACGCGACGGAGCGCAGAGCGCGACGGGGCTCCCGCGCGGGCGTGCGGCGCGGGTGGGCGTGACGTGAAATCGCCACCGCCCCGGCCCCGGAGGACCGCGGCGGTGGCGTGCGATCAGACCTGCTTGAGCGCGGCCTTGAGCGTCTTGCGGGTCTGCTCCGGGGTCTGGGCGTCGACCGCGAGCCGGTGGCTGACCTTGCTGTACACCTCGACCTCGTCGGGCTTGTCCAGGTACAGCGCGCCGCAGAGGTGTTCCAGGTAGACGATGTCCGGCAGTTCCGGCTCGGCGAAGCGCAGGATGGTGAACGCGCCCTCCGCGCCCGACCGGCCCAGCTCGAACGGCAGGATCTGCAGCGTGATGCCGGGCCGGCTGGTCACGTCGATCAGGTGCTCGATCTGCTCGCGCAGCACCTCGCGGCCGCCGATCGGTCGGTGCAGCACCGATTCGTCGATGACCGCCCAGACCCGTGGCGCCTTCGGCTGGTTGAACAGCTTCTGCCGCTGCATGCGCAGCCGGACCCGGCGGTCGAGCTCGTCCTCTGTGAACTCCGGGCGACCCTGTGTGGCCACCGCGCGGGCGTAGCGCTCGGTCTGCAGCAAGCCCGGTACGAACTGGATCTCGTAGGTCTGGATCCGGGAGGCCGACTCCTCGAGTCCGACGTAGTCCTGGAACCAGTTGGGCATCAGGTCGTTGTAGCGGTGCCACCAACCAGGTTCGTTGGAGCGGCGCACCAGTTCCAAGAAGGACTCCCGCTCGCTGTCGTCGGTGACGCCGTACAGGGTGAGCAGGTCCGCGACGTCGCGTTCCTTGAACCCGACCCGCCCGAGTTCCAGTCGGCTGATCTTCGACCCGGAACCGCGGATGGCGTCCCCGGCGTCCTCGCGCGAGATGCCGCTCGCCTCCCGCAGCCGGCGCAGCTGACTGCCGAGCACGATGCGACGGGCAGTGGGACCGCTGCTCGTGGCGCTGTCCGGGGCCACGCGAGACCTCCTGTGAGGGGAACACTACGACCGCTAGTCGTGATCGGGTCGTGGAACGTTACTCGGGGATAGTAGTGGAATCAGACCCCAGGTCGAGCGGGTTGCCCGGAATGGCGGCGTCTACCAGCCGGTAACCAGGAGGAACCGACCGGGCACGGTGTGTGTCGGAGGTCTCGCGCTGCGGGCGGGCCGCCGCGGGGCTGGTTCTCGTGGGTCTCGACCCTGGTCGGGCCGTCGTGCCAGGTGGCGATCAGCGTGGACGAGCGGTCGGCGGCAGTGGACTCCACCCGCAGCCAGCCGCCCGGGTGCTCCCAGGTCCGCGCCGCGTAGCCGGGGCGCGGGGTGGCCGAGATCAGCACCGCGCGGTCCGGGAGCGCGGAGAGGACGACGGTGCCGCCGCCGACCCCGTGGGTGCGCACGTTCTCGGCCGCGTCGGTCGACGGGTCCGGCTCCGGGGTCGGGCGGTCCACTGTGGTCGGTGTGGGCGCACTGGGCGGAGCGGTTGTCGAGGGCGGTGCCGGTGGCGGGGCCGCGTCCGGGCGGCTCACCGGGGGGGGGCGGGAGGGGCGGGTCGAACACCGCGCCGTGGATGACGTCCCGCACGCCGAGCCAGGTCACCGTGACGGCCGCGGCGGTCGCCGCCACCCACACGCCGACGTAGGTGAGGGCTCGCTGCACTCGCACGGGAGCGCGCTCTCCCACGCCCGCCCCGGTGCGGTGCGACCACCTGGGCCGACGCGCGGGACCCAGCGAACATGAACGATCTTCACCATCCCGTTGTGGTGCCCGCCATGGCTGTGGTGCTGGTTGTCGGGGACGACCCGGTGGTGCGCGCGGCGCTCATCCGCGACCTGACCGCGCGCGACTGGGTGGTCCGCAGCGTCGGGACCGCGCTCGACTCGCTGCGCGAGGTGTCCGAGCACCCGCCCGACGTCATCATCCTCGGCCTCGGGCTGCCCGACCTCGACGGCGGCGAGACGCTCACGATGATCCGCGGCGTCTCCGACGTGCCCACCATCGTCGCGACCGCCCGCGACGACGAGACCGAGATCGTCCGCCTGCTGCGCGCCGACGACGACCTGGTCAAGCCGTTCTCCAGCGAGCACCTCAACGCCCGCGTCGAAGCCGTCCTCCGCCGCGCCCGGGGCGCGCAGCGGACCCCGGTGATCACCGTCGGCGGGCTGCGCGTCGACGTGGAGAGCCGGGAGGCCACCCTCGACGGCACCGAGCTGGAGCTCGCCCGCCGCGAGTTCGACCTGCTCGCCTACCTCGCCTCGCGGCCGGGCCGGGTGGTGCCGCGCCGCGAACTGCTCTCCCAGGTGTGGCGGCAGGCCTTCGGCGACGACCAGACCATCGACGTCCACCTCTCCTGGCTCCGGCGCAAGCTCGGGGAGAGCGCGGCGGAACCGCGCTACCTGCACACCGTGCGCGGGGTCGCCGGTCAAGCTCGTGGAACCGGGATGAGGCGCACCGTCGTGCTCGTCGCGCTGGCGGTGACCTCGATGGTCGCGCTGGCGTTCCTCGTCCCGCTCGGCCTGGTGGTCCGGGAGATGGCCCGGGACCAGGCGATGTCCGACGCCGAGCGGCAGGCCGTCGCCCTCGCCCCGGTGCTGGCCACCACCGAGGACGAGGGGCTGGTCGGCGAGGCCGTGGCCAGCACCCGGGCCGGGCAGCTGGGCCAGGTCGCCGTGCACCTGCCGGACGGTGCCGCGGGCGGCACCAGCCGGGCGGGCACCGGTGAGGTGCGATGACCGACCGGGTGCGCCAGCTGCTCGTCGCGGAACGGGAGATGGCCGCGGACCTGTCGCACCGGCTGCGCACCCGCTGACCGCGTCGCGGCTCAACGCCGAAGCGCTCGGGGACGACCAGGTCGCCGAGCAGACCCGGCAGGCCATCGACCGGCTGGAGCGCGAGGTGGACCTGGTGATCACCAGCGTCCGCCGGGCCGGACCGGGGGAGGACGCCGACTGCGACGCGGCGGCGCTGCTGCGCGAACGGCTCGAGTTCTGGTCGGCGCTGGCCGAGCACCAGCAGCGGCCGTGGAGCCTGCGCGGCGCGGACGGGTCCGTGCACGTCCCGGTCCCGGCCGCGGAGCTCGCGGCGGCGGTGGACGCGGTGGTGGGCACCGTCTTCCGGCACACCCCGGAGCGGACCGAGTTCGTGGTGTCGTTGCAGTGCGACGACGGCGTGGTCGGCGTGGTCGTGGAGGACGCGGGCCCGGGCGTGGCGGAGTCCGCCGAGGCGGTGCAGCGCGACCGGAGCAGCGCCGGGTCGACCGGGCTGGGGTCGGACATCGCCCGCCGCGTCGCGGAGTCGACCGGGGGCCGCCTCGCACGCTCCAGCCTCGGCGGCGCCCGGGTGTGCACGTGGCTCTGGCAGCGCCCGGCGGCGCCGCGGCCCACCCGCCGCCGGGCCGCCGCTCCCGTGCGCGGTGACACCGGCACGCACCGTGTCTGACCAGCCGGAACGCGCGGCGACCGGGGGGTCCGGTGGTCGGGGGCGGTGGTTAGGCTCGCGGGCGTGCTGACTGTGTCGAGCGTGAACGTCAACGGCCTGCGCGCCGCTGCCAAGAAGGGCTTCGTGGAGTGGCTGGCCGCCACCGGGGCGGACGTCGTCTGCATGCAGGAGACGCGTGCGGAACCCGACCAGCTCACCGCCGCCGTCCGCGAACCCGAGGGCTGGCACACGGTGCTCGCGCCCAGCTCCGTGAAGGGCCGCGCCGGAGTGGCGATCTACAGCCGCACCGAACCCGAGGCGGTGCGCATCGGTTTCGGCTCGGCGGAGTTCGACGAGAGCGGGCGGTACGCGGAGATCGACCTGCCGGGCCTGGTGCTCGGCAGCCTCTACCTGCCCAGCGGTGAGGTGGGCACCCCGCGCCAGGACGAGAAGGAACGCTTCATGAAGGAGTTCCGCGAGTACCTGGACGGGCTCCGCGAGCGGGCCGCGGCGGAGGGGCGCGAGGTCCTGGTGTGCGGTGACTGGAACATCGCCCACCAGGAGATCGACCTGAAGAACTGGAAGGCCAACCGGAAGGAAGCCGGGTTCCTCCCGGAGGAGCGGGCCTGGCTGACCGGCCTGTACGAGAGCGGCTACACCGACGTGGTCCGCCACCTGCGCCCGGAGGGGCCGGGTCCGTACAGCTGGTGGTCCTACCGGGGCAAGGCCTTCGACAACGACTCCGGTTGGCGCATCGACCTGCACGTGGCCACCGCCGGCCTGGTGGAGCGCGCGGTGTCCGCGGTGGTGGAGAAGGCCGAGAGCTACGACCAGCGCTGGTCCGACCACGCCCCGGTGACCGTGACCTACGACGTGTGAGCGTCAGCGCTTCCGGTAGGTCAGGTGCACGATCCCGCCCGGGTGGGGTTCGGCGCGGACCAGGTCGAACCGCTCCGGGCGGAAGTCCCCGTCGAACAGGGGGATCCCGGCTCCGGCGGCGACGGGGTGCAGCTTGATGAGGAGCTCGTCGATCTCCGGGCGCAGCGCCGCCGCCAGCTGCGCGCCGCCGACCAGCCAGATCCCCTTCCCCGGCCGGGCCTTGAGCTCGCGGACCTTCTCGACCGGGTCCGTGGCGACCAGGTGCACCCCGGGGTCCGGGCTCTCGGTGAGGGTCCGCGAGAACACGTAGTGCTCGAGGTGCGCGTAGGCGTTGGTGATGCCCGCGGCGAGGCCGGTCTCGTAGGACCCGCGCCCCTCGACGACGGTGTCGAACCGCGCGGGCTCGGCGTCGGCGATGCCGAGCGGCTCGCGCAGGTGCGTGGGCACGATCTCCGGCAGCCCGGCGAGGACGTGCGGCAGGTACTCGGGTGGAGGCGCCAGGAGCCCGCTGGTGCTCGGGTCGCTGCGGTCGGGTTCGGCGATGAAGCCGTCGATCGTGGTGGCGACGCAGTAGGTGAGTGCGCGCACGGGTCCTCCTGGTGTCCTCGGAGCGCGGGCGGGTCGGGTGGACGACACCGCTGGTGGGGACCCGGGGCCGTCCAGGACGGGATCATGCCCCGGACCGGCGGTTCCCGGTAGTGTCCACTGTGGATCGCCAGTGGTCGCCGCGTCCGGCTTCCCCGCGCGATGACCGGGCTCGTGGTGACCCCCGAGCTCCTCGACGGACCGCTCCCTCGCGACCTGATCAGCGGGCGATCAGGTCGTTCAGCGGGGTGTCCGGGTCGGCCAGCGCCGCCGTGTCCACCGTGGTCCCCGAGGTGATCAGCGTCCCGAGCTGCTCCTGGACGTCCCAGACGTTGACGTTCATGCCCGCCAGGACCCGGCCGCCGTCCAGCCAGAACGCGATGAACTCGCGGGCCTCGACGTCACCGCGGAAGACCACCTGGTCGTACCCGCCCGGCTCGACGTGGCCGAGGAACTCCATGCCGATGCCGCCCGCGCCCGGGTCGTACTGGTCGGTGAAGAAGTAGGGCAGCTCCGAGTACGCGACGTCGCGCCCGAGCATCGCCGCCGCCGCGGTGGTCGGCTGGTTCAGCGCGTTCGCCCAGTGCTCCACGCGGATCTGCTTGCCCAGCAACGGGTTGAAGGCGTTGGCCACGTCCCCGGCCGCCACGATGTTCGGGTCCGGTGTGCGCAGCGTGGCGTCCACCAGGACGCCGTTCTGCACCCGCAGCCCGGCCTGCTCGGCGAGCGTGACCTCGGGGACCACGCCGACCGCGACCAGCACGGCGTCCGCGCCGACCTCGGTGCCGTCGGTCAACCGGACCCCGGTGACGCGCCCGCGGGCGGTGCGGACCTCGTCGACCGCGGTGCCGAACCGGAACTCGACGCCGTGCTGCCGGTGCACGTCGGCGAACACCCGGGCCACCTCGGGGCCGAGCACGCGCAGCAGCGGCAGCTCGGTGGTCTCCACGACCGTCACGGCCACGCCGGCGGTGCGGGCCGCGGCGGTGACCTCCAGGCCGATCCAGCCCGCGCCGACCACCACCAGCCGCTCGACCTCGGCCAGCGTGCGCTTGATGCGGTCGGAGTCCTCGACGCGCCGCAGGTGCAGCACGCCCTCGGCGTCGATGCCCGGCACCGGCAGCGAGCGGGGGTGCGCACCCGTGGCCAGCAGCAGCTTGTCGTAGTCGAGGCGGGTGCCGTCGGCCAGCTCGACCTGCCGCAACGACCGGTCGATCCGCTGCACCGGCACGCCGAGCTGCAGGTCCACCCGGTTCTCGGCGTACCAGCCCTCGTCGTGCACGTGGGCCGCCTCGAACGCCATCCCGCCCGCCAGGTAGCCCTTGGACAGCGGCGGCCGCTCGTACGGGCGGTGCGGTTCGTCGCCGACCAGGGCGATCCGCCCGTCGAAGCCCTGCCTGCGCAGCGCCTCCGCGCCCTTGGCGCCGGCCAGCCCGGCGCCGACGATCACGAACCTCTCCGAGTCCCCCACGACGACCTCGCTCCCCACCGGTTCCCGCTCGCACCGAGCGTCCGTCCGGGCACCCCGCCGAGCAACCGGGAGGAAGGGGTGAAGGGCACCTTCCGCCCACCGGGTTGGGGGAAGGTGCCCTTCACGCGTCACCTGTTCGGGTGGAGGACCCTGGCGTCAGCGGACCGCGTCGAGGGCGTCGACGAGGCCCGCGCCGTAGAAGCCCGCGCCGGTGGCGCCGCCCGCGCACACCGCGTCCGGCTTGCCGTCACCGTCCGGGTCGTAGTTCTCCGGGCAAGCCAGGGCGTCCGCCTGGTTGGCCAGCGCGCCGATCGTCTGCGGGCCGTTCCACTCCGGGTGGGTGCTGCGCAGCAGCGCCACCACGCCCACCGCGTGCGGCCCGGCCATCGAGGTGCCCTGCATCCAGCCCCAGCCGCCGCCGGGCACCGTGGACAGCACCCGGCCGTTCTGCGACGGCGTGTCCGGGACCTGGTCCTTGTCGCCGCCCGGGGCGGTCACGGTGATGGACCCCAGCCCGTAGTTGGAGTAGTACGACTTCACCGAGTCGACGCCCACCGCGGACACCGACACCACACCGGGCAGCTCGCCCGGCAGCACGTGGCACTCGTGCCCGGTCCAGCGGTCCTGCGTCGGGCCGCCGTTGTTCGGGCTCTCGGTGTCGTGGATCGGCTTGGACAGGTCCCAGTTGCTGTTGCCCGCGGAGGTCACGGTCACGACGTCCTTGCTGGTGGCGTAGTCGACCGCCCGGCGCACCGCCTCCGCCGCGGCCCGCTGGTCCGGGTCGCTGTCGCACCACAGGTACCAGGGGTCGACGAAGTAGGAGTTGTTGGTGACGTCGAACCCGTGCTCAGCGGCCCAGATGAAACCGCAGATGGCGTACTCGGGGTAGATGAACCCGTCGTCGTCGATCACCCGCACCGAGGCCAGTGTGACGTCCGGGGCCACGCCGGTGACGCCGAGGCCGTTGCGGGCCGCGGCGATGGTCCCGGCCACGTGCGTGCCGTGGCTCTGCGTCTCGTCCTGCGGCTGCCAGGCCTCCTGGCGGGTGTCCGGGACGCCCTCGTCGACGCAGCTCACCGACTTCGACACGTCCAGGTTCGGCACCAGGTCGGGGTGCGTCGGGTCGATGCCGAAGTCCAGCACGCCGACGGTGACGTCCTCGCTGCCCCGGGAGATCGCGTGCGCCTGGTCGACGCCGATCTGCCGCATGTCCCACTGCTCGGGCTCCAGCGGCTCCTGGCCGGCCTGCGCGGTGACCGCGGGGGCGGCCGTCGTGCCCTCCAGCGTCTCCAGCCGCGTGGACTGCTCGGGCGGGAGCTGTTCGGCCAGGTTGCGGGTGTTGCCCGCCTGCTCGACCGCGGGCAGTCCGCGCACCGCCTCGGCGAACGCCGGGTCGGTGGAGGTCGCCACCACGACCCCGATCTGCGGCCAGCTCTGCACCACGGCACCGCCGGCCGCGCGGACCGATTCCTCGGTCTGCGCCAGGCCGTCACCGGTCGGGCCGATGACGACGAAGTGCGCGGGTGCGGCGTCGCTCGCGGGCGCGGTGGCGGCCGTGCTGACGACGCCCGCCGGCACCAGCAGCGCCAGCGCGAGGGCAGAACCGGCGATGCGCGCAGTTCTGCCCTTCAATCTTCTGCGTGACACGTGTCCCTCCTGAAGAGACAGAATGTGATCCTCCCAGTGCTGTTCGTCGGATTCTGCGCCTGATCTGGGGATGCGCGGTAGGGCGGAACGGAGCAATTCCCTAGCCGAGAGTGAGCTGTACGGCACGCCTCGGGCGGCTGCGCGACGCGGGACCTCGGACTTAGAGTCGGCTGGTGTCGGTCGTAGATCTGCAACTCGCCCAGCCCGAACCCACTCCGAGCGATTCGGCCATGCGCCGGGCGCTCCGCAGAGCCACCGACGGTGCCTCGCTGGACGCCACCGAGGCCGCCGTGCTGCTCCACGCCCGCGGTGACGACCTGGAGAGACTGCTGGCCGCGGCGGGCCGCGCGCGGGACGCGCACCTGCTCGCCGAAGGCCGTCCGGGTGTGGTCACGCACGCCCGCAACGTGTTCATCCCGCTGACCCGGCTGTGCCGGGACCGGTGCCACTACTGCACGTTCGCCACCGTGCCGCACCGCGTCGAGTCCGCGTTCCTGGAGCGCGAGGAGGTCGTGGAGATCGCCCGGCGCGGCGCCGAAGCGGGCTGCACCGAAGCGCTGTTCACCCTGGGCGACCGGCCCGAGGAACGCTGGTCGGCGGCCGCGGAGTGGTTGGAGGCCCGCGGCTACTCCTCCACTGTGGACTACGTCCGGGCCTGCGCGATCGCGGTGCTGGAGGAGACCGGGCTGCTGCCGCACCTGAACCCGGGCGTGCTGTCCTGGTCGGAGCTGACCAGGCTCAAGCCGGTCGCGGCGAGCATGGGCATGATGCTGGAGACCACCGCCGAGCGGTTGTGGCGGGACAAGGGCGGTCCGCACTTCGGCAGCCCGGACAAGGAGCCCGCCGTCCGGTTGCGCACGCTGGAGGACGCCGGTCGCGTCGCCGTGCCGTTCACCAGCGGGATCCTCATCGGCATCGGCGAGACCCGCACCGAGCGCGCCGAGTCGCTGCTCGCGCTGCGCCGCGTCGCCCGGCAGTACGGGCACCTGCAGGAAGTCATCGTGCAGAACTTCCGGGCCAAACCGGACACCGCGATGCGGGACGTGCCCGACGCCGACCTGGAGGACCTGGCCGCCACCGTCGCGGTCGCGCGGCTGCTCATGCCGTCCGGGGTCAGCGTCCAGGCACCGCCGAACCTGGTCGGTGACCAGCAACTGCTCGTGCTGCGGGCGGGGATCGACGACTGGGGCGGTGTCTCCCCGGTGACCCCGGACCACGTCAGCCCCGAGCACCCCTGGCCGGCGCTGGACGACCTGGCCGCGACCACCGCGGAAGCCGGGTTCGAGCTCCGCGAGCGGCTCACCGCCTACCCGCGCTACGTGCGCGCCGGGCTCGCGGGCGACAGCACGCAGTGGCTCGACCTGCGGGTCGCCGGGCACGTCGCGGCGCTGGCCGACGCCGACGGCCTGCGCCGCCCGGACGCCGAGATCGTCGGCCGCGAGTGGCAGGAGCCGGACGGCGGCTTCGAGTCCATCGGCCGCACCGACCTGCACCGCAGCATCGACACCACGGGCCGCAGCGAGGACCGCCGCAGCGACTTCGACACCGTCTACGGCGACTGGGACGCGCTGCGCGCCCAGGTGCCCGCGGCGTCCGCGCCGGAGCGGCTCGACGCCGACGTGCGGGAGGGCCTCCGGCTGGCCTCCTCCGACCCGGCCGCGCTGCTCGACGAAGCGCACCACGACGCCGCGATGGCCTTGATGACCTGCGACGGAGCCGCGCTCGACGAGCTCGCCCGGATCGCCGACGACCTGCGCCGGGAGGTCGTCGGCGACGACATCACCTACGTGGTCAACCGCAACATCAACTTCTCCAACATCTGCTACGTCGGCTGCCGGTTCTGCGCCTTCGCCCAGCGCGAGCGCGACGCCGACGCCTACCGGCTCTCCCCGGAGGAGGTCGCCGACCGGGCCGACGAGGCGTGGCGGGCCGGGGCCACCGAGATCTGCATGCAGGGCGGCATCGACCCCCGGCTGCCGGTGTCCGGCTACGCCGACCTGGTGCGCGCGATCAAGGAGCGGGTGCCGGAGATGCACGTCCACGCCTTCAGCCCGATGGAGATCGTCAGCGCGGCCGCCAAGGCCGGGGTGAGCGTGGCGGACTGGCTGGCCGAGCTGAAGGAGGCCGGGCTGGGCAGCATCCCGGGCACGGCGGCGGAGATCCTCGACGACGAGGTGCGCTGGGTGCTCACCAAGGGCAAGCTGCCCGCCGCCGAGTGGGTCGAGGTCGTCACCACCGCGCACCGGCTGGGCATCCCGTCCTCGTCGACGATGATGTACGGCCACGTCGACACGCCCGAGCACTGGCTGGGGCACTTCCGGACGCTCGCCCGGGTGCAGGACGCCGCGGCCGAGCACGGAGCCGCCGGGTTCACCGAGTTCGTGCCGCTGCCGTTCGTGCACCGCAACGCGCCGATCTACCTGGCCGGGCTGGCCCGTCCGGGCCCGACCCGCCGGGACAACCGCGCGGTGCACGCGATGGCGCGCGTGCTGCTGCACGGCCGGGTCGACAACGTCCAGTGCTCCTGGGTCAAGCTCGGTGACGCCGGCACGACCGAGGTGCTGCACGGCGGGGCCAACGACGTCGGCGGCACGCTGATGGAGGAGACGATCAGCCGCATGGCCGGGTCCGAGCACGGGTCGGAGCGCAGCGTCGAGGAGCTGCACGAACTGGCCGCCCGCGCGGGACGACCCGCCCGGCAACGCACCACCACCTACGGGCGCCCCGGACGGGTGCAGCTCGGCGTCAGCCCGGTCTGAGGCCTCCGCTCGGCGCGGCTCCCACCGGGATCGGACGTCCGGTTCCGGTGGGGGCCGCGCCCCTCCGGGCCCGGCCGGGGGTCGCTCGGGAGCTGCCCACACAGAAGTGTGTGACGTGGGTCACCCTAGCGGCTGCGCCGGGGGGTCCGGAGAGGGGTCGATCCGCGCGCTGGCCTGCGCCGTTCTCCGTTGCACAGCCCCGGATCCAGGTCCATTTCGCCGGAAAATATGATCACTCCGTCGTGGTCGGTTCACACGGAGCGACCACGGGCGTAACCGGCGACCGGTACGGTCTGCCACCGGACTCGAAGGAATGCTGACCTGATCGGGTCAATCATCGTGAGGGAGGCGCGCTCGTGCGTAGCCGAATAGCTCGCGTGGCCATGCGAGTCTCCGCGCTCGGTGCCGTCATCGCGGCGACGGTGCTCGCGACTGCGGCGGCGGCCACCGCCCGACCGCTGGCCCTGCCGTCCGGGCCGCCCGGACCGCTGGACTCGCTGGCCACTCCGGTCGGCCTCACCGCCGTCGGGCTCGGCGTGGTCGGCATGGTCGCAGGCGCGTTCCGGAAGAAGAAGGTCCAGCCGGAGAACCAGCGCAAGACCTCCTGACCGGAGGTCCGTTCCCACCCGCGGCGCGGGGCTTGCGAGAATCAGTTCGTGAGCAGCAGCGACACCGCACCCCAGAACAGCCAGTCCGCGGCTCGTCCCCGCGTGTTGTCCGGCATCCAGCCGACCGCCGACTCGTTCCACCTCGGCAACTACCTGGGCGCCCTGCGGGAGTGGGTCACCATGCAGGACGACCACGACGCCTTCTACTGCGTCGTCGACCTGCACGCCATCACCGTCGAGCAGGACCCCGCGCAGCTGCGCCAGCGCACCCGGCTGTCGGCCGCCCAGCTGCTCGCCCTCGGCATCGACCCGGACCGCTCCACGCTGTTCGTGCAGAGCCACGTCCCGGAGCACGCCCAGCTCAGCTGGGTGCTGGAGTGCCAGACCGGCTTCGGCGAGGCCGGCCGGATGACCCAGTTCAAGGACAAGGCCGCCCGCCAGGAGGCCGAGCACGTCAGCGTCGGGCTGTTCACCTACCCGGTGCTGCAGGCCGCCGACATCCTGCTCTACCAGGCCGACGCGGTGCCGGTCGGCGAGGACCAGCGCCAGCACCTGGAGCTCACCCGCAACCTGGCGCAGCGGTTCAACTCCCGGTTCGGCCAGACCTTCACCGTCCCGGCCGCGCACATCCCGAAGGACACCGCGAAGATCTACGACCTGCAGGACCCGACCTCCAAGATGAGCAAGTCGGTGCCCTCCGGTGTCATCGAGCTGATGGAGTCGCCCAAGCGCTCCGCCAAGAAGATCCGCTCCGCGGTCACCGACCTGGAGCGCGAGATCCGCTACGACGTGGAGAACAAGCCCGGCATCAGCAACCTGCTGGTGATCTACTCGGCGCTGAGCGGCCGGAGCGTCGCCGAGCTGGAGACGGCCTACGAGGGCAAGGGCTACGGCGACCTGAAGAAGGACCTCGGCGAGGTCGTGGTCGAGTTCGTCACGCCGTTCCAGGAGAAGGTCCAGGCCTACCTCGACGACCCGGCGGAGCTGGACAAGGTGCTGCACCGCGGCGCGGAGCGCGCCCGCGAGGTGGCCGGCGAGACGCTGCGCACCGTCTTCGATCGGGTGGGTTTCCTTCCGCCGATGGGCTGAACTGATCATCTGCGGGTAGCCTGCTGCCGATCGGCGGATGCCGTTGCGGCGGGAGGTGCACCGTGGCCGGGCAACAGGACGAACGACCGGGGCGGCTGACGCTGCTGCGTCGCAAGCACCCCTGGTTGGACCGGCTGATCCGCGCGTTCGAGCGGTACCAGAAGCAGTACGGCGACTACTACGCGGCGGCGATCACCTACTTCAGCGTGCTCGCCCTGGTGCCGCTGCTGATGATCGCGTTCGCGGTCGCCGGTTTCGTGCTCGCCGGCAACCCCGACCTGCTCGGGAAGCTGCAGGAGTCGATCACCTCGGCGGTGCCCAGCGCGGCGATGAGCCAGATGCTGACCGGCGTCGTCGACCAGGCGATCCGGCAGGCCGGGGCGGTCGGGGTGATCGGCCTGCTCGCCGCGCTGTACTCCGGGCTGGGCTGGATGACCAACCTGCGCGAGGCGCTGACCGCCCAGTGGACCCAGCAGCCCGACCAGCAGCCGGTGCTGCGGCGGATGCTCTCCGACCTGCTGTCGCTGATCGGCCTCGGTGCGGCGCTGGCGATCTCGTTCGGCATCAGCGCGCTCGGCGGCGTCGGGTTGTGGCTGTTCGAGTTCTTCGGGATCCAGCACACCGCGGTGGCGGTGTTCGCGCTGCGCGGGCTGACCACGCTGCTGTCGCTGGCGGCGAGCTGGCTGGTGTTCCTGTGGGTGCTGGCGCGGCTGCCGCGCAAGGCGGTCCGCCTGCGCACCGCGGTGTGGGGCGCGCTGTTCGCCGCGATCGGGTTCGAGGTGCTCAAGCAGGTCGCGGTGGTCTACCTCAACAGCGTCACCAGCTCCCCGGCGGGCGCGGCGTTCGGGCCGGTCCTCGGTCTGCTGGTGTTCGCCAACCTCACCTCGCGGTTCATCCTCTTCGTCACCGCGTGGACGGCGTCGGCCCCGGAGTACCAGGAGGCGGAGGCCTCGCCGGCGCCGGGCCCGGCGATCATCCGCCCGGTGGTGCAGGTGCGCGGCCGCTCCGGCGCGCGCGCCACCGCGGGCCTGGTGGGCCTGGGCGGTCTCGGGGCGCTCGTCGGCTGGGCGTGGTGGCGCAGGCGCTGAGCGCTCACCGCTCGTCGAGCAGCCCGGCGTGGCGGTACACCGACTCCAGGTAGGCGCGGGCTCCGGCGGCGTCGAGCGGCTCGGGCTGGAGGAGCCGGAACAGCACGGCGCCGACCAGCATGTCGATGAGCACGTCCAGGTCGGCGTCCGCGGCGAGCGTCCCCTCGGCCCGCGCGCGCTCCAGCAGCGCCCGGACGGTCCGCCGCCGGGGCACCACGTAGTGCTCCCAGTAGGTCGCCATCAGCTCCGGGTGGCTGGCGCTCTCCCCGAAGACGCGGGCGACCATCGCCCGCAGCCGGGGCGCGGTGAGGGCCTCGGCCAGGTCCGGCAGGGTCTGCCGGACCAGCGTCGGCACCGGCACGTCACCGGGGTCGGGCGGCGCGGTCTCCGGCATCTCGTCGCGGGCGGACTCGATCGCGGCCGCCAGCACCGCTTCCTTGGAGTCCCACCGCCGGTAGACGGTGAGCTTGCCGACCCCGGCGCGCTTGGCGATCTGCTCCATGCTGGTGCCCGCGACCCCGCGCTCGAGGAACAGCTCCAGCGCGGCTCGCAGGATGGCCCGGTCGGCCTCGGGGTCGCGGGGTCGCCCGCGGGCCCGGGTCACGCCGCCCTCCCGGTCCGCAGGGTCGTCTCGAACCAGCGCAGGAGCTGCCCGGGGGTGTCCCCGCGCCACGCCAGGTGCCCGTCCGGGCGCACCAGCCAGGTCCCGCGGAGCGGCCGCTCCGGTGCCAGGTGCACGAAGGGTTCCCCGAGCGAGACCCCGTCGCCGCCGAGCACCGCCCAGCGGCCGCGCAGCTCGGCGTGCAGCCGGGTCCGGCGGCCGTCGGCGTCCCGGCACACCAGGTCCGGCACGCGGTCGCCGGGTCGCGGCCGGGGGCCGCGCCGGGCCCCGAGCGGGCCCTCGCGGTAGGTCACCCAGAGCTGGGACGCCAGCCACGTCGCGTACCGCTGGACCGGACCGAGGCGCGCCACGCGGGCCGTGACGGCGCGCGCCGCGCGGCCGACGGCCCCGTCGGTCAGCAGCACCCGGGTGGTCGCCGTGGTCCCGCGCAGCACGTCCTCCGCCAGCGGTCGCCGTTCGGCCTGGTAGGTGTCCAGCAGCGCGGCGCTGGCGCGGCCCTGCACGACCAGCGCGAGCTTCCACGCCAGGTTCTCCGCGTCGCCGATGCCGGTGTTCATGCCCTGCCCGCCGAAGGGGCTGTGGATGTGCGCGGCGTCCCCGGCGAGCAGCACGCGCCCGGCCCGGTAGCTGTCGGCGAGCCGGCGGTGGATGCGGAACACCGAGGTCCAGTCGGCCTCGCGCAGCACGGCGTCGGCCTGCCCGGTGCGCTCGACGAGCAGCCGCCGCAGCTGGTCCAGCACGTCGCCGTCGGCGTGCTCGGCGTCGGCCATCACCCGCCACGCGTCGTCGTGCTCGCTGCGCATCGGGATGGCGAAGAAGACCCCGTCCCGGGAGAACCACCCCGACGAGCCGCGGCGGTCCAGGTCCCAGTCGGCGGTCACGTCGGCGAGCAGCCACTGGTCCGCCAGGGCGACGCCGGGGAAGCCGATGCCGGCCAGCCTGCGGACCGCGCTGTGCGCGCCGTCGCAGCCCACCACGTAGTCGGCGTGCGCGGTCTCGCCGGAGACCGTGGCGGTCACGCCGTCCGGGCCCTGGGCGAGGTCGGTGAGCTCGCGCCCCCACTCGACGCTGCCGCCGAGCTCGGTGAGCCGTCGGTGCAGCGCCTCCTCCACCGCGGTCTGCGGGATGAACAGCGCGCGGAGCTGCCGGCCTTCGATCTCGCCGAAGCGCACGGTGGCCAGCGGCTCGTGCCCGGCGCGCAGGGTGAGCTGGACGGCGGGCTGCGCCCGCTCCGGCAGGTCCCCGAGCGCGCCGAGCCGGTTGAGCACCTCGACCCCGCGCGCGTGCAGGATGTTCGCCCGCGACGTCGTCGCGGGTCCGCCGGCCCGGTCGATGACGCGGACCGGCACGTCGTGCGCCCGCAGCGCGCAGGCCAGCGCCAGCCCGGTGGGGCCGGCTCCGACGACCAGGACACCCATGTCCGCCCCCAATCAATAACGGTACGGATTCGTAAACAATGAGACCACGCACCGGCCGCGGCCGGTAGTCCTTCCCGTCAGATCAGGGGTGGTCGTCGCCGCCGCTGCGCCGCCGGCGGGCCAGGGCGGCCCGGCGCCGCTGCACCGCGACCGCGGCGCCCACGGCGACGCCCGCCGCGGCCAGCAGGGCGAGCGGGCCGCCGACCGTGCCGAACATCGAGGCGCTCTCCGGTTCCGCCCGCACCGCGCGCTCGTCCGGCAGGGTCTCCGCAGGCGGCGCCGGGGAGGTGGTCACCAGCTCGCCGACGCCCCCGCCGCCGAGCGCGAACCCGTAGTCGAGCAGCTGCATGGCCTGCTTGGACTGCCGGACGGGCTGGTTCTCGCCGCGCATGAGCACCGCCACCAGCCGGCGCCCGTCGCGTTCGGCGGCGCCGATGAAGGTGTGCCGGGCGTCGTCGGTGAACCCGGTCTTGCCGCCGATCCCGCCCGGGTAGTGGCGCAGCACCTGGTTGTCGCTCCAGACCTCGATCGGCGGACCGCCGGGCGCGCCCGGCAGGAAGGCCTGCTCGGTGCCCGCGATCCGGGCGAACTCGGGGTGCTGCATCGCCACGCGGAAGATGACCGCCAGGTCGTAGGCGGACGTGCTCATGCCCGGGCCGTCCAGTCCGGACGGTGTCGCCGCGCGGGTGTCCAGCGCGCCGAGCGACGCGGCCAGCGCGTTCATCTTGTCCACGGTGGCCTCGACGCCGCCCATCTTCCCCGCCAGGGCGTGCGCGGCGTCGTTGCCGGACCGCAGGATCAGGCCGGTGAGCACGTCGCGGACGGTGTAGGTGGTGCCGGGGAAGAGGCCGACCCGGCTGCCCTCCTGGTTCGCGTCCTCCTGGGTGGCCACGATCGTGTCGTCCAGCCGGAGCTCGCGGAGCGCGGTGAGGGCGGTGAGCACCTTGATGGTGGACGCCGGGCGGTGCCGGGCGTGCGGGTCGCGGGCGGCCAGCACCTCACCGGTGTCCAGGTCGGCGAGCACCCAGCTGGCCGAGGTGACCTCGGGCGGGGGTGCGGGCGCCCCGGGTGGGAGCAGCACGTCGCAGCCGGCCAGCTGGTCGCCGCCGACCGGGGTCTCCGGCACCGGGAGGGGGCCCGGCGAGGGCTCACCGGGCGGCGGCACCTCGGAGGTGTCCACCGGTGGCGGGGGCGCGGCGCGGTCGGGGCACTCCTGCGCCTGTGCGGTGCCGCTCAGCAGTGGCAGCGCCACGCCGAGGGCGCAGAGGGCGACCTTGGTGCGAAGCAGGACCGGACCGCGGGCACGTCGAGGCACGCGCACCAGGCTAGTCAACCGCAGGCCCACGCGTACCGGCAACGCCCACCCGGAGCACCGGGTGAGCCCGCTCACGGCGGACAATGGCACCCGTGGTGATTTCCCGACGCGTAGCGGTGTTCCTGCTGGCCTTCGGCGTGTGGTCGTACCTGCTGTGGCCGAACTTCGTGCGCAACATCTGGAACAGCGACCGCTCCTGGGCCGACGGCTCCCCGACGAGCTACCTCGTCGTCCACCTGGTGATCGCGGTGGTCTCCCTGGTGCTGGGCACGATCATCGGCGTGCTCGGCTGGCGCGCCCTCCGCGCGGCCCGCAAGGCCTCCTGAACGGCCTCCGACGCAGAACCGGCGCCCACCCCGTGGGGTGAGCGCCGGTCCGGCGTTGCCGCGCGTCAGCGGCGGCGGAACATCAGGGCCCGCTTGACCTCCTGGATCGCCTTGGTGACCTGGATGCCACGCGGGCAGGCGTCCGTGCAGTTGAAGGTCGTGCGGCAGCGCCACACGCCGTCGACGTCGTTGAGGATGTCGAGGCGCTCGTCGGCACCCTCGTCGCGGCTGTCGAAGATGAACCGGTGCGCGTTGACGATCGCCGCCGGGCCGAAGTAGTTCCCGTCCGCCCAGTACACCGGGCACGACGTGGTGCACGCCGCGCACAGGATGCACTTGGTGGTGTCGTCGAACCGAGCGCGCTCGGCGACCGACTGGATCCGCTCCCGGGTCGGCTCGTTGCCGGAGGTGATCAGGTACGGCTTGATCGACCGGTAGGCCTCGAAGAACGGCTCCATGTCGACGACCAGGTCCTTCTCCACCGGGAGGCCCTTGATCGGCTCGATGGTCAGGGTGGTCTCGCCGTCCTTGGCCAGCATGTCCTTCATCAGGACCTTGCAGGCCAGCCGGTTGACGCCGTTGATCCGCATCGCGTCGGACCCGCACACGCCGTGCGCGCAGGACCGGCGGAAGGTCAGCGTGCCGTCGACGTACCACTTGATGTAGTGCAGCAGGTTCAGCACGCGGTCCGAGGGCAGCGCCGGGATCCGGTAGGACTCCCAGTGCATGTCCTCGTCGGTCTCCGGGTTGTACCGCAGGATCTTGACGGTCACCATCGTGGCGTCGTCAGGGATCGGCGGCGCGTCCTCCGGGATCTGGTTCGCGTCGTTCTTGGTCGTGGTGGCGGCGGTCATCAGTACTTACGCTCCATCGGCTGGTACCGGGTGACGACGACGGGCTTGTAGTCCAGCCGGATGTCGGCCTGGAAACCGGTGAGCCCCAGCGGGGCGTCCGGGTCTTCCTCCTCAGGCAGCACCTTGTACTGCATGCTGTGCCGCATGAAGTTCACGTCGTCGCGGGCGGTGTAGTCCTCGCGGGCGTGACCGCCGCGGGACTCCTTGCGGGCCAGCGCGGCGTTGACCAGCGCCTCGGCCAGGTCGAGCAGGAAGCCCAGCTCGATGGCCTCGAGCAGGTCGGAGTTGTACCGCTTGCCCTTGTCGTGCACGGAGATCCGGCCGTAGCGCTCCTTGAGCGCCTGCACGTCCGACAGCGCCGTCTTCAGCGTCTCCTCGGTGCGGTACACCGACGCGTTGGCGTCCATCGTCTGCTGCAGCTCGGCGCGGATCGTGGCGACCCGCTCGCCACCGCTCGCGGTGCGCAGGTGGTTGACCATGCCCTCGACGAGCTTGGTCGGGTGCTCCGGCATGTCGACGAAGTCGTGGCCGAGCGCGTACTCCGCGGCGGCGATGCCGGACCGGCGGCCGAACACGTTGATGTCCAGCAGCGAGTTGGTGCCCAGGCGGTTGGAGCCGTGCACCGAGACGCAGGCGCACTCGCCGGCCGCGTAGAGGCCGGGGACGATGTTCTCGTTGTCCCGCAGCACCTCGCCCTGCACGTTGGTGGGGATGCCGCCCATCGCGTAGTGCGCGGTCGGGTAGACCGGCACCGGCTCCTCGGTCGGCTCCACACCCAGGTAGGTGCGGGAGAACTCCATGATGTCCGGCAGCTTCGTCTCGAGCAGCTCCCGGCCCAGGTGGGTGACGTCGAGCAGCACGTAGTCCTTGTTCGGACCCGCGCCGCGGCCCTCCAGCACCTCCAGGGCCATCGACCGGGCGACGATGTCGCGCGGCGCGAGGTCCTTGATGGTCGGGGCGTAGCGCTCCATGAACCGCTCGCCGTCGGCGTTGCGGAGGATGCCGCCCTCGCCGCGGACGCCCTCGGTGATGAGGATGCCCAGGCCCGCCAGGCCGGTCGGGTGGAACTGGTAGAACTCCATGTCCTCCAGCGGCAGGCCCTTGCGGTAGACGATGCCCATCCCGTCACCGGTCAGGGTGTGGGCGTTCGAGGTGGTCTTGAAGACCTTGCCGAAGCCGCCGGTGGCGAAGATGACCGACTTGGCGTGGAAGACGTGGATCTCGCCGGTGGCCAGCTCGTAGGCGATGGCGCCGGTGCAGACCTGCTGCCCGTCCGGCCCGTCGTTGAGCATGATGTCCAGGACGTAGAACTCGTTGTAGAACTCCACGCCGTGCTTGACGCAGTTCTGGTACAGCGTCTGCAGGATCATGTGGCCGGTGCGGTCCGCGGCGTAGCAGGCGCGGCGCACCGGGGCCTTGCCGTGGTCGCGGGTGTGGCCGCCGAACCGGCGCTGGTCGATCTTGCCCTCGGGGGTCCGGTTGAACGGCAGACCCATCTTCTCGAGGTCGAGGACCGCGTCGATGGCCTCCTTCGCCATGATCTCGGCGGCGTCCTGGTCGACCAGGTAGTCACCGCCCTTGATCGTGTCGAAGGTGTGCCACTCCCAGTTGTCCTCTTCGACGTTGGCCAACGCCGCGCACATGCCGCCCTGGGCGGCACCCGTGTGCGAGCGGGTCGGGTAGAGCTTGGTCAGCACGGCGGTGCGGGCGCGCTGCCCGGCCTCGATCGCGGCGCGCATCCCGGCGCCCCCAGCACCGACGATGACCACGTCGTACTTGTGGATTTGCATTCGTCGCCTCCTCGGGCGGCGGCGAGGTCCGGGGTGGGCGACGACCTCGCCGCGATGTGGTCGTCTGCGGCTAGCCGATGTTCGGGTCGAAGGTGAACAGGACGAAGGTGCCCAGGACGACGGTCAGCAGGACCGCGGTGTACAGCAGCATCTTCAGCCAGAAGCGCGTCCCGTCCTTGCGCGCGTAGTCGTTGATGACGGTACGCAGCCCGTTGCCGCCGTGCAGGCCGGCCAGCCAGAGCATGGTGAGGTCCCACATCTGCCAGAACGGGGACGCCCAGCGCCCGGCGACGAAGGCGAAGTTGATCCGCTGCACGCCACCGTCCACGAAGAGCATGATCAGGATGTGTCCCAGCACCAGGAACAGCAGGACCACGCCGGACAGCCGCATGAACAACCAGCTGTAGAGCTCGAAGTTGTTCCGCCGGGCGGCCGGGCGGGACGGGGTGCGCGGCTTCTCCACGGAAACAGGTGCGTCGGTGACGGTCATTGCGCTCAACCCCCGAAGAACTCGTTGACCGCGCGGCTGAGCAAGCTGATCGCCGCCGGAATGATCAACACCAACCACAGCACCACGACGGTCCACAACATCGGCTTCTGGTACTGGGTGCCCTTGGACCAGAAGTCGACCAGCATGACGCGGACGCCGTTGAAAGCGTGGAACAGCACGGCCGCCAGCAGACCCAGCTCGAAGAGGATCATCACCGGGTGCTTGTACGTCTCGATGACCGTGTCGTACGCGTTCGGCGAGACCCGTACCAGGGCGGTGTCCAGGACGTGCACGAACAAGAAGAAGAAGGTGAGTACGCCCGTGATCCGGTGGGCGACCCACGACCACATGCCCAGATCGCCGCGGTAGAGACGCCCCTTGGCGCGCGGCGCGGTGGCGCGCTCCGGTGCGTCGGCCGCGGAGGCGGTGGTGCTGGCCATGGTGGAAGGCCTCCAACCTCGCTGGTGGACTGACGGCCCCGTCCGGGAACATGCGCGACCGGCCCCGAGTCGCAGTTGGTCCCAATCAGCATTGGGTGCACGCCCGTCACCGGCCACGAACAGGGGCCTTGACGCTTCGGATGCTAGACCCGACCAATCCCCCGGGCCTACTCGCCCGTGCCCTCTGTGATCGACCAGACAAGCGTCCCGGCTGGTTGATCGATGTAGAAATCATTTCGTGACACGGACGCAATGCCCAAGCGGCAGCGTCAAGACTTAATTTCGAGAGCCACGTCACCGAATGGCGTGCGCCGCGAACCGGACGAACAATCACCGAGGACGACACCGTCGTGTGGAGTTCTGCCGGCATCGCCGCGCCCGGGCACCCGGGTGCGGTCCAGGGGGGATCGCGGCGGGACCAACAGGAAAGGGGAACGGCATGCGGCGGACGCCGACATGGAGGCGCTCGGGTGCCGGACGTTCACGGACGGCCACCGCGGTGGCCGCGCTGCTCACCGGCACGCTGGTGCTCGCCGGCTGCGCGAAGGACGGCGGCGGAGGGGGAGCCGACAACGCTGACGGGCAGGGGTGCGAGCTGAACCCGCCCCCGGCTGCGGCCGCGCCGCCCGCACCGCCCACCCAGCCGCCGGCACCGCCGGAGGCCAAGCAGCTGCGGGTCGGCCTGGCGTTCGACATCGGTGGCCGCGGTGACGCCTCGTTCAACGACGCCTCGGTGGCCGGGCTGGAGCGGGCCAAGGCCGAGATGGGCTTCACCGACGTCAAGGAGCTCGACGCCGGTGCCGGCGAGCCCGAGGACGCCAAGCAGACCCGACTGCGGCAGCTGGCGCGCGAGGGCTACAACCCGGTGATCGCCGTCGGCTACGCCTACGCCGACGCGGTCAAGGTCGTCGCGCCGGAGTTCCCCGGCACCAAGTTCGCGATCATCGACGAGCAGATCGAGGGTGTGCCCAACGTCACGTCCCTGGTCTTCGCCGAGGAGCAGGGGTCCTTCCTGGTCGGCGTGATCGCCGCGCACCGCTCGAAGAACTGCCAGGTCGGCTTCGTCGGCGGGGTGGAGACCCCGCTGATCCAGAAGTTCCAGGCCGGGTTCGAGGCGGGCGCCAAGGCCGCCGCGCCGGACATCGAAGTCGACAGCAAGTACCTGACGCCGGCCGGTGACTTCAGCGGCTTCCAGGACCCGAACAAGGGCGCCGAGGTGGCCACCGGGCAGCTGGAGTCCGGGGCCGACGTCATCTACCACGCCGCGGGCGCGTCCGGGAAGGGCGTGTTCTCGGCGGTCAAGCAGGCCGACGCGAAGGCGATCGGCGTCGACTCCGACCAGTACAACCAGCCGACCGTCGCCGAGTACAAGGACGTGATCATCTCGTCCATGCTCAAGCGCGTCGACCTGGCGGTGTACGACTACATCTCCGCGGTCGCCCGCAACGACCTGGGGTCGCTGCCGGAGAAGTTCGACCTGTCCCTCGACGGCGTCGGCTACTCGACCTCGGGTGGCATGGTCGACGACCTGGTGCCGGTGGTGGACGCCTACAAGAACGCCATCGCCAACGGCGACATCAAGGTCTCCGACAAGCCTTGATCCTCCTGTGAAGGGCACCTCCGGCACCCGTGGTGGTCGGTCCACGCTCCTGTCGCCGCGGGCCGGGGGTGCCCTTCGTGTGTCACCCGGCACGGTGGCGTGTTCGCGCCAACCGCGTCACCGCCGGGCCGAAACCGTCCATTGTTGAGCGTCCGTCCGCTTCGCCACCGCGAGACGACGTCCTTGGAGCACCATGAGAACCGCAACCGAGCCGGGGTCCGCCGACCCACCCGCAGTCGAGCTGACCGGCATCACCAAGACCTTCCCCGGCGTGGTCGCCAACAGCGACGTGAACCTGACGGTGCGCGCCGGTGAGGTGCACGCGCTGTGCGGCGAGAACGGCGCCGGCAAGTCCACGCTGATGAAGATCCTCTACGGCATGCAGGCGCCGGACTCCGGCACGATCCGGGTGCACGGCGAGGAGGTGCGCCTGCGCACGCCCGCCGAGGCCATCCGCGCCGGCATCGGCATGGTCCACCAGCACTTCATGCTCGCCGACAACCTCACCGTGCTGGAGAACATCGTGCTCGGCGCGGAGGGCAGGCACGGCATCGGCGCGAAGGCCCGCCGCGAGGTGCTGCAGCTCGCGGCCCGCGCGGGCTTCGAGGTCCGCCCCGACGTGCTGGTCGAACGGCTCGGCGTGGCCGACCGGCAGCGCGTGGAGATCCTCAAGGTGCTCTACCGCGGAGCCCGGATCATCATCCTCGACGAGCCCACCGCGGTGCTCGTGCCGCAGGAGGTCGAGGAGCTGTTCACGACCCTGCGCACCATGCGCGAGCAGGGCTTCACCTTCCTGTTCATCTCGCACAAGCTCGACGAGGTCCGCGCGATCGCCGACACCGTCACGGTGCTGCGCCGCGGCACCACCGTCGGCACCGTGCCCACCGGCGAGGTCACCAGCCAGCAGCTGGCGGAGATGATGGTCGGCAGCGAGCTGCCGGTGCCCGAGCGCGGCGAGTCCACGGTGACCGATCGCGAGGTGCTCGTCCTCTCCGGACTGTCCGCATCGGAGCAGGACCGCGCGGTGCTGTCCGACGTCGACCTGGTGGTGCACGCCGGTGAGGTCGTCGGCATCGCCGGGGTGGAGGGCAACGGCCAGACCGAGCTGGTCGAGGCGATCATGGGCATGCGCCCGGTCGACTCGGGCCGGGTCGTCCTCGGCGACCGCGACCTGACCGGGCTGCCCACGCTGGCCCGGCGGGAGGCGGGCATCGGCTACGTGCCCGAGGACCGGCACCGGCAGGGCCTGCTGCTCGACCAGCCGCTCTGGTACAACCGCATCCTCGGTCACCAGACCCGGCGCCCCGTCGCCCGCGGCCGGTGGCTGGACCGGCAGGGCGCGAAGGCCGACTCGGCGCGCATCGTCGAGCAGTTCGACGTCCGCACCCCCGGCATCGAGACCGACGCGGCCGCGCTCTCCGGCGGCAACCAGCAGAAGTTCGTGGTGGGCCGGGAGCTCTCCGGCGACCCGGTGCTGCTCATCGCAGCGCACCCGACCCGCGGCGTGGACGTCGGCGCGCAGGCCGGCATCTGGGACCACCTGCGGGCCGCGCGCGCCGAGGGGCTGGCGGTGCTGCTCATCTCCGCCGACCTGGACGAGCTGATCGGCCTGTCGGACACCATCCGGGTGATGTTCCGCGGCCGCCTGGTGGCCGAGGCGGACCCCCGGTCGGTGACCCCGGAAGAACTCGGCGCGGCGATGACCGGGGCCAGGGACGGTGAGGTCGCATGAACACGTGGCGGGTGCGCCTGCTCCCCGCGGGGCTGGCGATCGTGTTCTCGGCGGTGCTGTGCAGCGTGGTGCTGCTGGTCTCCGGCGCGAACCCGGTCGACACCCTGCTGGAGATGGTCACGCAGGTCGGGCGCGGCACCACCGCGGTGGACATCGTCAACACCGCGGGCAGCTACTACCTGGTGGCCATCGCCGCGGCGATCGGCTTCCAGATGAACCTGCTCAACATCGGCATCGAGGGCCAGTACCGGCTGGGCGCCTGCGTGGCGGCGATCGTCGGTGGTGCGGTCAGCCTGCCGTTCGGGCTGCACGCGGTGCTGGTCGTCGTGGTCGGCGCGGTCACCGGCGCGGTGTGGTGCGGCATCGCGGCGCTGCTCAAGGTCTACCGCGGGGTGTCCGAGGTGATCTCCACGATCATGCTCAACACCCTCTCCATCGGGCTCATCGCCTACCTGGTGGCCACCTTCGGCGAGATGCGCGGCAACATGCAGGGCACCGCGCGCATCCCGGAGTCCGGCCAGGTGCCGGGGATCCCGCTGGGCGGGGCCGGGACGCTGTTCGGGCTGGTGCTGCTGTCGGTGGCCGTGGGCGTCGGGTACGCGGTGCTGGTCGACCGCACCCGGTACGGCTTCCAGCTGCGCGCCTCCGGGTTGTCGCCGACCGCCGCGCTGGCCGGCGGCGTCGACTCCAAGCGCATGGTCCTGTCGGCGATGCTCATCTCCGGCGCCATCGCCGGGGTGGCCGGGCTGCCGGAGATCCTGAGCCGCGACCACACCTTCACCATCAACTTCCCGACCGGCTACGGCTTCGCGGGCCTGGCCATCGCGCTGCTCGGCCGCAACCACCCGGTCGGCGTCGCCTTCGGCGCGCTGCTGTGGTCGTTCCTGGACAAGAGCTCGCTGACGCTGGACAACATCGGCGTGCCGAAGGAGATCGTGACCATCCTGCAGGGCACCATCGTGCTCTCCGTGGTGGTCGCCTACGAGCTGGTGCGCCGCCGCGAGCTCGCCGCCGAGCAGCGGCGGGTCGGGCGCGCGCTGGGCACCGCGAGCGAGACACCGGCCGCTGCCGGGACCGGAGGTGAGCGGGCATGACCGCGGTGACCGCGGAACCGACGAAGGCCCCGCAGAAGCCGGCGCGCCGCCCGATGCCCGGCTGGGCGCGGGTGCTGCTGTGGGTGGTCGTCGCCTTCGTGGCGGTGTCGTTCACCTCGTACCAGACGGACGTGCCGCAGCTGACCTCCTCGGGCACCGTGCAGTCCGCGGTGCGGCTGGGCGTCCCGATCCTGCTGGCGGCGCTGGGCGGCCTGTGGGCCGAGCGCGCCGGGGTCATCAACATCGGCCTGGAAGGCATGATGATCCTCGGCACCTGGGGCGGCGCGTGGGCCGGCTACCAGTGGGGACCGTTCGCCGGGCTGGTGGCGGCGGCGGTGTTCGGCGCGCTGGGCGGGCTGGTGCACGCGATCGCGACGGTGACCTTCGGGGTCAACCACATCGTCTCCGGTGTGGCGATCAACCTGCTGGGCGCGGGCTTGGCGAAGTACCTCGCGACGCTGGTGTTCGAGCCGGTCTCGCGGAACCCGCGGGAGTCGCCCCCGGTGCCGAAGTTCGACACCTACTCGGCGCAACCGCTGGGGGACTGGCTGGAGCAGCTGGAGGACGTGCAGCGGGTCGGCATCTCCGACGCCGCGGGCATCCTCGGCGGCCTGGTCACCGGGGTCTCCCCGCTGACCATGCTGGCGTTCCTGCTGGTGCCGGTGAGCTACCTGGTGCTGTGGCGCTCGCCGTTCGGGCTGCGGCTGCGGTCCTGCGGGGAGAACCCGGTGGCGGCGGAGTCGCTGGGCGTCAACGTCTACCGGTACAAGTACCTCGCGGTGATCATCTCGGGCGCGCTGGCCGGCATCGGCGGTGCGGCGCTGATCCTCAACCCGGGCCAGGCGGGCTACCTGGAGGGCCAGACCAACAACCGCGGCTACATCGGCCTGGCGGCGATGATCTTCGGCAACTGGCGGCCGGGCGGGCTGCTCGGCGGTGCCGCGCTGTTCGGCTACTCCGACGGCCTGCAGCTGCGCAGCGGCGAGACCAGCGTGCACGCGCTGTTCTACGGCGCGACGCTGCTGCTCGTGGTCGTCGCGGCGGTGCAGGTGTGGCGGCGCAGCTGGTTCGCCGCGGGCCTGGCGCTGGTCGCCGCCGCGGTGATGTACGCGGTGTACTGGTACACCGACGAGCTGCCCACCGAGCTCACCGCCTACACCCCGCACCTGGTGACGCTGGTGGTCCTGGCCGTGGCGTCGCAGCGGCTGCGACCACCCGCGGCGAACGGCCTGCAGTACCGACGCGGGGCCGACCAGTGACCGCGGTGGACTGGGAGGCGCTGCGGGCGGCGGCCGTGGACGCCGCCGCCCTGGCGTACTGCCCGTACTCGGGGCTGCAGGTGGGTGCGGCCGCGCTGTGCGACGACGGTCGCGTGGTGACCGGGTGCAACGTGGAGAACGGCTCCTACGGGGTCACCCTGTGCGCGGAGTGCACGATGGCCGGCCAGCTCCAGCTGACCGGCGGGGGCCGGTTCGTCGCGGTGGCCTGCCGCAGCGGCACCGGGGAGCTGCTCATGCCCTGCGGCCGCTGCCGCCAGGTCCTGCAGGAGCTGGGCGGACCGGACTGCCTGGTGGACACGCCCCGGGGCGTCCTGCCCATGCGCGAGGTCCTCCCCGACGCCTTCGAGCTGTAGGTCGCCGGAACACTCGTCCGGGGTGTGTCTGCGCGCGGGGTTCGGTTTTCGAGAGGTGGAAGGGTTCGGACTGGGAGGCGACGGTGCACTCTGCGGTTGACGTGATTCGGGTGAAGCGGGACGGCGGGCGGCTCAGCGACGAGCAGATCGACTGGGTCGTCGACGCCTACACGCGCGGGGAGGTCGCCGACGAGCAGATGGCGTCGCTGGCCATGGCCGTCCTGCTGCGCGGGATGACGCCGGAGGAGACGGCGCGGTGGACCAGGGCGATGGTCGCCTCCGGTGAGGTGCTGGACCTCGGCTCGGTGTCCAGGCCCACGGTGGACAAGCACTCCACGGGCGGGGTGGGGGACAAGATCACCCTGCCGTTGACCCCGCTGGTCGCCGCCTGCGGTGCGGCGGTGCCGCAGCTGTCCGGGCGCGGGCTCGGGCACACCGGCGGCACGCTGGACAAGCTGGAGTCGATCCCGGGCTGGCGGGCGCAGCTGTCGCTGGACGAGATCCGCGCCCAGCTCGACGACGTCGGGGCGGTGGTGTGCGCCGCGACGGAGGGGCTGGCACCGGCCGACCGGAAGCTCTACGCCCTGCGGGACGTGACGGGCACCGTGGAGTCGATCCCGCTCATCGCCAGCTCGATCATGAGCAAGAAGATCGCCGAGGGCGTGCAGTCGCTGGTGCTGGACGTCAAGTGCGGGTCCGGGGCGTTCATGAAGGACCTGGACCAGGCGCGGCAGCTGGCCACCGCGCTGGTGGACATCGGCACCGCCGGCGGGGTGCGCACCAGCGCGCTCATCACCGACATGTCCGTGCCGCTGGGGCGGGCGGTCGGCAACGCCCTGGAGGTCGCCGAGGCGGTGGAGGTGCTGCGCGGGGGCGGTCCGTCGGACGTCGTCGAGCTGACCCTGGCGCTGGCCCGCGAGATGCTGGCGCACGCCGGGCTGTCCGATGTGGACCCCGCGGAGGCGCTGGCGGACGGGCGCGCGCACGACGTGTGGTGCCGGATGGTCAAGGCGCAGGGCGGTGACCCGGACGCGGAACTGCCACGGGCGAGGCACGTCGACGTGGTCACCGCACCGCGGGACGGGGTGCTGACCGAGCTGGACGCGTTCGCCGTGGGCGTCGCCGCGTGGCGCCTGGGGGCCGGGCGGGCCCGCAAGGAGGACGACGTCGACCACGCCGCCGGGGTGCTGTGCCTGGCGAAGCCGGGGGACCGCGTCACCGCGGGGCAACCCCTGCTGGAGCTGCACACCGACCGGCCGGACACCGTGGCCGCCGCGCGGGACGCGCTGCGCGACGCGTACCGGATCAGCGACGCCGCCCGGGAGTCGACGCCGCTGGTGCTGGACCGGGTGGCCGCAGGCAGCTGAGCGGGCGGTGCGTCGGGACGCCGCTGCGGTGTCCCGGCGCACCGGGTGGAAGAAGGCCCTGGCCCGTGCAGCGGGTGCACGGGCCAGGGCCACTGCGCTCCGGCGGCGGTTCCGGGGGGAACCGCCGGGATCAGGCGGTCTCGGCGGCGTAGTCCTCTTCGCCGTCGGTGAGGGCCTTGTCCGTGGTGTCGCGCTTGGCGCTCTTGGAGCGGCCGCGGCGCTGCTGGCGCGGCAGCGTGGTGGGCGGCGGCGGGGTCGACGGCGCGCTGCCACCGAGGATCAGCTCGGCGAAGGTCGCCATGGCCTCGTCGAGCTGACCGGCGTGGCGCCGCTCGCTCTCCTCGTTCGCCTCGCGCACAAGGGCGTTGAGCGTGTCGCGGTCCGGGCGGGCCGACAGCGTGCCCGACAGCTGCGACAGGTTCTTCGACAGCGTGCCGCTGAGGTCGCCGAGACCGGCCTTGACGCCCTCCTCGACCGTGTTGATGCGGTCGGTGAAGCCCTGCTCGACGGTGTCGATGCGGGTGTTGACGTTGTCCTCGACCTGGTCGAGGCGCGACGACACCTGGTCCAGCCGGCTGGTGAGCTGCTCGAGGCGGTCGGCCAGCTTGTCCAGCCGGTCGGTCGGGTCCACCGCGGGACGCGCCTTGAGCTCCTCCAGCTTGGCGTCCAGCTGGTCGCGGGTGCCGGCCACCGCGTCGGTGAGCGAGTTCTGCGCGCTGCTGGTGGATTCGGTGACCGCGCGCTGCAGGGCCTCGCGGGTGCCGTCGAGGTGTTCGTGCACGCCCTCGTCGATCTCGGCGAAGCGGCCGCGCAGGCTCGTCTCCAGGGAGTCGATGCGCTCGCGCACCGGCCCGTGCACCGCGCCGGGCAGCGCCTCCAGCCGACCGTCCTGCTTGTCCAGGTGCAGCCCCAGCTCGTCCAGGCGCTTGTGGATGTGGCCGAGCTTGTCCTCCAGGCCGTCCATCCGGCCGACCACACCGTCCATCCGGCCGGACACGCCGTCGAGCCGCCCGTCGAGCTGGGCGAACGGCTTGGCCAGCTTGTCCATCAAGCCGTCGACGGCGCCCTTGAGCTCGCTCAGCGCACCGTCGTGCGCTTCGAGCTTGGCCAGCGCCTCGTCGAGCCGTTCGGCGAGCACGCTGACCTCGGTGCGGTCCGGCAGCTCGGAGAGGCGTTTCCGCACGGAACCCAGCGACTCCAGCGGGGAGAGCCGGGCGTGGATCTCGTCCAGGGCGTCGAAGATCTGCTGTTGTTCGCTCTCGCGGATCTCAGCCGCACGCGTGAGCATGTTGCGCATGCGGTCGAACGACATGTTCTCGGTCACGGCTAGGGGCGTCCTTCGTCGAGGGGAGGTGAGGACTCACCGAGCCTAGCTACTCACTCACCGCGTTCCTAGCCACCCCCCGATGCACCGGGTGACCGTTCCTCCTCAGTGGAATCACGATGGAGCAGTCCTGTTCGGCTGAATGACCCATTCGGAGCACCGCCGATTGACCCACTCGAAGTCAGTGGGTCCGATCGGGTGATTTCTGGTGCGGCGCCCGCCGTCCGCACCCGTCGGGCAGCGTGGCCAGTTCTCGCCGCGAGCGGGTTTCCGCTGGTAGCTGTCGGTGATCTGGCCATCGTCGGCCTGTAACGTGGATGCATGTCGACACCGGTGAACCTGAACACCATCCGGCAGGCCCCCAAGGTGCTGTTGCACGACCACCTCGACGGTGGCCTGCGGCCGCAGACCGTCATCGACCTGGCGCGCGCTGCCGGCTACTCCGAACTGCCCCACGACGACGCCGCTGAGCTCGAGCGGTGGTTCGAAGCGGCGGCGGACTCGGGATCGTTGGAGCGGTACCTGGAGACCTTCGCGCACACCGTGGCGGTGATGCAGACCGAGGAGGCGCTGGCCCGGGTCGCCGCCGAGTGCGTCGAGGACCTGGCCGCCGACGGGGTGGTGTACGCCGAAGTCCGCTACGCCCCGGAGCTGTTCCAGGAACGCGGGTTGACGCTCGACCAGGTCGTGCAAGCGGTCCAGGACGGGTTCCGGGAAGGCGAGCGCCGCGTCGCGGCCGCGGGTGGTCGTGTCCGGATCGGCACGTTGTTGTGCGCGATGCGTCAGAACGCGCGGTCGTTGGAGATCGCCGAGCTCGCGGTCCGCTACCGGGACGCGGACGTCGTCGGTTTCGACATCGCGGGTCCGGAGGCCGGTTTCCCGCCCACCCGCAACCTGGACGCCTTCGAGTACCTGCGCCAGCAGAACGCGCACTTCACCATCCACGCCGGTGAGGCGTTCGGTCTTCCTTCCATCTGGGAAGCCATCCAGCACTGCGGCGCGGAGCGGCTCGGGCACGGGGTCCGCATCGTCGACGACATCAAGGTCGACGAGGACGGGAAGGCGCACCTGGGGCGGTTGGCGTCCTACGTGCGGGACCGCCGCATCCCGCTGGAGATGTGCCCGTCGTCGAACCTGCAGACCGGGGCGGCCACGTCGATGGCCGAGCACCCCATCGGCCTGCTGACGAAGCTGCGCTTCCGGGTCACGGTCAACACCGACAACCGGCTGATGAGCCACTGCACGATGTCGAGCGAGTTCGCCGCGCTGCACGAGACCTTCGGCTACGGCTGGGAGGACTTCCAGTGGTTCACGGTGAACGCGATGAAGTCGGCGTTCATCGGTTTCGACGAGCGGCTGGAGCTGATCAACGACGTGATCAAGCCCGGGTACGCGGCCTTGCTGGCCTGACCGGTCGTGAGTGCGGGGACCGGCTCCAGCCGGTTCTCGCACTCACGACCCCGCGCCGCGCGGCACCGGCGGGCTGCACGTGCAGCGGGAGCCGTGGATACTGCCAGACTTGAACGTCATTCACGTTGGCTGCGAGGACAGTGGGGCCGGCGCGGAGCTCGGGAGGAAACGGTGCCACAGGGCGGGCAACCAACGCTGATCACGTCGGTGCAGCGCGCGCTGCGGTTGCTGGAGGCGGTCAGCGAGGAGTCGGGCGGCACCACGGCGAAGAACCTGTCCCGGCGGACCGGGATCGCGCTGCCCACCACGTACCACCTGCTGCGCACCCTGGTCCACGAGGGCTACCTGGAGAAGCTCGACGACGGCGCCTTCATCCTCGGTGACCAGGTGGCCGAGCTGCACACCGCGGCGCGGGGCCAGGGCCTGCGCAGCCGGGTCCGCTCGGTGATGGTCGACCTGCGCGACGCCCTGAACGCGGCGGTCTACCTGGCCCACTACCGCGAGGGCGAGGTGGTGGTCACCGACATCGTCGACAGCCCGCGCACCCCGCGGGTGGACACCTGGGCCGACTTCCGGGAGACCGCGCACGCCACGGCGATCGGCAAGTGCCTGCTCTCCGGGCTCAGCCGGGACGAACGCCTGGACCACTTCGACCGCTACCCGCCCGCGGACCTCACCCCGCGCACGATCACCCGGATCCACGACCTGATCGACGGTCCAGACCACCCGGTGGTCACCGACTCCGAGGAGTACTCGCTGGGCACGGCCTGCATGGCCGCGCCGGTCTCGGGTGCCGGAGTGCCGACGACGCTGGCGATCTCGTTCCCGGCGCGCAAGCTCACCGCCCACGCGTCCTTCGGGACGCCGCTGCGCACCGCCGCCGACGAGATCGCCCGGACGTTCGCGGTCGCCGGCGGTCCTCACGCGGCCGAGTGAATCTCGCGGGCAAGTGGTCGGTCTACCTAGGACCAATCACTATCTGAAATATTCCACCTTGTCCTATGCCAGCGCGCTCGCGAACATCGTGATCATCGGGGGGCGTACTCGGTGAGGGGCGTCAGCTCTTCGGCGACGTCCCTCACCAGTGCGAAGAGGGACTGAGGGGAACCATGCGCGCGGGCGACGACGGGTCTCTGCTGGAAGCGGTCCGGTCCGGGGCCGCTGACGCGTTCGCCGAACTCTACGCCCGGCACTGCACGGCGGCGCGCACGATGGCCAAGCAGGTGGCGTCGACTCCGGCCGATGTGGACGACCTGGTGGCCGAGGCGTTCGCCAACGTCCTCGACGTGCTCCGGCGCGGTGGTGGGCCGGACACCGCGTTCCGCGCCTACCTGCTCACCACGATCCGGAACCTCGCGACCGCGGTGAACAGCCGTGACCGCCGCGTGTACCTGGCCGCCGAGCTGGACACCTTGCAGGTCGACGAAGCCCTCCCGTTCGTCGACCCGGCGGTGGCGGAGCTGGACCGGGCCATGGTCCGGCAGGCCTTCATGCGGCTGCCGCGGCGCTGGCGCCACGTGCTCTGGTACGTGGAGGTCGAGAAGCGGACCCCGGCGGAGGTGGGCGAGCGCTTCGGCATCAGCCGCAACAGCGCGGCGGCGCTGGCCTACCGGGCCCGGAAGGGGCTGCGCGAGGCCTACGAGCAGGTGTGCCGGGGCGAGGCGACCCAGCGTCGCCCGGCCGCCCCCGGCCGCCTCCTCACCGCGGCCTGACGCCCGGCGGTCAGTGGGTGCGCAACCGCGTCTCGAGGGTCTCGACGAGCTTGCGCCACGCCTCGACCTCGGCGTCGAACGGGCCGCTCGGGGGGAGCCGGTTCGGGCTGGGCTGCAGGACGAACGAGACGAGCCAGCCCAGCGGCTGCGACGGCTGCAGCGCCTGCTCGACGCTGCTGTCGCCCACCCACGCGGCGGCGTCCATCAACAGCTCCTCGGCCAGGTCCAGCTGCGTCGGGTCCACTTCGGACGGTCCGGCGGCGAGGTCGGCGTCCAGGCCGGTGAGCACGTAGGTGTTGTCGTCGAGGACCTCGATCTCCAGCTCGCCGGCGGTCGCCTTCTCCCGCACCTCCGGCCAGGTCGACACCCGCTCCAGGTCGGTGCCGGCCACCGCCTCGTCGTCGGCGAGGAACCGGGCGAGCGCGCGGGTGCTGGGGAACACGTCGATCTTGCCGTCGCTGCCGAGGAAGACCGGGTCGTCACCGAGGTAGCAGCGCAGCGAGTAGTGCGCGCCGGTGCTGGTGATGATGCAGATCGGGTCGATGCCGACCTCGCCCCAGAAGCCGAGGTCGTCCTCGGTGAGGTCGACCTCGTCCACGTCGGACTCGTCGGAGGTGTCGTCGTCCGCGAGGGCTTCGGCGAGCTCGGCTTCGGCGGTGGCGACCGCGTCGGCGGGCACCTCCGGGACGGTGACCACGGCGTCGATGGCGTCGAGCAGCTCGTCCCAGCGCTCCACGACGACCTTGCACAGCTCGGTCCAGCGGCGCTGCCCGTCCTTGCCGGAGAACGCGAAGGTGCCCTGGTCGAGCATGGCGAACCCGTCGGCGGAGTCGAGCACCTCGTGCACCGCGTCCAGCTCGCAGACGTCGGCCAGCGAGCGGGCGATCGACACGATGTCGGCGAGCTCGCCGACGGTCCAGGTGTCCAGCGGCTCGGCGACCAGCTCCGGCACCCCGACCAGGTCGTACTGGTGGTCCTCGTCCGGGCTCAGGTCGTCGGCGCCGAGCTGGGTGACCACGTGCCAGGCCGGGTGGTCGTCGAGGTCGTGCTCCTTGGCGGTGCGCACGAACGCGGCCAGGTGCGCGGGGTCGGGGAACGCGTACAGGTCGTCCTCGTGCCCGAGGAACGCTTCCCATTCCTCGCCGTCCTCGCGCCAGCGTGGCGCCCACAGGGTGACGACGTCGCCCTGCGGCAGCCCGAGCTCGATGGGGACGATGTCCTGCGCCATCTCATTACCTCCGGTCACCGAACCAGACCTCGCGGAAGCCTACGGGGCGCCAGTTCGCAGCGTGTTCCCCGGCCCAGCTGTCACCGTATCGAGTCCGCTACGCGGAGCGGTCGATGGATCGCACCGTGACCAGCAGTCGCCACGACCGTGTCGAGGGGACGAACCCGTTGGGCTGATCGGCTCAGCGGTGCACCCGCGCAGGGCGAGGTCACCTTTGGCGGTACCCCTCCGGTGGCGTCCCGTCGATCATGAACCGAATGGATGTCCCGGAGCTGTGGGCCGAGATCGTGCGTTGGTTGTCCGAACACGCCCCGGTCACCGCAGCGGCCCTGCGGCCGCCCGCGCCACCCCCTGATCTCGCGGAGCTGGAGGCGGAGTTCGCCGTCGAGCTGCCGGAGGAGCTGCGCGCGTTGTGGACGTGCTGCGGGGGCACCGACCCGGACGTGCTCGCCGACGTCCTGCCTCCGTTCTACACGCCGTACAGCGCGATCGAGGCCCGCCAGGCGTGGCGCGACCACCGCAAGCGCTGGGCGGCGCAGTGGGAGCGCCCGGCGTGTGACTACTACGCGGGGTCGCCGGGGTCGAGCTTCCACCCGGCGTGGATCCCGATCGCCGGGGACGGCTTCGCCGACGAGCTGGTGGTGGACCTGCGGCCGGGGCCGTTGCACGGCTGCGTCCTGGAGTGGGAGCAGGAGGCGGCGCAGGTGCTCCGTCCGGAGTGGCGGAGCGTCGCGGCGATGCTGTCCGACGTCCACCGCGCCCTGACCGAGGGAGTCCCGGCGGGGCACAGCTACCCGACGGTCACAGAGGACGGCCGCCTCGACTGGCAGATCCGCTGACGGTTCCCCGCACCGTCCGCTCTCCACCTCGAACGGGTGACGCGTGAAGGGCAGCTCTCGCCGGGCCGGTTGGTGAGAGGTGCCCTTCACGCCGTCTCGCGGCACCCCGTTGCGCACACTAGTTGGTGACACACACTAGTTGGCGCTACCGTGTCCGCATGGCGGACAGGACGATCTCCGGACGGCAGGCGCAGTGGCTGCGCGGCGTGCTCGACCTCGTGGTGCTGGCCCTGCTGGCCGAGGACGGCGAGGGCTACGGCTACACGCTGCTGCAGCGGCTCGCCGACGCCGGCCTGCCGGGGATGAAGGCCGGGACGCTGTACCCGCTGCTCAACCGGCTCGCGGCCGACGGGCTGCTGAGCGCTGAGTGGCGCGCTGGGGAAGGCGGCCCCGGCCGGAAGTTCTTCGCGCTCACCGACGAGGGGCGCGCGGTGCTCGCCGAGCAGGGGCCGAGGTGGATCGAGTTCGCCACGAACTCGATCTCCGTCGTGGAACGAGGACTGCGATCGTGACGTTGGACGGGAAGCACCGCGAGGAGCTGCAGGTCGCGCTGCGCCTGCACGAGATCTCCGGTGAGCGCGTGGGGGAGGTGCTGGCCGAGGTCGAGGCGCACGTGCGGGAGACCGGGGAGGACCCGGTGGAGGCCTTCGGCCGGCCGCACGAGTGCGCGGCGCGGGTGGCCGAGCAGCTGGACCGCCGCACCGGCACGCGGTCGACACTGGCGGTCGCGGTCAGCGGGCTGGCCACCGCGGCGCTGGTGGTGTTCGGGTCGGACTTCCTGCTGGACGCGCTGTTCTCCAGCACCGACGTGGTCGCCTACACGCTCGAGGACACCGTCGCACTGCTGGTCCTGCTGGTGCTGGTGGTGACCGGGACGACGCTGGCGTTCCAGGCCTGCACCGCGCAGTGGGGCAACGCGGCCTTCGGCGGCGCCGCGATCTGCGTGGTCGCCCTGGGCATCGCGGCGCAGTTCGCGTCCGGCGGGCTCGTCGACGACGTGCCCCCGCTGTACGCACTCCCGCGCTGGGCCGCGATCGCCCTCGGCAGCGCAGCCCTCGCCGGAGCCGTCACCCTCCTGCTCCGAGCCGTCCGCCGAGGCCGAGTCGTCTACCCGCAGATGAGCTGACCCGGGGCGGCCGGGAGGCCCGGATCACCTGACCTCGGACGACCGGGAGGTCCCGCGAGCTCCCGGTTCCGCGGTCCAGGGCCCTCGCGCTCCCGGCGTCCGTGGCTCGGGAGTGGTTGCCGGGGCGGAAGCCGGCCGTGGTGACCACGCCACGGTTCGACCGCCGGGGTCGGTGCAGCTGCTCCAGCTGCTGCGGGACGGGCACGGGTTCCGGACACGGCGTCGTCCCGCTGTCCGCCCACGGCCTCGCCCCGTGCCGTTCCCCGCAGCGTCACCTCCGGGCTGGTCGTCACCTCCCGGGGAGGCTGGCCGTCAGGTGCCGATGGGGTGCCAGACGGTCTTGACCTCGGTGAAGGCGCGGAGGCGCTGGATGTCCGGCTCGCGGGTCCAGTCCGGCTCGCGCTCGCCGCGCACCGGCAGCACCCGCTTCACCGTGTCCGCCGCCGCGCGGGCCAGCTCGGCGCGCAGGTCCTCCGGAGCGCCGGTCGGGTCCAGGGCGTTGACGTCGGCGTGCGAGGCCAGCCACGGGCCGAGCTCCTCGGCGCGCCCGGTCAGGACGTTGACCACGCCACCGGGCACGTCCGAGGTGGCCAGCACCTCAGACAGGGTCACCGCGGGCAGCGGGCGCTCCGCGCTGGACACCACCACGCAGGTGTTGCCGGCCGCGAGCACCGGGGCCACCACGCTGACCAGCCCGAGCAGCGAGGACTGCTGCGGCGCGAGCACAGCGACCACGCCGGTCGGTTCCGGGACGCTGAACGAGAAGTACGGCCCGGCCACCGGGTTCGCCGCGCCGAGCACCGTGGCGATCTTGTCCGTCCAGCCCGCGTACCAGACCACGCGGTCGATCGCCGCGCCCACGACGGCGCGGGCCTGCTTGCGGTGCAGGCCTTCGGCGGCGGCGACCTCGGTGGCGAACTGCTCGCGCCGCCCCTCCATCACCTCGGCGATCCGGAACAGCACCTGGCCGCGGTTGTAGGCCGTCGCCCCGGCCCAGCCGGGGAACGCCTTGCGGGCCGCGGCGACCGCGTCGCGGACGTCCTTGCGGGAGGCGTGCGCGGCGTTGGCCAGGAACTTCCCCTCCGCGCTGTGCACCGGGTAGACCCGGCCGGACTCCGAGCGCGGGAACTTCCCGCCGATGTAGAGCTTGTAGGTCTTGGCCACGGCCAGCCGCTCCGGGGTGCGGGTGTCAGACATCGAGGTACGCCTCCAAACCGGACCGGCCGCCCTCCCGGCCGAACCCGGACTCCTGGTAGCCGCCGAACGGGGCGGTCGGGTCGAAGCGGTTGAAGGTGTTGGCCCACACCACCCCGGCCCGCAGCTGCTGGGCCGCCCACAGGATGCGGGACCCCTTCTCGGTCCAGATCCCGGCCGACAGCCCGTACGGGGTGTTGTTGGCCTTGGCGATGGCTTCTGCCGGGGTGCGGAAGGTCAGCACCGACAGCACCGGGCCGAAGATCTCCTCCCGCGCGATGCGCATCGACTGGTGCACGCCGGAGAACACGGTGGGGGCGAAGAAGAACCCGCGGTCCGGCAGCGGGCACGGGCTGGTCCACCGCTGCGCGCCCTCGGCGTCCCCGCTGTCCGCGAGCTCGGTGATCTTGGCGAGCTGCTCGGCGGAGTTGATGGCCCCGACGTCGGTGTTCTTGTCCAGCGGGTCGCCGACGCGCAGGGTCCGCACCCGCGCCCGCAGCTTCTCCAGCAGTTCCTCGGCGATCGACTCCTGCACCAGCAGCCGAGAGCCCGCGCAGCACACGTGGCCCTGGTTGAAGAAGATGCCGTTGACGATGCCCTCGACGGCCTGGTCCAGCGGCGCGTCGTCGAACACGATGTTGGCGGCCTTGCCACCCAGCTCCAGGGTGAGCTTCTTGCCCGAACCCGCCACGGTGCGCTGGATCTGCTTGCCCACCTCGGTCGACCCGGTGAACGCGACCTTGTCGATGCCGGGGTGCGCGACCAGCGCGGCACCGACGTCCCCGGCGCCGGGCAGGATGTTGACCACGCCCGGCGGCAGCCCGGCCTGCTGGCAGATCTCGGCGAACACCAGGGCGCTGAGCGGCGTGGTCTCGGCGGGCTTGAGCACCACGGTGTTGCCGCAGGCCAGCGCGGGCGCGATCTTCCAGGCCAGCATGAGCAGCGGGAAGTTCCACGGGATGACCTGCCCGGCGACGCCGAGCGGGCGCGGGTCCGGGCCGTACCCGGCGTGGGCGAGCTTGTCGGCCCAGCCCGCGTGGTGGAAGAAGTGCGCCGCGGCGGTCGGGATGTCGGCGTCCCGCGACTCCTTGATGGGCTTGCCGTTGTCCAGCGTCTCCAGCACCGCGAGCTCACGGCCGCGCTCCTGGACCAGCCGGGCGATGCGGAACAGGTACTTGGCCCGCTCGGTGCCGGGCATCGTCGACCAGGTGTCGTCGAAGGCGCGCCGCGCCGCCCGCACCGCCTTGTCCACATCGGACTCGTCGGCGCTGGCGACCTCGGCGAGCACCTCCTCGGTGGCCGGGTTGACGCTCTTGAGCGGTTCCCCGCCGCCGTCGACGAACTCGCCGTCGACGAACATCTGGTAGCTGGGCTTGAGGTTCGCGATGTCCCGCGACTCGGGGGCGGGCGCGTACTCCCAGGGGCTTTCGATCATCAGTCCACCGCCACGTGGTCGGGGCCGCTGTAGTGGCCGTCGAGCTGGGTGCGCCGCTGCATCAGCAGGTCGTTGAGCAGGCTGGAGGCGCCGAAGCGGAACAGCTCCGGGGTGAGCCACTCCGGCCCGGCGACCTCGTGCACCGCCACCAGGTAGCGGATCGCGTCCTTGGTGGTGCGGATCCCGCCGGCCGGCTTGACGCCGCGCAGCTGCCCGGTGGCGTCGCGCCAGTCCCGGACCGCCTGCAGCATCAGGTGCGTCACGGGGAGGGTCGCGGCCGGCGAGACCTTGCCCGTGGAGGTCTTGATGAAGTCACCGCCGGCCAGCAGCGCGAGCCAGGACGCCCGCCGCACGTTGTCGTAGGTGGCGAGCTCACCGGTCTCCAGGATCACCTTGAGGTGCGCGCGGCCGCAGGCGGCCTTGACGGCCTGGATCTCCTCGAAGACCTGCGCGTAGCGGCCGGCCAGGAACGCGCCGCGGTCGATCACCATGTCGATCTCGTGCGCCCCGGCGGCCACCGCGTGCTCGACGTCGGCGAGCTTGACCGGTCGCGCCGCGCGCCCGGACGGGAACGCGGTGGCGACGGAGGCGACGCGGATGCCGGTGCCCTGCAGCTCCCGCACCGCGGTGGCGACCAGGTCGGAGTACACGCACACGGCGGCGACCGGCGGGGTGTCCGGCCGCTCGGGGTCGGGGCGGCGGGCCTTGGCGCACAGGGTGCGGACCTTGCCCTCGGTGTCCGCGCCTTCCAGCGTGGTCAGGTCGACCATCGAGATCGCGGTGTCGATCGCCCAGCGCTTGGCGTCCTTCTTGATGCTCCGCGTCGCGAGCCCGGCGGCGCGCTGCTCGAGCCCGACCTGGTCGACACCGGGCAGGCCGTGCAGGAACCGCCGCAGCGACCGGTCGTCCCGGACCGCGTCGGCGAGCTCGGACGGAGTCGGCGACTGTGCCATGCCCGGAGTCTAAGCGGCGCACCCCGCCCGGTGCCGGGCTTGGAGTGATCACGCCACCGGGGTCACGGCGCGACGGGCGGTTCGGCCGCGTGCGCGTGGTGCAGCAGGTCCACGAAGTCCGGCGCCACCGGCACGGGCGTGTCGTCGATGCGGTGCACCGCGACGCCCGGGGTCCGGGAGTTCAGCACCACCGCTCCGGCCAGCCCCGGCAGGTCGGCGGGCCGGACCTCCGCGGTGCGCTGCGGCGCGCCGAGGCGGTCCAGCTGCCTGCGGACGACGCCCATCATGGTCCCGACCAGCATCGGGCCCTCGGGCCACACCACGGCTTCGCCGTCCCAGAAGGCGAGGTTGTAGATCGAGGCCTCGCTGAAGCGCCCCTGCCGGTCGACGAAGGCCGCGTCGTCGAAGCCCCGCGCCACGGCCTGCCGGGGGTAGTAGGTCTTGACCACGTCGCCGACGTGCTTGAGCTCCGGCAGGACCCGCTCGTGCTCGACCGTCATCAGCGACAGCGGCCCGGCGGGGCCGGACTTGGGCGGCGAGGTGCGCACCAGGACGTCGAGGGTGTCGCCGTTCTCGTAGACGTTGGCCATGAGCGCGTGGTCGGCGGGCGAGGCGTCGACGGCCGCGCGCAGGCAGGAGCGCACCTGCTCGTCGGGCAGCGCCTGGCCGTACATCGCCAGCGAGGCGGTCCGCACCCGCTCCAGGTGCAGGTCGAGGCCGCGCACCCGGCCGTCCCGCACCTGCATCGCGGTCATGTGCGCGTACGGCCCGAAGGCGAGCGGCGCCAGGTCCTCGACGGTGGCCGGCTTCCCGTTGCGGTGGACGGCGTAGTGGGTCACGAGCGGCTCCCGGTCCTGCGTTCGGCTCCACCAGCCACGCTACGGCGTGACACCAGTGGCAAGGTCAACCGCCAGTGCGCCGGATCACAGCGACGGGGGTCGTGAGTGCGCAGACCGGCTGGAACCGGCTTCCGCACTCACGACCCCCGTCACGGACGGCCGGTCACTCGGTGCACTGGGAGTCGGCTTCGACCTGGGCCGGGTTGGGGCGGTACTCGTCGATGTCCTCCACGTCGGGGAAGTACGTCCTGAAGTCCTCCGTCCACTGCGGGCTCTGCACGTAGTCCTTGAGCCATTCCTCGATCCGCTCGCACTCCTCCGGGTGGCGCTTCTTCATCGCGATGGCGTACTTGCCGTCGGACCCGAACTTGTCGTCGAGGATCCGGTACTTCCCGTCCGCTTCCGCGGCGAGGCCTTCGAGGATGATCCGGTCCGTGATCACCGCCTGCACCTCGTCGGCCGCGGCGAGCCGCTCCGTGCACTTCTCGAAGCCCGGCTCGGTCTGGGGCTCACCTCCCATGTCGGCCTCGATCAACTCCGCCGTGGTCGTGCTGCTCGCCGTGCAGACGTCCGAGGCGGAGATCTGCTTCCGGGAGGTGATGGTCGAGTCGGACCGGACCATGACTCCGGTGTTCGAGAGCAGGTACGGGCCGACCATGTCGAACTCGTCCTTGCGGGTCTTGGTCATCGAGTAGCTGGCCACCACCACGTTGGCCTGACCGCTGCGCAGTTGGGCCTCCCGGATCGCGGACGTGATCGGCAGGAACCTCACCTTCCTGTCGAACTCGCGCGACAGCTCGTTCGCGATGTTGACTTCGAACCCCTGCGGGATGCTGGTGTCGCCGCCCCTGAACGAGGCGAGGCCCGGTTGGTCGACCTTCGTGGCGACGTTGATGAACTCAGCATCGGGGAACAGGTCCGATCGATCACTGCAGCCCGCCAGCAGCAGGAGCACGGACGCCAGTGCGACAGTCCTCGCCTTCATCTGCATCCTCGTCAACTCTGCAACTCCGCTTCGACCACGTTCAGTTGCATCCGGCATCCCTCCGGGGCGTGCATCACGACCGAACCTTCGATCTCAGCGGTCTCGTGCACGGGCACGGTCCGGCTCTCGCCCGATCTCATGTCTTCTGCGCTGGAACGGCCGACTTCCAGGTCGACCTTCGTCATGGGGTCGGTGGCGCAGTCCTGGAAGTCGACGCTCTCGGGCGCGTCGACGATCTCGAAGGTGATCTCCAGGTTCGCGCGCGGCTCGTCGGTGGTGATGGTGAACGGGACTTCCTCCCCGTCGAGCAACCGGGGCTGGTTCTCGGGTGCTCCCGCGAAGACCACCTTCCCGGTCACGTCCACGCTGCCGAACTCGGTGTGGAGGAAGAAGCCGCCGGCGACCACCCCCACCAGCACCGCTGCGGTGACCAGTGCGCCGGTCATCATGGACCGGCTTCCGGTGGGGGTCCCGACCAGGGCGATGACGCTGACGGCGAGGCTCAGCACGCCGGCGATCTCCGCGCCTGCGTCGATGTGCAGCAGCCATGCGGTGAACCCGAACAGGCACAGGAAGGCCAGCAGCGCCCAGTAGAACCGCGGCGGCAGAGGTGTCTTCGGCGTGGAGACTTTCGGCACGGTGTCGAACCCCCATGGTCGCTGTCGTGCGAGACCTGGTCGGCCGTCGTGTTTCGAAGAGAGACGCCCGGGGCTGGTCGCGGGTTGCGCGGATGCACGAGGAACGACCACGTGGGCCTGCGTGTTCCGTGCGGCGCGATGGTGCTCCGGGCGGAGGGCCCACAGGGGGAGAACGCCAGGAGACCACTCGTTCGGCCCAGTGCTCCGGAGACGCGAGAAGCCCGTGAGCACGCCGAGACCGGTGCTCACGGGCTCCGAGGACGGACCGCTACCTCCGGGGCCGGCGGGCCGACACCGGGCGGCGGCGGACGACGCGGCGGTCGCCGCGGTGCGGGGTGGTGACCCCGGCCGTCTGCTGGCGGTCCCACGGCAGCAGACGCTTGGAGCTGCTGCGGTCGGCCAGGCGCAGCGACTCCGCCGAGGTGAGCCACTCCTCCGCCGGCTCGGCGATCTCCAGCAGCAGCGCCTCGAACTCCGAGCGGGTGGTCTCCAGGATGTGCGGCGCGGCCAGCCAGCGCAGCACCTTCCGGCCGGTGACCGCCATCCGCTGGCGGGGCGAGGAGACGATCGGCTGGTTGAAGTAGCGGACCAGCACCTCGTCCATCACGTCCCACGCGTTGGCCGCGCCGAACAGGTCCTTCACGTCCTCGGCGTTGAGGATGCGGAAGCACTCGTCCAGCAGCTGCATGACCTCCACGCGCAGCACGTTCAGGTGGCCGTAGGAGGTGAACTTCAGGTTGTTGCGCAGGTCCAGGCCGCTGCGCCGGACCACCGCCATGCTGCCGAAGGACGGGTCGTGCGCGCGCTCCCGGATGACGTCGGAGACCCGCTTGTCCCGCCAGAACAGCGCGACCTGGTTGTTGAACTGGGTGAACAGCCGGTGGAAGTCGGTGTTCGGCCGCGAGTGGCCCGATCCCAGGCCGCGCCCGTAGCCGAGCACCCTCCGGTAGGCGTTGAGCCGGTCCCGCCTGGTGTAGCGCAGCACGTCCCGGCGGTCGAAGCGGTAGAGCCCGAACGCGCCCTCGCCGTCGAACAACCGGATGGCGCCGCGCTCGAACAGCTCCCGGAGCTTCTGCACGACGCGGAACATGCCCATGCGTTCGTGCTGGTACAGGTAGTACACGTCGGCGACGGCGAGCAGGCGCTCGGACGCGATGGTCTCGTCGTAGTTCTCGATGCCGTGCGGCATGCGGGTCGCGCCCATGTCGCTGGCCGACTCGCCGCCGATGCCGACCAACTGCGCCAGGCCGCCGTCGGGTGGTCGTGGTCCGCTCTGGTCCTCGGCCTCGACGGCGAAGAGCATGTCGTCGATCTGCTTCAGCAGGGCCTCGCCGACCTGCGGGTTGCTGCCGAGCTCGTTCGACAGGTTGCCGGCGACCTGCCTGCGCAGCGCGGCGACCCGGTCGAACAGCTCCCGGTACTGCTTTTCGGTGGCCATCATTCCTCCGTGCGGGGCGCGGGCGGACCGCTATTCCGGCCGCGGTGCGGGCTTGGGCTCGGGACGCGGCTTGCGGGTCCGCTGCTTCGCCGTGGTCCTGGGCGACGCAGCGCCCTGCTCCGCCGGCGCGGGCGTCGGTGGTGTCGCGGGGGCCGACCCCGGGTCCGGTGGGGGCGCGGGGGCCGACCCCGGGGGTGGCGCGGGAGCCTGGCCGGAGCCCGGCGGTGGTGCGGGCGTCTGGTCCGGCGGCGGCGTGATCGCCGGCGGACCGGTCGGGTCGTCGAGCTTCGCGCCGTGCCGGATCGGGCGGGCGACGCGCACGACCTCCTGCAGGTGGTCGTGCAGCTCGTCGATGGCCCGCTGCACGCGGGAGCTGAAGAACCCGGCAGGCAGCGTGGCCCGGTAGTTGCCGGGCGCGTCCTCGGTGCTGCCGTCGCCGCGCCGCGGCAGGTTCCCGACCAGCCGCTCCAACCGCACGGCCACCTGCAGGAACGCGCTGTCCACGCCGTCCTTGCCCGCCGATTCGATGAGCGTGCGGCCCTCGAAGCAGGCGAAGTCGTGCACCCAGCGCAGCAGACCGCCCAGCGACATCGAGCCGCCCTCGGGGTCGGGGATGCGCAGCACCTCGCGGTCGCCGCGGTGGACGCTCACCGAGCTCAGCGCCGCGACGAGCTCCTCGACCTGCACCGCGGTCGCCGACAGCAGCTGCGACAGCGCCACCACGGCCGGCCCGAAGAACGGCGGCTGCCCGGTCTCCGGCTGCGCGAACGGGTCGATGCGGTCCCGCGAGTCCAGCCACCCCCGGTACAGCGAGAGCACCCAGTCGACGAGCGTGATGAACGAGGTCTGGATCCGCTCTTCCTCGATGGTGTTGACCAGGCCGCCGACGAGCCCGAACTCGTCGCGCAGCTGCCCGAGGTGGCCGCGCACCCGGTCGGCGTCCACCGCCGACGACGGGGTGCCGAGCAGCAGCAGGAAGAGCTGGTCGACCCGCGGCACCCGCAGCAGGGCGCTCTCCAACTCCTTGCGGATCTCCTCCAGGTCGTGGCGGACCAGGCGGCGGATGCCTTCCCCGTTCTCCGGGTCGGCGCCCGGCCGCAGCGGTCGCAGCGAGTCCAGGAGCTGGGTGGCGTCCTTGATGGCGCTGCGCGCGCGGGCGGCCAGCGAGGCCTGCCCACCGGTGACCGCACCGAGGTCGGCCTGCACCGCGTACCCGCGCGGCGTCCACGTCGCCTCGGTGTGCCCCTCGACGCGCGTGAGCTCGAAGCTGCCGGTCAGCGCCGCGGTGAAGCCCTTGGTGTCGCCGTCGCGCCACTTCCACCCGAGCACGTCGCTGATGGCCTTGTTGGCCAGCTTGCCGGGGTGCGCCCACCACGGCGGGCACGGTGGGACGTGCCGGTGGACCAGGGGGTAGGCGCTGTCGATGTCCTGCGCCGGCGGGAGCGCGGCGCCCCTGTCCTCGCCCGTGCTGGGGCGGTCGTCGTTGATGGTCATCGCCTGCCCTCGCTGCCTTCCTCGATGCCGAACCGCGTCGCGAGTTCAGCGGTCTCACGCCAACACCGCAGCATGGTGTTCTCCGTGCTGCGCAACGATTCCACGCATCCGTCCACACCGGACCGGACGCTGCGGGCCCACCCGAGCCACTCCGGTCCGCGCCCCTGCACTCCCCGCGCGAGCTCCCCGGCCGCGCGGAGACAGCGGAACTCGTCGTCGAGCCGCCGCTGGGTGCGCAGCAGCGCGAGCGCCGTGGTGTGCAGGGCGTCCGCGTCCGGGCGCCCGCGCACCGCGCGCAGCGCCCGTTGCAGGTCCGCGGCACCGTCGGTGGTCACCTCGGCCAGCCGGTCGGACACCGCCGGGCGGTCCCCGCTCGGCCGGTCCTGCACCACGGTCACCTCCAGCGCGCGCCACGCGGCCGCGAGCTGCCGGACCTTGCGGGCCAGCACCGGGAACTCGTCGCGCAAGGTCACCGCGCCCGCCTCCCCAGCTCCTCCACGAAGAAGCGCGCCAGGCGCTTCGGCGGTGCCATGCGCTGCTCCAGCGCGTGCCGCACCGCCCCGATGAGGAACCGCTCGGGAGCGACGCCGGGCGCGACACCGTCGGCGAGCCGTTCCGCGAGCTCCTCGACCATCCGCTGTTCCTTGTGCTCGAACCGCAGCACCTGGGCGAGCTTGCGGTCACCCAGCGAGGGGTAGGAGGTGAAGCACATCGCCTGCACCACGGCGGGCACCGCCTCGTCCGCCGTGGCCAGCAGCGCGGGCGGTGCCCCGATGAGCTTCGGTCGCGGGAACATCGCGTGCCAGGCCCGCTCGTGCTGCTCGGCCCGGCGGGTGAACCCCATCCGCCGCAGCAGTTCGATGGACAGCTTGCCCCGCACGTACGGCGCCGGGTGCGGGTCGGACGGCTTGAACTTCGCCGCCAGGCGGGGGTCCCGCGCGATGACGTCGAACAGCGAGCCCACCACCATCGGCCCGCCCAGCAGCAGCCCGGCCAGGTCGGCGAAGGTCTCGCGGTTCCACCGCACCCACTGCGACACGATCGCGGGCGGCAGGCCGAGTTCGGTCAGCTGGGCCGCGACCTGCATCGGCACCGCCTTGGCCAGCCCCAGGTCGTTCTGCAGGTTGTGGCTGACCTCGTGCAGCACGGCGCCGAGGGTCCACGGGTTGACCAGCCGGTGGAACGGCAGCTGGATCAGCGGGAACGGGTTGATCCGGTTGCTCAGCCGCTGCAGCGGGATGCCGCGGCGGGAGGTCGCCGGCCCGTGGCTGGGTTCCAGGTAGCAGAACGGCGGTGGGGTCGGGATCGAGCGCCACCGCCCGATCCCGAGGTAGGCGTACTGGTAGCAGTCGAGCGCGATGCGGTCCGCGGCCACCAGCCACGGGGCGAACGCGCTCTGCCGCTGGTTGAACAGCTCCAGGTAGAAGTCCCACAACCGCTCGGTCTCGCGGACCAAGCGGTACGTCCGGGACTTCGCCCGCAGCACCTCCTGCATCCGCTGCGGGTCCGGTCGCCGGGCAGCGCGCTCGGTGATCCGGTGCAGCTCGCGGACGGCTCGGTGCAGCGGTTCCCGGAGCGTGGCCATGGTCTCGTTGACCGCGACCAGGTGCGCCCGGCTGGGCCCCGTGGCGGGATCGCCGAACTCCGACCAGCTGAACGGGCGGAGCGCGCTGAGGTGACGTTCGCTGCTGATGGCCTGGGTACGGGACCAGGTCGCCAGCAAGCGCGCAGTTCCGCGGTCCACCGGCCGGGTCCGGCGACCCCTCGCCGACCGCAGCTCAACGGCGGCGGCGGGCACGGCCTCTCCTCCGCTTGCCGGCCTTGGCCCGCCCCTTGGCGCCGCGTGACCTCCGCTTCTGCGCCGTCCGGCGGGCGGCGGGACGACGGTTCTTCGGAGCGGCACCGCGGCGCTTGGTCGGCCGACGGCGGCGCCCGCGCACGGCGCTGCTGCGGCTCAGGGCGTTGGCGGCGTGCCCGGCCAGCGATCGCGCCACGTGCCTGCCGGTGACGCGCTGCCCCCGCGCGTAGCGGCGGGCCATGTCCCGCGCCGTGCGGCCGGCGATCTTCGGGACCTGGCGGACGGCGCGGCGGGTCGTCTTGCTGCGCCACAGCTTCTTGCCGATGCTCTTGACGCCCCGGATGAGCTTGGGCGCCACCTTCTTGGCGATCTTCGGCGCGGCCTTCAGCGCGAGCGGCGCGAGCGCCCCGAGGATGCCCTCGACTTCGGCCTCGGACTCGGCGGCCTCGGCCTCGAAGGCGAGCTTGGCCATCATCTCCGCGTCGGGGTAGACGCGGTTGACCGGGTTGGAGAAGCCCTCGTACTCGTCCTCGAACTCCGCTTCCAGCTCGCGGACGAGCTGCTCGAACTCGTCCTCCAGCTCGTCTTCGTCCTCGTACTCGTCTTCGTCTTCGAACTCGTCCTCGAACTCGTCTTCGTCCTCGAACTCGTCCTCCAGCTCTTGGAGGATGCCTTCGAGTTCGTCCTCGAGCTCGTCTTCGAACTCGTCCTCCAGTTCGTCTTCGAACTCGTCCTCGTCCTCGAACTCGAACTCGTCTTCCAGTTCGTCCTCAAGCTCGCGGGCCAGCTCGTCTTCCAGCTCCCCGTCGACCGCTGGATAGCGACTCATGGTTCGGTCCTCCTGTCCTGCACCGCGCCGGCGGGGTGGTCGTCCGGTCGTCGGTGAGCGCGTGCGGTCAGTGCAGCGCAAGAGGACGTTCGGGTGGTAGTCACATCTTCGCGTAGCGCTCTGATGCATTAGACAAGATGCGTGTCACACGAATCGACGATGCGCAGATGAACGATGTCGGATTTGCTGTAGTCGATCGCGGCGACGCTGCTCCGGCCCGCTGTGGGGGCGCGGGCCACGGTGGAAGTGGCGCGAGTCCGCCTGACGGTTTTCTGGGGAGGCCGGTGGTATGGCGAAGGAAGCGGCTACGACTGCGGTCCCGCGCGTCGCCCGGGGGGAGCCCGAACCCACCTGGCAGGGGCCGGATCCGCACGCGGACGAGCTGGTGCAGCACCTCGTCCGGGCGTTGGTGCGGCGGGTCGGCGAGATCGCGGGCCCGCACCGCGGTGTGCGGAAGCCGCTGCTGGACGTCACCGAGCTCGGCGTGCGTTGCATGCTCGTGCCGGTCGCGCCGAAGGTCGACGAACTGCTCAGCCCGCGCGAGCGGGAGATCGCGCGGATGGTGGGCCTGGGCTACACCAACCGCGCCATCGCGGCGGTCCTGGAGATCAGCCTCTACACGGTGTCGGCCCACTTGCGGCGGATCTTCACCAAGCTCGGCGTGGGTTCGCGCGCCGCGATGGTGGCCGCGCTGTCCGACAACCCCGACCTCTACTCGGAGGGTTGAAGAACGTCTCGCCGTTCTGGTCGTACTGCGCCGTCCGAGGCCGGTGGTCGCGGCAGAATCGGAGCCGCACAGGCTCGGGCGGCTGACCGGAGGTTCGGGTGATCGCACTGCCGAAGGCCCTGCTGTGGGACCACAACGCCCACTACCACCCGTGGTTGCTGCGCCAGGTGCCGCCGCGCAGCGCCCGTGCGCTCGACGTCGGGTGCGGGACCGGTGCGTTCGCCCGGCAGCTCGCGGAGCGGGTCGACCACGTCGACGCGGTGGACCTCTCGGCCGAGATGGTCGAACGCGCCCGCAGCGCGTCGGAGGCGGACGGCGTCCGGTGGCTGTGCGGGGACGTGCTGGACCCCGAGCTCCCGTTGGCGCCCGAGGGCTACGACGTGGTGACGGCCGTCTCCAGCCTGCACCACATGCCGCTGCGCCCGGCGCTGTGCAGGCTCGCCGAGCTCGTGCGACCGGGCGGGACGCTCGCCGTCGTCGGCCACTACCGCAAGGAGACGGCCGTGGACTTCACCCTGGACGCGGTGACGCTCCCGGCGAACGCCGTGGTCGGCGCGTACAAGGCGGCGCGCGGCCGGGCCGGCAAGCCGCACGACGAGGGGATGCCGGTCAAGGACCCGACGAGCACGCTGCGGGAGGTCTGCGCGGCAGCCGCGGAGGTCATGCCCGGAGCGGTGTTGCAGCGCCGTCTGTTCTGGCGCTTCACCCTGCTGTGGCGCGTTCCCGGAGAGCGGAGAGGAAGCCGCTCCACTGCGACCGGCTGAAGACGAGGGTCCCGCCGGCACGGTCCTTGCTGTCGCGCACCCCGACGACGTCGGGGGTGACCGCGACTTCGACGCATGATGAGTTGGTTGCACTGAAGCTGGACTTGCGCCAACCCGTCAGCTCCACGTCGGTCGAGCGGGCATGTTGCATGTCGTCACCTTACGGTGCGGCTACAGGCGCTTGTAGGCATCGCGGATCAGCTGCAACGAATCCTCCCGACTCAGTGCGCACTTGGTCGCTTCGGCGTGCGCGAGGCTGTACTCGCGGACCGTGATCTGGTCGGAGATCAGCTGCGTGGACGTGACCGTCTCTTGCCACAAGAGCGTCGGCAGTTGGCCGCTCGGGAACGACATGAGGTGGAAGCTCGATCCGCCCATCGCGTGGTGGCCTGTGGCTTCGAACGGCACGATCTGGAGCGACAGCGACTCCGGCATGGTCTCGATCATCCGCTCCAAGTGCATGAGTTGACCCGCGAGAACTCGTGGGCCACCGATCTGTTGGCGGAGCGCAGCCTCGCTCATGATCGAGACGATGTGGAGCGGGGGATCGTCGGTGAGCCGCTTCTGCCTGGTGAGGCGGGCGGCAACACGTCGATCGACCTCTGCGAGCCGCACGTTCGGACTTCCGCTCTCGATGATCGCTCGCGCGTAGTCTTCGGTCTGGAGAAGTCCGTTCACCAGGTCGCTGTCGTAGGTGTGGATGGAGTCGGCACCGTGCTCGAAGCCGAAGAACCGCAGCAGCTCGGTGCTGAAGATCGCGGTGTACTTGTTCCACCAGCCGCGACGCGTCGCCTGCTCCCTGAGGCTGCGTAGCTCTTCCGCTTCGTCTTCGTGGAAGTCGTAAACCTCGATCAAGACCTCGAGTCGGTCAGCTGACAGGTTCTTCTTGCCGCGCTCGACATCGGAGAGGTACGCCGCTGCGATGCCGATGCGCTTGGCGGCGGCAGCTCCGCTGAGGCCTGCTTCTTCGCGCTTGTCACGTACTCGCAGGCCGAGTGCCCACGCTGCAACGGTGGGGGAGACCGGTGCCATGTTGCTCCTTCCGGGCGTTCTGCAGGCACGAGATCGAACTCGATCGGCGGACGCACCTGTTTAATTAACAAGCCGTGCCATATGGTCGCGACAGGCAGTGACGATATCAACACCGACGGTCACTGCTCGGCGGTGGTCCTGGTCGTCCCCCTCCCCGACCTCGGGCCTGGGCCACCGCCTTCCCCTCCGTCTTTCCGTTGGGAGGCACCGTGTCCGACATCTTCCGGCCGCAGGAGTTGATCGCGTACTGGCGTCCCGCCGAGGGGTTCCGGCACGGCTTGGAACCCGACCGGCCACCGCATCCGGGGCAGGCGCGGAACACCCTGTGCGGGCTGACCATCACCGTCGGCGCGCCGACGGAGCTCGACTGGCTCGCCCCGACCTGCTCGGACTGCTGGGACGAAGCGCGGTCCCGGCGCGACGCGGCCGACGGAGGTGCGCGGTGACGCTGGTCGACCTCGCGCTGGAGCCGAACACCTACCTCGCGCTCTTCCTCGTGTCCTCAGCGGTGCTCGGCGTCCTGGTGGTGCCGATCCGCGGCGGCAACGGCCAGCACGCGGGCGCGGGCCCGGGCACGGTCATGGTCTGGCAGCTCCGCGACGCCATCACCGCCGAACGCGCCTCGTCCGCGATCCCCGGTGGGATCGCACGTCCCCGTTCCACGGGAGTCGCGGACCAGGACGCGCGGCGGGAGCCGCCGGCGGAGGAGTACGTGGGTCGCCACCGCCTCGCGTGGGACGTCGACGAGCACTCGCCGTGTCCCGTCGACCTCCGCCTGGGACCGGGTTTCCCCTGGTCCGTCCGCGCCGAACCGGGTCGGTGAGCGGGAGTTCACCGGCAGGGCGGGGTGTCGTCCACGCCGAGGCGCTCCAACAGCGCCTTCTCCTGCGGCGTGTACTCCCGGTCCGAGATCCGGCACAGGTCGTCGAACCACACCTGCGGGTCGTACGGGACCAGCTCCCGGTGGAGCGGACGGTCGTCGAGGACGAAGCCGTCCTCCTCGATCGACTGCGGCTGCCAGTTGTTGTGCAGGTCCAAGGACGTCACCTGGACGCGCTCGCGCCACTGCCAGACGTACAGCTCCGATTCCCCCCTGGCGAACAGGTAGTCGCCCATCATCCCGATGGGGTCCTGGTCGACCGCGGTGAGCGGTGGCAGTGGCTCCATCGTGGTCAAGTCGAAGAGGGAGATCGCGGTGTCGTCCATGTCGGCCACCGCGGCCACTCTGCCGTCCGGGGACACCACGGGCGGTTCCAGCGTGCGGATCTCGAAGCGGTGCACGCGCTTCCTGGCCCGGAGGTCCCAGACCTCGACTCCGTCGTGGTTCACCAGGACCTGGTCGTGGCCCGGTCGCAGGACGACCTCCGGGCCGAAGACGACGTGCACCCCCGGATCGACCAGCGGTAGCGGCGGTGCTGTCTGCACGCCCGTCCACGGGTCCCACGACGACAGCAGCCCGCGGTGGCTGATGAGCAGGGTTCCGTCCGGCGCGGACGTCACGGACGCCTCTCCCACGGTGCGGCCCTCGTCAGCCTCCCATCCAGGAGCGGGCAACCGGGCCTCGTGCTCCAGCACCAGTCCCGCGGTGCGGTAGATCCGCAGGTCGTAGCCGTCCACGACGATGACGTGCTCACCGGTCGCGTCGAAGGCCAGGGCGTGCGGGTAGTTCGGGCAGGGAACGTGCTGCAGGATCCTGCCCTGGGCGTCGATCAGCGCGATCTGCGCCCGTGGTCCTCAGGCGTGCCGCTCGGACCGTGCACGTACGTGGCCCAGAGCTGACCACCCGGTGCCCGGGCGGTCGTCGTGCTGTTCACCTGCCTGCGCGGGCTCAGCGGAGGGCTGGTCGGGACCGTCCGCAGCTGCACCGCGTCGTTGCGCAGGAAGATGACGTCGAGCGGGCCACCGGCGTCCCGGACGAGCGTGTGCGGGTCACCGCTGATGGTGTCCACGGTGGGGACGGTGCTGTCGGTGCTGAGCCAGGTCCCGGTGCGCCACCGCATGACCGCAGACCCGAACAGCAGGTACTGCCCGCTCGCGTCGACCGAGAAGCTGCACTCCTCGTAGTTGCTGTACGGCTCGACCAGCACGGCGGGGTCGGTCGAGTACGGCCCGCTCACCTCCCCGGAGAACAGGTCGTGGATCGTGAGCGCACCACCGGCGCAGACGGCGGCCTTGGTCCCACCGTCCACCAGGCCGAACGAACTGATCACGGCTCCCGGAGACCTGCGCAGCTCGGCACCTGACGCGAGATCGCGCACCACGGCGACGTGCTCGGTGTACCCGTCCGGTGCCTCCACCTCCTCCGTCGTCACCAGTGAGCGGCCGTCCGGTCCCGGGTAGGACTCGTCGAACGTCGGGTCGGACCACGGGTGCTGGACGGGCGGGGCGGTCGGGTCGTCGAGGTCCCAGAGCACGATCGCGGCGTTCTCGCCGTCCATGGCCATGAGGAACCTGCCGTTGGCGCTGAACCGCAGCTCCCACGCGCCGATCCGTGGATCCGAGATGACGGGTTCCTCCGGGTGGTCGAGGTCCCACACTCGCACGCCGTGCTCGTCGTCCTCGGTCGCCAGCATCGTCCCGTCCTGCCGCAGGGCGACGAGGGTGTCGACGTTCGTCGGGATCTCCGCGTGCCGGGGCGCGGGCCCGAACAGGCCCCACCACACGGTCACGTCCCGGTCGGCGCTCCGCGGTTTCACGGCCACGACCTGGCCGTCGGAGCTGGCGACCATCTCGTCGACGTCCACCAGCGACGGGTGCGAAGCGAGTCGATCGACCCCGCTCCAGTACAGCCGCTGCTGGAACAACGCGCCCCACGCCTGTGCGCTGTCGGGGTCCTCGCGCCACGCGGCCAGCGCCAGCTGCAGGGCCTGTGACGGGTTGTTCTCGCCGGCCCGGTCGGCTTCCTGCACGAGCCGCCCGGCGTTGATCTGCCGGAGCCGGCCGTCCAGTTCCAGGTTGTTGGTGAGGACGACGCCGGTGAGCACTGCCGAGACCAGGGCGAGGACGCTGACGACGGCGGTGGTGGTGCGCCAGCGGCGTTGGGTGCGGCGGTGGGTTCGTTCGGCGGTGTGGATGTAGTCGCGGAGGGACTCGGGGACGTCGCTGTTGCGGCGGGCCACCCAGGTGGTGGCTTCGGCGAGCAGGGGGCCGGTGAGCTGGGCGCCGGAGTTCTTGAGGTCGTGGAGCTTGGCTTGCCAGGCGAGGAAGTCGGCGTCGTCGTCGAGCCAGCTGCGCAGGGTGGGCCAGTGGTCGATGAGTGCTTGGTGGGGGAGTTCGACACGGCCGTCGTGGACGACGACCAGGCGTTGCCCGGCGAACTCCGAGGCGAGTTCCCGCAGTTCGGGTTCCAGGTCCGCCCACAGCACGCTGCGTCGGACGTGCCCGGTGTCGCCGTCGGGGCGGGTCAGGCTGGTGAGGAGTCTCCGGGCTCTGCGGAGCCCTTCGGTGCCCAGACCGTCGAGGACGTCGTCGGCGCGGTGGGCGAGCGCGCCGGTGACCCGGCCGAGCTCCTGGTAGGCCTCGTGGGTCAGCCAGACGCCGTGCCGGTTCTGCCAGAGCTGGTCGAGCACCGTCGACAGCAGCGCCAGTTGACCGGGCGGGCAGTCGTGCACGATCGCCTCGGGCAACCCGGCCTCGAACGCCAGGCCGGCGCGCTCGGCCGGGACCTCGATCGCCTGCCGCAGCTGCTCCGGGCGCATCGGCTTGAGCAGCCACACCGCCTGCCCGAGCTGCTGCGCGGTGTCCGGGGTGACCAGCTCGTCCAGCGACCGCGACCGGAGCGTGAGCACCACTCGCAACGGGTGCTCCGCGATGTGCTGGACGATCCGTTCGAGCTTCGCGCGCGCGGCCGTGCGGTCGGCGACCACCTCTTCCTCGAACTGGTCGAGGAACAGCACCCCGCGGGTGGGCAGCGACTCGTCCTCGCCCGGCTCCACGACCTCGGTCCCGGCCTGCCGGAGACGGGGGATGAGACCCGCCCGCACCAGCGAGGACTTCCCACTGCCCGACGGCCCCGAGATGGCGACCATCCGCTGCCGTTCCAGCACCTCCAGCAGTTCGGCGACCTCGGCGTCACGGCCGTGGAAGCGGTCCGCGTCGGACTCCCGGAACGTCTCCAGCCCGCGGTACGGGTTGTGGTCGGAGTCCACCCACTCGCGCAACACCGCGATCGGCAGCAGGTGCGCGGTCGCCTCGTTGCTGCCCGACCTGGTGACGACCATGCCGACGACGCCGCCCAGCTCCCTGTCCCACACGGGGGCGCCGCTGAACCCCTGCACGATCTGCTCGTGGTGGGCGTCGACCGACATCTGCACCCGGTTCCCGCCCTGCGTCCCCGCGAGCACGCCGCTCACCCACACACCCTCCGGGTGCGCGGGCGTGCACCCGAGCACCCGGAACCGGTGGTCGAGGAGCGACCGTTCGAGCCGCACCGGGGCCGGGCGGGTGCCGGCGGGCGGGTCGAGCAGGCGCAGCACCGCGATGTCCTGGTCGGTGTCGAGCGAGTCGACCTCCACCGCACTGGAGCTGCCGTCCACCAGCGGGAACTCCGCGGTGACGCCGTCGAACCCCTCCACGACGTGCGCGCACGTGGCCACGCGATCACCGGGCAGCACGAAACCCGTGCCCAGCAGCGACCCGCCCGCGACCAAGCGCACCAGCGAGGCCGCCAGCGGCTCGGCCGCGGTGAGGTCGGACGCCGTCACGTCACCCCTCCCGCCTGGCACGGACGCTCGGTGCTCGCACCGGCCGCCTGCCCACCACCCCGGCCAGCGCCTCGTCCCACACCGGGGCGCCGCTGAAGCCGGGGTCGACGTGCCAGAGGCCGGGGTCGACCGCCATCGGGACGAGACCGGCACCCTGCGCGCCGAGCAGCCGACCGGTCACCCGGACACCGTCGGGCACGTCGTGCGGGAAGCCGACGGTGCGGAAGCGGTGGTCGGCGACGTCACCCGAGATGCGCGCGGGAGCGGGCAGCGCCCCCGGTGGCGGCTCGGCCAGGCGCAGCAGGGCGACGTCCAGCGCCTCGTCCTGCTCCAGCACCTCGACGGCGTGCCCGCGGGTGCCCAGCAGCGGGGAGTCCGCGACCAGGTCCGCGGCGCCGTCGACGACGTGGGCGCAGGGGGCGACCACGTCCGGGGCGACCCGGAACCCCGCCCCCAGGACGCGCTCGCCAGCGCGCACCCGGACGAGGGCGGGGCCGAGCGGACCGACCGCCGGACCGGTCATCAGGACTTGTCGACGCCGGTCCACTCGATGGTGACGTTGAAGTTCGCCTCGCCCGCGGACTTGGCCACCGCCAGGCTCGCCTCACCGGTCACCTTGATGCCGAACTGCACGTTCACCTTCGCCGGCGGCTGCTCCATCGCGCGCAGCTCGCCGAGCACCGCTTCGGCGGCGGACCGGATGTTGCCCATCGCCTTCTGCACGGTCTCCGACGCCTGCACCACGCGGCTGCCGCTGCCGACCGGGATCGACCCCGCGCCGTCAGCGGACTCGACGACCAGCTCGCCGCCGTCCTCCAGTGGCATCCGCACCAACGTCATCGCACGACCCCCAGTCCGTCCGCAGTCGTGATCGAAGTTACCCGGAGATCGACACCACCGGGAGAGGTTTCCGCAACTCCCGGTAAGGCCCTCATTCGGGTGACGCACGGCCGGGTCTCGGGTCCTCCGGTGCGGGGTAGCCCGGGAGCGGCATGCACACGGGGAAACGCGCGTCTTCCACCCGGAGGTGGTCCGTCATGAAGGCAGTCGTGTACCAGGAACCGTTCTCGGTCGCGATCGGTGAGGTGGAGCGGCCGTCGATCCAGCACCCCAACGACGTGATCGTGCGGGTCACCTCGACCGCCATCTGCGGTTCCGACCTGCACATGTACGAGGGGCGCACCGCCGCCGAGCCGGGCATCGTGTTCGGCCACGAGAACATGGGCATCATCGAGGAGCTCGGTTCCGGCGTGACCAGCCTGCAGCGCGGCGACCGCGTGGTGATGCCGTTCAACGTGGCGTGCGGGTTCTGCAAGAACTGCATGGCGGGCAACACCGGGTTCTGCCTGACCGTCAACCCCGGCTTCGCCGGCGGCGCCTACGGCTACGTCGCGATGGGGCCCTACACCGGCGGCCAGGCCGAGTACCTGCGGGTGCCGTACGCCGACTTCAACTGCCTCAAGCTGCCGTCCGACGGCAGCCACGAGACCGACTTCATCCTGCTCGCCGACATCTTCCCCACCGGCTACCACGGCTGCGAGCTCGCGCAGGTCTCGCCGGGGGAGAGCGTCGTGGTCTACGGCGCCGGGCCGGTCGGGTTGATGGCCGCCTACTCGGCGCTGCTGCGCGGCGCCGCGCGGGTGTTCTGCGTCGACCGGATCCCCGAGCGGCTGGCCAAGGCGGAGGAGATCGGCGCCATCCCGATCGACTTCTCGCAGGGCGACCCGGTCCAGATGATCAAGGACCAGACCGACGGCGAGGGCACCGACAAGGGCATCGACGCGGTCGGCTACCAGGCGCAGGTCGGCGACGGCACCAAGGAGGAACCGGCCGTGGTGCTGAACTCGCTGATCGAGACGGTGCGGCCGACCGGCCGGCTGGGCGTGCCCGGCCTGTACGTGCCCGCCGACCCGGGCGGCCCCTCCGAGGAGGCCAAGAAGGGCATGCTGCTGGTCTCCGTCGGGCGGATGTTCGAGAAGGGCCAGGTCATCGGCACCGGGCAGTGCAACGTCAAGCGCTACAACCGGCAGCTGCGCGACATGATCATCGCGGGGCGGGCGAAGCCGAGCTTCGTGGTCTCCCACGAGCTGTCCCTGTCCGACGCCCCGGACGCCTACCGCAAGTTCGACAAGCGGGTCGAGGGCTACACCAAGGTCGTCCTGCACCCGTGAACCGCGCGTGAGCGCTGCCCGGGCCGAGCAGCGCTCACGGCTCCGTCAGCGGTCGAGGACCGTGCGCAGGGCCTTCTCCAGGTCCGCGGGGGAACCCGCGCCGCGGCTGCGCCAGGCGATGAAGCGGTCCGGGCGCACCAGCACCGCGCCGTCGGAGGTGACGCCGTACTTGCCGGTCCAGTCGCCGGTGAGCTCCCGGCCCAGCAGGTGCGCCCGCAGGCGGACCCCGAGCTCGGTGGCCAGCCGCTCAGCGGCGCTCGCCCACGACTCGGACTCGGTGAGCAGCACGAACTCGCGGCCGAACAGGTCGATGGTGGACAGCTCGCCGTCCGGGCCGGTCAGCCGGACGTGCGGGGCGCGCGAGCCGGGGCGCCCGGTCGGTGCGGTCGGGTCCTCCAGCAGCTCGCCCGCGTCACCGGGCTCGGCGACGACCGCGCCGTTGTGCCGGTAGCCGAACAGCAGCAGACCCGGGTCCTCGATCGGCGGGGTGTCGTCGGGCCGCCGCAAGTGCGGCATGGACCGCGCGATGGCGTTCTTGTACTGGTTCTCCGCGATGAGCTCGCCCACCGGGCGCCGCTCGGCGTCGTGGCTGTCCAGCAGGCCCGGTCCGGCTTCGCCGCGGAGCACCGCGGCGAGCTTCCACGCGAGGTAGAAGCCGTCCAGCAGCGCCAGGTTGCCGCCCAGGCCGCCCTGCGGGGGCATGGTGTGCGCGGCGTCGCCGACCAGGTGGACGCGCCCCAGCGAGAACCGGTCCGCGACGTGCATGCCGGCCGTCGTGGTGTCGGCCTCGAGGACCTCGACCTCCACCTCCGGGGTGCCGATGACCAGGCGGACCTGCTCCAGCGCGCGCTCTTCGGGGAAGTCGGCGAGCGTCTCCCGCTCCGGGTCGTAGCCGACCCCGACCACGAACTGGTCCGGGTGGTCGGTGCTGACCAGGAACCCCATGCCGCCGGAGAGCCGCGGGTTCTGCAGGTTGTAGAGGACCTGGCGGTCGCCCACGACGGGCGCCAGGTCGGCGCGGACCACCCAGAGCACCGCGTGCCACAGGCTGCCGCGACCGTGGGTGCCGATCCCCAACCGCTCGCGGACCGGGCTGCGGTGCCCGTCCGCGGCCACCAGGTAGTCGGCGTGCACCACGTGGGTGCCGGTGGTGTCGGAGAGGACCGCGCGCACCCCGGACTCGTCCTGCTCGAACGACTCCAGCGTCGTGGCGAAGCGGATCTCGGCCCCCAGCTCGCGGGCGCGGTCGACGAGCAGGCGCTCGGCGCTGGCCTGGCTGGCGTCCGCCGAGCGGGCGGGCGTCAGGTGGTCGAGCGGGAGGAACGTGTCCTGCATGATCTCGCGGAACACCGGGCCGCTCGCGCTCTCCGCGATGCGCAGGCAGAAGCCCCGGTCCCGTGGTGAGGCGTCGACCATGGCGTCGGCCAGGCCGACGTAGCCCAGCGCTTCCATCACGTCGTGCTGCTGGCCGCGGGCCTTCGGGTGCGTCGACGTGCTCGGGTGGCGCTCGACCACCAGCGAGGGCGTGCCGTGCAGGCCGAGGAACGCAGCGGTGGACAGGCCGGCCAGCCCGGCGCCGACGACCAGGACGGGAGTGTGTTCGGACATCGCGGTGCCCCCTTCGAACAGCGTTCGTTCAACGAACACTGTTCTACGCGCGAACGGTGTTCGCGTCAAGTACGGTGTGCGTGGCAGCAGCGAAGCGGAGGAGAGCGATGTCGGTGCCCGTCCCGCCCTGGCAGCAGCGCGCAGCGCGCCAGCGCTCGGTGAAGCAGCCGTTGAGCCTCGAGCTGATCGTGCGCACCGCGCTCGAGCTGCTCGACGCCGAGGGCCTGGACGCGGTCAGCATGCGCAAGGTCGCGCAACGCCTGGGCACCGGCGCCGCGTCGCTCTACGCCCACGTGCGGAACAAGGACGAGCTGCACGAGCTCGTGCTCGACCTGGTGATCGGCGAGATCGCCCTGCCCGAACCCGACCCGGAGAAGTGGCAGGACCAGCTCAAGGAGCTCGTCCGGCAGCAGGTCGCGGTGCTCAGCGCGCACCCCGGCATCGCCCAGGTCGTCATGCGCACCCCCGCGCCCACCGGTCCGAACGCGCTGCGGGTCAGCGAGGCGATGCTGGCGATCCTGCGGTCGGCCGGGATGCCGGACCGCGTGGTCGCCTTCGCCGTGGACGTCCTCGCCCTCTACGGCACGGCGGTGGCCCTGGAGCGCACCGCCGACTTCGGGCTCAGCGACGACGAGCGGCGCGAGCGGCTCGCCCAGGTCGAGCAGTACTTCGGCGCGCTGCCGCCCGAGCGCTTCCCCACGATCACGGCCCTGCTGCCTGCTCTGGTGTCCGGCAGCGACGACGAGCGGTTCGAGTTCGGCCTCGACCTCCTCGTGCGGGGGCTCGCCGCCCACGCGCCCTGACCGCCCGCGCGCGCCGGGTGACCGGCGGATGACCGTGCGCAGGGGCGCTGCGACCGATGACACGTTGTCGAGCAGCAGTGCCGTGGGCGCTGGGGTCGGCCGTTACTGTTGTCGGTCATGGACGTTCGGGTCGTGGACCACCCACTGGCGAAGGCAAGGCTGTCCACCATGCGCGACGCGCGCACCAACAGTGCTGCGTTCCGCGCCGCCTTGCAGGAGCTCACCCTGATGCTCATCTACGAGGCCACCCGGGACGCCGAGGTCGCGGTGGAGCCGATCCACACCCCGGTGGCGCGCACCGACGGCTACCGGCTGGCCAACCCGCCGCTGCTGGTGCCGGTGCTGCGGGCGGGCCTCGGCATGGCCGACCAGGCGCACCGGTTGATCCCGGAGGCGCAGATGGGCTTCGTGGGCCTGGCGCGCGACGAGACCACGCTGCAGCCCACCCCGTACCTGGAGTCGCTGCCCGCCGACCTGTCCGGCCGCCCGGTGTTCGTGCTCGACCCGATGCTGGCCACCGGCGGTTCGATGGCGCACACGATCCGGATCCTGGCCGAGCGCGGCGCCAGCGACGTCACCGCGATCTGCACGCTGGCGGCGCCGGAGGGCCTGCGGCGGCTGGAGGAGTCGGACCTGCCGGTGCGTGTGGTGACCGCGAGCGTCGACGAGCGGCTCAACGACTCCGGCTACATCGTCCCGGGCCTCGGCGACGCGGGCGACCGCGAGTACGGCGCGGTCTGAGCGGTCAGCGCCGCCAGCCGGCCATCCCGTTCTCCAGCGCCCGGTGGTAGCGGTCGCTGGTCGCCTCGCCCGCGGGCGCGGACCCGAGCAGCTCCAGCGAGACCAGGCCGTGCACCAGGGCCCACGCGGCGAAGACGATCTCGTCCGGATCGGTCTCCACCAGCACGCCCCGCTCGATGCCGCGCGCGATGGTGTCCTGCAGCGGTCGCAGGCTGCGCAGCGCGGCGGCCAGGGCGTCCTCGTCCGGGGTGAAGTCGGGCACCGCCCGGCCGAACATGATCGAGTAGAAGTGCGGGTTGGCCAGCGCGCTCTCGCGGTAGGCCAGGCCGAGCTCGTGCAGGTCGGCCATCGGGTCGTCGGTGCGGGGCACCTGCTCCATCCGGTCGCCGAGCCGCCGGAAGCCCTCCACGTACAGCTCGCGGACCAGCCCCGGTTTGCCGCCGAACAGCGAGTACACCGCGGTGGTGGAGGTGTCGACGTCCGAGGCCAGCCGCCGCAGGCTCAGCCCCTCGGGGCCGTGCGCGGACAGCAGCTCGCCCGCTCGGTCCAGCAGCCGGACGCGCAGTGCGTCGTCGTGCGCTCGCGGTCTCGCCATGGAGTCGTCCGTCCTCGTCGTGCGCCGGGGAACCGCCCGGAGCGCTCGGCCGCGGCGGTCCCACCGGCCGAAACTATCTCCTTCACCGTCTGGTATCAGCGCGATACCATCTTCCCCATGGCCATGACGTTGCGCCTCACCGAGGAAGAGGACCAGCGGCTCGCCGAGCTGGCGGCGGCCGAAGGGCGGTCCAAGCAGGAGGTCGTGCGCAGCGCGCTGGCTGACCGCTGGGCCCGGCAGCAGAAGGAGCAGCAGCTGGACGAGGTGGTCCAGCGGGTGCTGCCGCGCTACCGGGGCTTGCTCGACAGGCTCGGCAGCGCATGATCGACCATTGACCGCGTGACCGTCTACCTCGACACGTCGGACCTGCTCCTGCTCGCCACGGCCGTGACCGACGGCGACCTGAGGGTCCGGGACGGCGGCCTGCTCGACGCGGCCGCGTACCGGCCGCACGCCGAGGTGTTCGGTGTGCCGGCCTACGAGACGCTGTGGATGAAGTCCGCCGCGCTGCTGGACTCGATCGTCCGCACCCGCCCGCTGGTGGAGGGCAACTGGCGCCTGGGGTGGGTGGCCGCGGTGGCGATGTGCGACCTCAACGGCTGGTGGGTGGAAGCCGCCGACGACGACGCGCTGGACCTCGTCCGCGAGGTCGGCCGCGACCACCGCGAGCTCACCGAGGTCGCCGAGCACCTGGAGTCCTGGGCCAAGCCCAAGGGCTGATCGGCGGCCCTGGAGAAGAACGGCGGTGGCCCGACCTGACGATCGAGCCACCGCGGGGTCAGGGTGCTCAGCCGACGGATCCGCGCAACTTGCGCATCGCGATCGGCGCGCCCGCCAGGTCTTCCTCGTTGCACAGCAACTTCAGGTCGTAGTAGGGGGCACCTTCGCGGTCGTCGTAGTCCAGGTGGACCGCGATGACGTCGACGGGTTCGCCGAGCCACTCCTGGGCCTCGCGGAGCCACTGCGCAGAACGTTCCAGAGCAGCCGGCAGGTCGTTGTCGCGGAACTCGACCGGCCGGTAGGGAACGCCCTGGACCTCATCGTCTTCACCAGGGGGCTTGGGGAGATCCACGGAGACGCCGGAGTCGTCGAGTTCGAGTCGGATCGATTCCTCACTCACTGTCGCAGCGTAACCCCTCCAGCCGGGGCAGTGCTGCCGGAGTCCTGGACGGATGCGGTCCGGCGGGGCCGCACCGTCACTCAGCGCGAGGGGGAGGGCGCCCCGAACATCGCACGTTGATGAGGGAAGGCGGGCTTTGCCCAGGGCGCCCCGTGTCGCCAAGGGGCGCGCCCCGACGACACGATCAGGTTACTCCGGACCCTCGGATCAAGATCAACTGGGGTTCTTCCGCTCCGCAGAAGCGGACCGACACCTTTTCTCGCGCCGCAGGTGCGGAGGCGCCGTCGGCGCCTCCGACGAGGGGCGATGGCGACCCGTGCTGGGGATGTCCGGGGCGGTCGCGTGGTTGCGTCCTGGCCGCCGGTCGGCAGGATCGGGTGCGTGCACCGCACCGATGACGAGGGGATCTTCGAGGAGTTCCTGCGCAGGCTCGGCGACGAGGACGTGCGGACCTCGGCCGACGGCGCGGTCGAGCTGCGCTCGTGGGAGGACGTCGAGCTCGACGTCCCGCTCCGGCTCCGGGTGACCCCGCGGTCGCTGGGCGAGCACCTGCGCGCGCTGGAGCACGCCGGCGCGTCGGCCTTCCCGGAAGCGCAGCCCGTCGTCGGCGCGCTCCAGCTCTTCCTGGTGCACCTCGACGAAGCGATCAGGACCCGACGGCCGGGCCACACCGACCTCGTCCCGGACACGACGGGAGTCCGCTCGGCCCCACCGCACGACGCGTGAGGCGGGGCGCACCGGTGGCTGCTCAGTCCATGAGTCCTGCCGCGACGGTCGCGCCCAGCTCCCAGCAGGCCTGGAGGTCCTCCTTGCTGGGCTCGCCGATGGAGATGACGTGGTCGGTCGCCTTCTTCCAGCCCAGACCGGTGGTGATCGACTCCACGCCCCGGACCGCGCCCGCCGTGTCGCCGCCGCCGTGGACGTACAGCCCGTACGGGCGACCGCGGGTCGAGTCCAGGCAGGGGTAGTAGGCGTTGTCGAAGAACACCTTGAGCGCGCCGCTCATCATCCCCAGGTTCGCGGGCGTGCCGAGGACGTAGCCGTCCGCGGCCAGCGCGTCCGACGGCGTCGCCTCCAGCGCGGCGCGGCGGACGACCTCGACGCCCTCGATCTCGTCGGTCGTCGCCCCGGCGACGACGGCCTCGAACATGGCCTGCAGGTTCGGCGACGGCGTGTGGTGGACGATCAACAACCTAGGCACGCTGCGAGCGTGCACGCTGCCGCCGCCGTGGGCAACCACCAGACGTCCGCCCCGGACCGGAGTCACACCCGCCGCGCCGCGCCCGGTGTGCCTCAGGCGCCGCCGACGAGGTCGGAGACCGCCTGCTCCAGGGCGGCGAGGCGTTCCGCGGCGCGGGCCTTCGCGGCGGGCAGGTCGTCGACCTGTTCGACCACCTGCAGGTAGCACTTGAGCTTCGGCTCGGTGCCGGACGGCCGGACCACCACCCGCAGGCCACCGTCCCCGGTGATCACCAGGGCGTCGGTGTCCGGCAGCAGGTCCCGCACGTCCACCTCGGTCCCGGCCAGCCGCGTCGGGGGCTGCGCGCGCAGCCGCTGCATGGTCCGCGGGATCACGCTCAGGTCCGACACCCGCACCGAGACCTGCCCGGTCCGGTGCAGACCGTGCTCGCTGGACAGCTCGTCCAGCAGTCCGCTCAGGCTGCGGCCCGACGCCTTCAGCGTGGCCGCCAGGTCGGCGGCCAGCACCGCGGCGGAGATGCCGTCCTTGTCCCGCACGAACTCCGGGTCCACGCAGTGCCCGAGCGCTTCCTCGTAGGCGTAGACGAGCCCGGTGCCCGCACCGTCCCCGGCGCGCACCAGCCACTTGAACCCGGTGAGCGTCTCGTCGTAGCGGACGCCGAACTCCGCGGCGATCGAGCGCAGCATCGTCGCGGACACGATGGTCGTGGCCACCAGCGGGTCCGGCACCGCCGAACGGTCCAGTGTGGACAAGATGTGCCAGGCCAGCAGCACGCCGGTCTCGTCACCGCGCAGCATCCGCCAAGTGCCGTCCACCGGCACGCCCAGCGCGCACCGGTCGGCGTCCGGGTCCAGCGCCACCGCCAGGTCCGCCCCGACCTCGGCCGCCAGCGCCAGCAGCGCGTCGGTGCTCCCCGGCTCCTCCGGGTTCGGGAACCCGACGGTGGGGAAGTCCGGGTCCGGTTCGGCCTGCGAGGCCACCAGGTGCACGTCGAACCCCGCGCGGTGCAGCGCCTCCCGCAGCGGACGCGCGCCGACACCGTGCATCGCGGTCGCCGCGATCCGCAGCCCGCGGGCGCTGCCGCGCGGCAGGGTCGCCACCCGCGCCAGGTAGTCCTCCAGCGCCGACTCGTGCACCGCCCAGTCCTCGGAGCGGGGCACCTCGTTGGCCGGCGGGGTCGCGGCCACCGCTGCCTCGATCTCGCTGTCGGTGGGGGTCACCAGGTGCGTGCCGCCCCGCAGGTACAGCTTGTAGCCGTTGTCCTGCGGCGGGTTGTGCGAGGCGGTGATCTGCACGCCCGCGACCGCGTCCAGCGCGCGCACGGCGTGCGCGAGCACCGGCGTCGGCAGCGGCTCGGGCAGCACGCGCACGTCGAACCCGGCCGCGGCCAGCACCCCGGCGGTGTCCGCGGCGAAGTCCGCCGACCCGTGCCGTGCGTCCCGGCCGACCACGACGACCCCGCCGCCGTGGCCGCGCCCGACGAGCCAGTCCGCGACCCCGGCGGTGGTGCGCACGACCACCGCGCGGTTCATGCCGTTCGCCCCGGCGCGGACCTGGGCCCGCAGGCCCGCGGTGCCGAACCGCGGCATCCCGGACATCCGGTCCGCCAGCTCCGGGGAGTCGGCGTCGACCAGCTCCTGCAGCTCGGCCTGCGTGCGCGGGTCGACGTCCTCGGCGATCCACCGCAGTGCCGCGGCACGCACGTCAGTGCCGGACCTCATCACCGATTCGCTCACGGTGCCTCCGATGCGCAACACCCGGGGGAGCGCCGTCCCAGCGCCCCCAGTGATCGTGACAGCGCCGCCGTGCGGCTCTCCGCTCAGGAGGCCTCGATGACGGAGCGCAGGAGCTTGCCCATGCGGGTCGCCGAGGCGCGGCCGGCCTCCAGGACCTCCTCGTGGTTCAGCGGCTGGCCGCTCAGGCCCGCCGCCAGGTTCGTCACCAGGGACAGCCCGAAGACCTCGACGCCCTCGGCGCGGGCCGCGATCGCCTCCAGCACCGTGGACATGCCCACCAGGTCGACGCCGAGGGTGCGCAGCATCCGGATCTCGGCCGGGGTCTCGAAGTGCGGGCCGGGCAGACCCGCGTAGACGCCTTCCTCCAGCGTCGGGTCGATCTCGCGGGCGAGCTCGCGCAGCCGCGGCGAGTACAGGTCGGTGAGGTCCACGAAGTTCGCGCCGACCAGCGGCGACCGCGCGGTCAGGTTGATGTGGTCGCTGATCAGCACCGGCTGGCCGACCTGCATGCCCTCGCGCAGGCCGCCGGCCGCGTTGGTGAGCACCACCGTGCGGCACCCGGCCGCGGCCGCGGTGCGCACGCCGTGCGCCACCCGCTCGACGCCCATGCCCTCGTAGAAGTGCGTGCGGCCGAGCATGACGAGCACCCGCTTGTCGCCCACCGGCACGGACCGGATCTTGCCGCTGTGCCCGACCGCACCCGGCGCGACGAAGCCCGGCAGGTCGGCCATGCCGAGCTCGCTGGCGGGCTCGCCGATCTCGTCGGCGGCGGGCTGCCAGCCGGATCCGAGCACGACCGCCAGGTCGTGGCGGTCGGCGCCGGTGGCCTCGGCGAGCGCGGCCGCAGCGGCCGCGGGGGTGGTGGACGGGTCGGAAGCAGTACTAGACGTCACGGCCGCGCAGCTTAGACGGTCCGCGGCGACCTCGTCGGAACCGCGGCGCGGATGGCGGGACTTCGCCGCGCGCAGGCCGGTCAGGAGCTGGTGTCCAGGCTCGGCGCGACCTGGACCAGCAGCCTCATGTTCGTGCGGGCGTGGTCGACCGGCCCGGTGACCCGGACGACCCACAGGTCGTCGCCGCGCTGGACCAGCTGCGCCGCCGTGGAGCGCTGCTCCGGCTGGCCGACCACGCCGACCACCGGGTTCAGCGTCGTCGTGTAGACCAGCCGCAGGCCGTCGCCGGTGTCGGTCCGCGACTCCAGCTGGACCTGGTTCCCCGCGCCCACGACCGTCGGCAGCGCGGCCACGTAGTCGTCGAGGTCGCGGCCCGAGCCGAAGTAGCGGCCGTAGCGCTGCACGGCGATCTCGGTGCGGCCGTCCGGGGACACGTACGACACCACGAGGCTGTTGGCGACGTCGGTGCGCTCGCTGTGGAACCGCTGCCACCCCTCGCCGACGGGCGCCAGGACGGTGAACCGCCCGCCCCGGGGCGCGGCCGTGTGCTTGGCGTCGTCGGCGGTCTCGGCCATGCGCAGGTTCCCGCCCTGCGCGCTCGGGGATGTCGCGCTCGGCGGCGTCCCCCGCGGCGGCAGCACGGCCTCCCCGGCGAGGACCCGGGTGGCGGTGAACCCGCCGAGGCACGCGGCGGCGAACAGCACGACGGCAGCCACCGCCAGCGCGGCCACGGCCCACGGCGAGCGGCGCCGCGGCGGCGGGTCCTTCAGCTCGAACGGCAGCGCGCCCGGGTCCCGCGCCAGCGGTGCGGCGGACGGGACGTCGAGCGTGGGCGACTTCGGCTGCGGCGTCGACGGGGCCGGCGGGACGAGCGTGCGGACCCGCACCGTCGGGGCCTCCGGGTCGATGAGCATCGCGAACGGGCGCGCTCCCGGCTCCGGCAGCAGGCGCTGGACGCGGCGGCGCACCTCGGTCAGCGGCATCCGCTGCGTCGGGTCCTTGACCATGAGCGCGGTGATGATCTCGCCGATCGGGCCGGTGCGGGTCGGCCGCGGCACGGGACCGCGCACCACCTCCGTCACGGTCGCCAGCGGGTCGTCGCCGACGTCGTAGGGCGCGCGGCCCTCGGCCGCGGCGAACAGCGTCGCGCCCAGGCCCCACAGGTCGGCGCTCGCGTGGACCCCTTCGCCCGCCGCGACCTCGGGCGCGATGAAGGCCGGGGTGCCGAGCAGGATGCCGGTGCGGGTGATGGTGTGCTCGGCGATGTTGCGCGAGATGCCGAAGTCGCTGACCTTGATGCGGCCGTCGTCGCCGATGAGCACGTTGCCCGGCTTGACGTCGCGGTGCACGATGCCCGCCTGGTGCGCGGCCTCCAGACCGGCGGCGACGCCGTCGGCGATCACCGCGAGCTGCTGGTCGTCGAGCGGCCCGTGCTCACCGAGGATCGCCGCCAGGCTCTGCGAGGGCACCAGCTCCATGACGACGAACGGCTCGCCGTCCTCGCGGGCGACGTCGTAGAGCGTCACGACGTTGGGGTGCGAGAGCACCGCGATGGCCCGCGCCTCACGGAGCGCCCGTTCGCGCAGCTCAGCGGCCTCCTCGTCGGGCATCCCCGGGGGGAGCTTGACCTCCTTGACCGCCACCGGGCGGCGCAGCAGCTCATCGGTGCCGGCCCACACGGTGCCCATCGCACCTCCGCCGAGCTCGCGCTCCAGGCGGTACCGGTCGCCGATCAGCCGGCCGGCGCCGGCGAGGTCGTCGTTGTCGTTCGCGGGCACGCTCCGCATTCTCCACGGCGGCGGCGCGCGCGAGGCCGAACGGGGCGATCGTTGCGCACCTGAGATGACCAGCGGTCCGCCGTCACGAACAGCGCCAATCGGGCGAATCGGCGTTACGGATCGTGAGTAATCCCACGTCGCAGGGGGTGCGGGAACCTCGGTCGACACCTCGAACGTCTTTTCGTCGCAACGGGAAAACCGGTAGCGGTCCGTGATCGCCGGGAAGATCGCGGATTCGCTCGAACTGGTGTCTTTCGGATAAGTTGGGCATCGATCGGACCTCGTCGGCATCGATGGCCCGAGCCTTCTCAACGTCGATGTTCGCAGGGCCGCGCACCAGGTGCGGCGCGCGCACCACGGTGCGTCCGCGAAGACGGTGGCGAACAATCCCGGTGGTCGGGGTGTCGGCGGGTCGGCTGACCACGACCAATCGGCGTCGAGGAGGTGCCCTTGCTCGCGTTCGTCGTCGTGCACCTGCTGGTCGCCCTGGCACTCCCGTTCCTCGCCCGGCGCAGCACTCGAGCCGCGTTCTTCACCGCGGCGGTCCCCCCGGCCGCAGCGCTGCTCTGGGTGCTCGCGCACGCGGGACCGGTGCTGTCCGGGCAGACCGTCAGCGAGACGGTCGAGTGGGCGCCGCTGATAGGGCTGGAGTTGGCCTTCCGGTTGGACGCGCTGGCGCTGCTGATGACCATCCTGGTCTCGGGCCTGGGCGCCGTGGTGCTGGTCTACTCCGACGCCTACTTCTCCCGCGGCGGCGGTGACGCGCGGCGGTCCGCCCCGCTGCTGCTGGCGTTCGCCGGCGCGATGCTCGGGCTCGTCCTCGCCGATGACCTGATCACCGTCTACGTCTTCTGGGAGCTGACCACGGTCTGCTCCTTCCTGCTGGTCGGGCAGGCCGGGGTCAGCCGCGAGTCACGCCGGTCGGCGCTGCAGGCGCTGATGATCACCAGCATGGGCGGGCTGGTGATGCTGCTCGGCTTCGTGGTGCTGGGCGAGTCCGCGGGCACCTACCGGATCTCCGAGCTCATCGAGCACCCGCCGACCGGCGGGACGACCGGGCTCGCCGCCGTGCTGATCCTGGTCGGGGCGTTCACCAAGTCCGCGCAGGTGCCGTTCCACAACTGGCTGCCCGCGGCCATGGTCGCGCCGACCCCGATCAGCGCCTACCTGCACGCCGCGTCGATGGTGAAAGCGGGCGTGTTCCTGGTCGCCCGGCTCGCCCCGGTGTTCCCGAACCTGCCCGAGTGGTGGCTGCCCACCATCGTGTTCGGCCTGGTCACCATGCTGGTCGGCGGCTGGCGCGCGCTGCACGAGCACGACCTGAAGAAGCTGCTGGCCTACGGCACCGTCAGCCAGCTCGGCTTCCTCATGGTGCTGTTCGGCGCCGGCACCCACACCGGCGCGATGGCCGGGGCCGCGATGCTGCTCGCGCACGGCATGTTCAAGGCGACCCTGTTCCTGGTCGTCGGCATCGTCGACCACCAGGCCGGCACCCGCGACATCCGCGAGCTGTCCGGACTGGGCCGCTCGATGCCGTGGCTGGCGGGCGTCGCCGTGCTCGGCGTGGCCTCGATGGCCGGGCTGCCGCCGATGCTGGGCTTCATCGGCAAGGAGGCCGCGTTCAGCGCCTTCCTCACCGGTGCGCGGCCGGACCTGCTGGTGGACGCGGTGCTGGTGCTCGGCTCGATGCTCACCGTCGCCTACAGCCTGCGGATGCTGTGGGGCGCGTTCGCGGACAAGCCCGAGCTGCCGCAGACCACGGTCAAGCCCGCCACCGCGGGCGCGCTGGTCCCGACCGCGCTGCCCGCCCTGGCGGGCGTCGTGCTCGGCGTCGGCTACCCGGTGGCCGACGTGCTGGCCAGCTCCTACGCCGAGTTCTTCACCCCGGTGGTGCCGTACCACCTGGCGCTGTGGCACGGCTTCACCCTGCCGCTGCTGCTGTCCGCGGTCGCCGTCGCCGGCGGTGTCGCGCTGCACCTCGGCCGGGTCCGGCTGACCGCGGCGCGCGACCGGCTGCCGCGACCGCTCGACGCCCAGCGCGGCTACGAGCTGATCATGGCGCAGCTGGAGCGGGTGGCGGTCGGCGTCACCGGTCGCCTGCAGGTCGGTTCGCTGCCCACCTACCTGGGCATCATCCTGCTGACGCTGCTGGTCGTCCCGGGCTCGGCGCTGCTGCTGCGGCTGACGGTGCCGGACGACCTGCGCGGTTACGACAACCTCCTGCAGGTCCCGCTGGCCATCGTGGTGGTCGTCGCGGCGGCCGCGGTGCTGCGCGCGCGCCGCCGGTTGACCGCCGTGCTGCTGGTCGGCCTGGTCGGCTACGGCATCGGTGGGCTGTTCATCGTCGACGGCGCCCCCGACCTGGCGCTGGCGCAGTTCCTGGTGGAGACGCTGACGCTGGTGGCGTTCGTGTTCGTGCTGCGGCGGCTGCCGGCGCGCTTCACCCAGTCCGGCACCGCGAAGGTGTGGCAGGCGCCCAAGGCGGTCATCGCCGGGGCCGCCGGGATCCTGGTCGCGGTGGCCGCGGTGATCTTCAGCGGCGCGCGCCAGAACCCGCCGGAGTCGAGCGCGGCCTTCATCGCCAACGCCGAGCAGGGCGCGGGCGCGACCAACGTGGTCAACGCGATCATCGTCGACTTCCGCGCCTTCGACACCGTCGGCGAGATCTCGGTGCTCGCCATCGCCGCCACCGGGATGGCCAGCCTGATCCTGGCCTCCCGCCACGAGCGCCGGAAGCGCAGCACCCGGGTGCCGTCCATCACCGTCAAGACGACGACCGGCCTCGTCGAGCAACCGGTCAAGCAGCACGAGGAGGTGCGCGAATGACGACGACACCGACGCGTCCGTCCTGGACGACGTGGGACGCACCGACCGAACGGTGGTTGCTGTCAGGCTTCTGCCGCGACGGCAAGCAGCGCACCGTGCTGCTGGAACTGGCGGCCCGCGTCGTCTTCCCGACCGTCCTCGTGCTGTCCATCTACCTGCTGTTCGCCGGGCACGACCGGGCCGGCGGCGGGTTCAGCGGCGGGCTGGTCGCCGGGCAGGCGTTCGTGCTGCGCTACCTCGCCGGTGGCCGGATGGACGACAGCTCGATCGTCTCGCTGCGGCCGCCGGTGCTCATCGGCCTGGGGCTGGTCATCGCCACCACCTCGGCGTTCCTGCCGCTGCTGTTCGGCGGGGAGCTGCTGGAGACGGCGATCCACAAGGTCACCGTGCCGCTGCTCGGCCAGGTCAAGCTCGTCAGCAGCATCGTGCTGGACACCGGCGTCTACGTGCTGATCGTGGGCGTGGTCCTGGACCTGCTGCGCACCTTGGGCTCGGGCATCGAAGCCGACGTCCAGGCGGCGGAGCGGGGGCAGGCATGACGATCAACCTGACCATGGCCCTGGTGCTCGCGGTGCTGTACTCGGTCGGCTTCTACCTGCTGATGCAGCGTTCCCTGGTGCGCATCCTGCTGGGCATCGTGGTCCTCGGGCACGGCTCGAACCTGCTGCTGCAGACCGCCGGGGGGCCGCCGGCCGGGGCCGCGATGATCGGCATCACCGACCCGGCGCACATGGCCGACCCGCTGCCGCAGGCGATGGCGCTCACCGCCATCGTGATCACCTTCGCCCTGACCACCTTCCTGCTGGCGCTGGCGTACCGCTCGTGGTCGCTGCTCGGCCACGACGAGGTCCGCGACGACCTGGAGGACCGGCGCATCCGCCGGCTGGAGCGCCGGCTGGCCGAGTCCGAGGAGGACACCGCCGAGGAGGAGCTGGAGAAGGAGGCCACCCAGTGACCGTTCTCGTGGCCCTCCCCGTGCTGCTCCCCCTGCTGGCGGCCGGGCTGTCGCTGGCGCTGGGGCGCTTCGCGGACTTCCAGCGCGTGCTCGGGCTGGTGGTGCTCGGCGCGATCATCGTGGACGCGGGGGTGCTGCTCCACGTCGCCGACACCGTCGGCCCGGTGGTGCTGCAGATGGGCGCCTGGCCGGCGCCGTTCGGCATCACGCTGGTCGGCGACCGGCTCTCGGCGCTGCTGCTGGTGATCTCCTCGGTGGTGACCTTCGCGGTGCTGATCTACTCGATCGGCCAGCGCATCACCGACTACGGCCGGGAGCGCTCCAGCACCACGTTCCACCCGATGTACCTGATGCTGTGCGCGGGCGTCTCGCTGGCCTACCTCACCGGCGACCTGTTCAACCTGTTCGTCGCCTTCGAGATCATGCTCAGCTCGTCGTACGTGCTGATCACCCGGCGCACCACCTCCACCCGCATCCGCGCGGGCATGACCTACACGATCGTCAGCCTGTCGTCCTCGCTGCTGTTCATCACGGTGATCGCGCTGGTCTACGCCTCGACCGGCACGGTGAACCTGGCCGACCTGGGCGCGAAGGTGCAGCAGCTGCCGGACGGCCTGCAGGTCGCGCTGTCCCTGCTGGTGGTGATCGTCTTCGGCGTGAAGGCGGCGATGGTGCCGCTGCACTTCTGGCTGCCGGACAGCTACCCGACCGCGCCCGCGCCGGTCACCGCGGTGTTCGCCGGGCTGCTCACCAAGGTCGGCATCTACGCGATGATCCGCACCCAGACGCTGGTGTTCAGCCACTCCGAGAGCTGGAACCTGATGCTGGGCATCGCGCTGGTCACCATGCTCGTCGGCGCGCTCGGCGCGCTGGCCCAGAACGACCTCAACCGGCTGCTGTCGTTCCTGCTGGTCAGCCACATCGGCTACATGCTGTTCGGGCTGGGGGTCTACGACGTGGTCGGCCTGACCGGCGTGATCCTCTACGTGGTGCACCACATCACCGTGCAGGCGGCGCTGTTCCTGGTCAGCGGGTTGATCACGCGGCACACCGGCACGGTGGCGCTGACCCGGATGGGCGGGCTGGCCAAGGCCGCGCCGCTGATCGCGGTGCTGTTCGCGCTGCCCGCGCTGGCGCTGTCGGGGGTGCCGCCGTTCTCCGGCTTCGTCGCCAAGCTGGCGCTGCTGCAGGCCGGTGCCGGCGCCGGGACGTGGACGGCCTACGCGGTGACCGGCGGCCTGGTGCTGACCAGCCTGCTCACCCTGTACGCGATGGCGCGGGTGTGGACGCGCGCGTTCTGGGGCCAGGTCAAGGCGCCCGAGCAGGACCCCGACCCGACCGACGAGCTGGTGGTCGGCACCGGCACCTCGAACCGCCCGATGGTGATGGCCAGCGGCGTGCTGGTGGCGGCGAGCGTCGTGATCGCGGTGGTGGCCGGGCCGCTGGCCGAGGTCAGCGGGCGGGCCGCGGCCGACCTCATGCACGGCGACACCTACCGGAGCGCGGTGCTGGGGGGTGCTGCGGAATGACCGAGCGGATCGCCCGTCGCGGCCGGCTGCTGCGGCGGTTGCCGATGGTGGTCTGGCTGACCCTGGTCTGGGTGATGCTGTGGGGCACCTTCGACCTGGGCACGCTGTTCTTCGGCCTGGTCGTGGCGGTGCTGGTGACGGCGCTGTTCCCGAACCCCGCCATCCGCACCGGCATCGTGGTGCGCCCGCTGGGTCTGCTGCGGCTGGTCGGGTACCTGGCCTACGACCTGGTGGTCTCCACGGTCCGGGTGTCCTGGCAGGCGGTGACCCGCGGGCCGGGCACGCCCGCCGGGATCGTGGCGGTGACCCTGCGGACGGACTCCGACCACATCACCGCGATCCTGGCCAACGGGATCTCGTTGGCGCCGGGCAAGTTCGTGCTGCAGATCGACCGGTCCAACCGGATCGTGTACACCTACGTGCTCGGCATGAGCCCCGAGGACGCCGAGGCCATGCGGGAGGACGTGCTCGCCCTGGAGCGCCGGGTGGTGCGCGCGGTCGGCTCGGACACCGAGCTGGCCCTGGTCGACGGACGGGAGGGACGAGCATGACCTGGGTCTTCATGGTGACCTTCGGGCTGCTCTGCGTGGCCGGGTTGCTGGTGCTGGTGCGGTTGATCCTCGGCCGCAGCACGATGGACCGGATCGTGGCGCTCGACGTGTTCGTCACGATCGTCATCGCGGCGACGTGCGTCAGCATGGGCTGGCTGCAGGACGGCTCGAACATCGCGCTGCTGACCGCCTTCGCGCTGCTGGCCTTCATCGGGACCATCAGCGCGGCCCGGCTGGTCGAGAGGAAGGAGCCGTACCGATGAGCCTGCTGGACGTCTTCTCCGCGGTGTGCCTCATCGTGGGCGCGCTGTCCTGCCTGCTCGGTGCCATCGGCCTGCTGAGCTTCCCGGACGTGCTGGGCCGCCTGCAGGCCGCCACCAAGCCGCAGACGCTGGGGCTGCTCCTCATCCTGGTCGGGACCGCGGTGCAGCTGGACTTCGTCTACGCCACCGGGCTGGTCCTGGTGGGGCTGTTCCAGATGCTCACCTCGCCGGTGATGGCGCAGCTGGTGGGCCGGGCGGCGTACCGCGGGGACAGCATCCGCCGGGACGTGCTGGTGGTGGACGAGCTCGGCGAGCGGATCGAGCGGGAACGCCGGGTCCGCTGATCCGATCCGGCACATCTCGACTGCGACTGGTCACAGACCGCGGCGACTATGATCAAATAGTCCTGTACGGGTGACCACGAAAGTGTCGGTAGTCCGACGCGGCGCAGAAGGATGTGGAGCCATCATGTGGCGGACCGGCCGCGTGCTCGCGGGCCTCGCGATGGTGCTCAGCGTGGTGCTGGCGCCTCCGGCACTGGCGGCCGAGGAGCCCGCCGCACCGCCGAGCACGCTCGTGGTGGCGCAGGAGGCGCCGCCCGCCCCGCCCGCCGAGCCGGCCCCGGGCGAGGGCATGAGCCCGGACCAGCGCATGGCGATCGGCGTCACCGGACTGGTGCTGATCGGCGCGGTGCTGCTGTCGCGCCGGCTCCGCAAGAAGCCCGTCCTGTTCGTGGAGTGGAAGAAGTCGTGAGGTCGGTGCGGTAAACCTGGCGGTGACCCGTTCTTCACGAAATGCTTTCGCTGTCAATTTGCGCCATGGACTAGACCTGACGGCGAACCTGTGGGATTTTCACAACTGACTACGCGCGTGAGCGCCCGTCCTGCGAGGCGCCAGCAGTCCTTGACGTGCGGAGATCGGGGTGAACGCCCCCCCACGGACGTGGGCCGGCACCGGGAAGCCCCCCGACCGGTGCCGGCCCACACCCTTCTCGACGATCCTTGCGCTCCGGTGCGTGACCGCGCGTGCTCCAAATGGTTGAAAATGGAACGAATGTGCGCGGACGGCTGACCGTTCCCCATTCCTGACGTGAGTTCCCGAGCGCCCGGAGCCGTCTCCGGGGCGCTTCGGTCGCGCTGAACCACGACCACCCGTTCGGCGCAGCGGGCGTACCGGTGGGCTCGCCGTCCCGCGTCGGCGCCGCGCCGGAGATCGCGGTGGTGCAGGATGGGCGGCAAATGAGTACCTCGTCCGCTCCGCACCGCGTTCACGACCCGTCCGCCACCGCGCGCGCCCGCTGCCGCGCCGCCGTGCAGCGCCACGAACGCGAGCTGGTCGAGCTCTCCCACAGCATCCACGCCGAACCCGAACTGGCCTTCGCCGAGCACCGCAGCGCGGCCAAGGTCGCGGACCTGCTCGCCCGCCACGGCTTCGCGGTCCGCACCCCGGCGGCCGACCTGGACACCGCGCTGGTCGCCGAGTCCGGCAGCGGCGAGCTGGTGGTGGGGGTCTGCGCCGAGTACGACGCGCTGCCCGAGGTCGGGCACGCCTGCGGGCACAACGTCATCGCCGCGGCCGGGGTCGGCGCCGCGCTGGCGCTCGCCGAGGTCGCCGACGACCTGGGCATCACGGTCCGGCTCATCGGCACCCCGGCCGAGGAGACCGGCGGCGGCAAGGTGCTGATGCTCGAGCGCGGCGTCTTCGACGACGTGGCGATGGCGATGATGGTGCACCCCGGGCCGGAGGAGGTGTGCCGACCGACCTCGCTGGCCATCACCGACCTGGAGGTGCGCTACACCGGCCGCGCCGCGCACGCCGCCTCGGCCCCGGAGCTGGGCGTCAACGCCGCCGACGCGCTGACCGTCGCGCAGGTGGCCATCGGCCTGCTGCGCCAGCACCTCGAGCCGCAGCAGATGGTGCACGGTATCGTGACCGCAGGTGGCGCGGCGCCCAACATCGTCCCCGCGCACACCGCGGCGGTCTACAACCTGCGCGCTGCCGAGGCGCGCTCCCTCCAGCGCCTGGAGAACCGCATCCGGGCCTGCTTCGAGGCGGGCGCGACGGCGACCGGGTGCACGCACGAGGTCGTGCAGGTCTCCCCGGTCTACGCGGAGCTGGACCCCGACGGCTGGTTGTCGGAGGCCTACCGCCGCGCGATCACCGAGCTCGGGCGAGAACCGCTCGATCGAGGTGCCGAGCAGGACCGGGTCATCGGCAGCACCGACATGGGCTCCGTGACGCAGTTCCTGCCCGCGATCCATCCGATGATCGCGATCGACTGCGGTGGTGCGGTCAACCACCAGGCGGAGTTCGCCGCGGCCTGCGCTGCCCCGACCGCCGACCGGGCGGTGCTCGACGGGGCGGTGGCGATGGCCTGGACCGCGGTGGCCGCCGCTGCGGACGGCGCGCAGCGCGATCGCCTGCTGGCGTCCGTGCGCGAGCGCTGCGCCCGCAGTTCGTCGGAAGAGTTCCGCACGCCGGGCAACGGCGCGCGCAGCGGTCCCGCTGCGCCCCGAGACCCGGGTGCGGGTGCCCAGCAGGGCGCCGAGGACGTGGCGTGAGCGGTGCTCCCGGGCCCCGCCCGCGCCGCGCGACGGGTCCGGGCACCCCCGCAAGACACTGGAGGAGTGGCGTGACCGTCTTGGATTCTCGTGGCCAGGAACCGCGCCGGCCGTCGAACGGCGGTTCGGTGGTGGAGGAAGCGGAACGGCACGCGGCGGAGCGCTCCGCCGCGCGCGGTGCGCTCCTCGCGACGGGTGCTGACGGGCCGTCCACGCCGATCAGCAGCACCATGTCCAGCGTGGACACCAGTGTCGGGGTGGTGGCGGACCTGGGTGCCGGTCGCGGGCCGTCCTGGCTGGACTCCTGGTTGGCGGAGAACGCCCAGCGGGTGGTGGCCTGGCGGCGGCACATCCACGCCTACCCCGAGCTCTCCCGTGCCGAGCACGAGACCACGGCGTTCCTGGCCGAACGCCTCACCCGAGCTGGCCTGAAGCCGCAGGTCCTGCCGGTGGGCACCGGGCTGGTCTGCGACATCGGCGAGGAGCGCCCCGGCGGGCGCACCGTGGCGCTGCGCGCGGACATCGACGCGCTGCCGCTGACCGAGGACACCGGCCTGCCGTACTCCTCCACTGTGGACGGGGTCGCGCACGCCTGCGGCCACGACGCGCACACCACGGTCGCGCTGGGCGCGGCGCTGGCGCTGGCCTCCGCGCCGGAGCTGCCCGGGCGGGTGCGGATGATCTTCCAGCCCGCCGAGGAGGTGATGCCCGGCGGCGCCCTGGACGTGCTGGCCTCCGGCGCGCTCGACGGGGTGGACCGGATCTTCGGGCTGCACTGCGACCCCCGGCTGCCGGTCGGCACGCTCGGCACCCGCGTCGGCGCCATCACCTCGGCCAGCGACCTGCTGGAGCTCCGGCTGTCCTCGCCCGGCGGGCACACCTCGCGCCCGCACCTGACCGCGGACCTGGTGCACGCGCTGGGCACCGTGATCACCGGCCTGCCGACGCTGCTGTCGCGCCGCGTCGACCCGCGCACCGGAACGGTCCTGACCTGGGGCGCGGTGCACGCGGGGGAGGCGCCGAACGCCATCCCGCAGGACGGGGTGCTCACCGGCACCCTGCGCACCGGCGACCGCGACACCTGGGCGAAGCTGGAGCCGCTGGTGCACGAGCTGGTGCACAGCCTGCTCTCGCCGCTCGGGGTCGGCTTCGACCTCCAGCACCGCCGCGGCGTGCCGCCGGTGGTCAACGACGAGGAGAGCACCGAGCTGTTCCGGGCCGGCATCGAGGCCGGGCTCGGCGCCGAGGCCCTCGCCAGCACCCCGCAGTCCTCGGGCGGTGAGGACTTCGGCTGGTACCTGGAGCACGTGCCGGGCTCGTTCGCGCGGCTGGGCGTGCACTCCGGCCGGGGCCGGACCAAGGACCTGCACCAGCCGACGTTCGCGCTCGACGAGCGGGCCCTGCTGGTGGGCGTCCGCGCCATGGTCAACACGGCGCTGCTCAGCCTGCAGCACTAGCACCCGATCCCTGCAGCACCAGCACCCGATCGAGGTGCATCCACCCGCTGGCTGCATCTGAGCGCGGGGTCGGCTCCTCTACAAGGGCATGAGGACGAACTTCCCCTGCCCCGCACGACGATCCCCGCGCCCGGTGGCGGAGTGGCCGCCGTCGGCCAAGCACGGCGCGATGACCTCCTCCGACGCGGAACGGCTGCTCGGAGCGGACGAGCTCGCGGAGGGACTGGACCGCGGTGACTGGGCGCGGCCCTGGCACGGCGTGGTGGTCCCGGCCGCCCGCGCGCACGACCCGCTGACCCGCGCGGCCGCCGCGCTGCTGCGCGCCGGACCGCACGCGGTGCTGTCCGGCCCGACGGCGGTGGCGCTGCACGGGTGCGGCCCGGTGGACGAGGTCGTGCACGTGACCGTCCCCTACGACCGCGAGCTGCGCTCGCAGCCGGGCCTGGCGGTGCACCAGGGCTGGGTGCGGGAGTGCGACGTCGTCGAGCTGGACGGGCTGCGCACCCAGGCGCTGGACCTCGCCATCGCGGAACTGCTGTGCACCGGCGACCAGCGGACGGCCCTGGACTGCCTGGAGCGGGCCCTCGGGCAGCTCGGCGAGCGCGCGGAGCACTTCCGCGCCGTGGTCGCCGAGCGGGTCGCCCGCCGCCGGGACCGCCGCGGCACCCGGCGGGCGAGCTCGCTCATCGACCTGGCCTGGGCGAAGCCGAGCGCCGAGCTGGCCGTGGGGACCGGTGGTGCGCGATGAGTTCAGCGCGAGCGCTGGTACCAGCCGGCGGCCTGGGCCGCCTCGCGGGCGGCGAGGAACCGCGCGTAGGCGTCGTCGTAGGTGGCCCGGTTGGCGTCCACGGGGTGCAGCGGCTCCTCCGTGCCGACCAGCTCACGGGCCACCTCGGTGGTGCTGCGGCCGGTCAGCAGGGCCTGCGCGGTCACGGCCGCGCCGCGGGCCCCGGCCTGCTCGTCGGTGGTGCGCACGACCGGCAGACCGGTCACGTCGGCGATCACCTGGCGCCACAGCCGGTTCGCCGACCCGCCGCCGGTGAGCCGGAGCTCGGTGGGCTGCGCGGTGCTGGCCCGCAGGCAGTCCCGGATCGTCATGGCCAGCCCTTCCAGGACGGCCCGCGCGATCTCGGCCGGTCCGTGCTCCAGGCTCAGGCCGTGCAGGCTGCCGCGCGCGGACGGGTCGTAGAACGGCGCGCGTTCCCCGGCGAGCGAGAGGTAGGGCAGCACCAACAGGCCCCCGCTGCCGGGTTCGGCCTGTTCGGCGAGGTCGGTGAGGTCCTCCGGGTTCGGCAGCCCGAGCACCCGGCACGCCCACTCCACGACCTCGGTGCCGGAGAGGGTGGCGCTGGCGAGCATCCAGCGGCCCGGCTCCGGGGTGCGCAACGACATGCCGACGGGGGTCCGTTCGAGCCGTGGGCTGTCGCTGATCACCTCGGTGCAGATCGTGGTGCCGAGGATGGTGCAGGCCTGGCCGGGCTCGGTGACGCCGGCGCCGATGGCCGTGGAGACCACGTCGTAGGCCCCGAGCACCACGGGGGTGCCGGCGGGGACGCCGAGCCGTGCCGCGGCGGTCTCGCGGAGCGGGGCGATCCGCTGCTGGCCGTCCACCACCTCGGGCAGCAGGCGCCGCGCCCAGTCCAGCCCGAGCTCGGTGAGCACGGTGGGCGAGTACTCCCCGGTCCGGGCGTCGAGGAACGGGTTGGAGGCCTCGGAGACGTCCCAGGCCAGGCGGCCGGTGAGGCAGTGGAACAGCCAGCCGCCGCAGGTCAGCACCGTGGCGGACCGGGCGGTCCGCTCGGGCTCGTGCTCGGCGAGCCAGCGCAGCTGCGCGTGCGGCAGACCGCCGAAGCCGACCGACCCGTTGACCTGGAACAGCTCGGCGAGGACGCCCGAGGCGGCCCAGTCGGCGGCGATCGCGGACGCGCGGGCGTCGTTCCAGAGCAGTGCGGGGCCCGTGGGCCGACCGTCGTCGTCGACGAGCCAGCACCCGTCGCCCTGCGCGGTGAGCGCGAGCGCGGCCACCTCGGACCCCGTCTCGGCGGTGAGCTCGGCGACGGTGTCGGCGACGGCGTCCCAGACCTCGTGCATGTCCTGCTCGGCCCAGCCGGGTCGGGGATGCTCGACCCGGGTCGGGCGACGGGCGACCGCGAGCTCGGTGCCGTCCGCTGCGTAGGCGACGCTCTTCACCACCGAGGTGCCGGCGTCGATGCCGATGGTGATCACGGGCGTTCCCTCCAGATCGCGCCTACCGGGTCGGCCGGTTCGCGACCCGCCGACATCACAGCATCGAGTGTTAGAAATTTCAAGATAGGTGTTATCTTCGGGTCGGGATGTGACACCACGCTCCCGGGAGCGCACCACCACGGGAAGGACGCGACGTGCCGCCTCACGCCACCACCGAGCCCGGCTCGGGCCGCATCGACCTCGTGCTGCTCGACGTCGGCGGCCCGGTCTACGACGACCGCGCCTACCGCGACGCGCTGCTGCGCGCCGTGCGCGAACTCGCCGCCGAGGACGGTCGCGAAGTCGACGAAGCCGAGTTCCAGCAGGTCTACGACGAACGCCGCCAGGCCCAGGGCGGGTCGCTGCGGACCGCGGTCGCCGAGCGGTTCCTCACCGCGCAGGACCGGCAGCGGCTCTCCGAGCGGGCCGAGCGGTACTGGGAGTACCCGCCGTCGGCGCTGCACGACGACGTGCTGCCCACGCTCCGCCGGCTCGCCGGCCGCTACACGATCGCGATCGTGGCGAACCAGCGCGCGGTGGTGGTGGACGCCCTGCGCCGCGACGGGGTGGCCGACTTCGTCGACGTCTGGGCGATCTCGGAGGTCGTCGGCGCGGAGAAGCCGGACCCGCGGATCTTCCAGCACGCGCTGCGCGAAGCCGGTGTCGACGCCGCGCACGCGGTGCACGTCGGCAACCGGCTGGACACCGACGTGCGCGGTGCCCACCGGGTCGGCCTGCGGGCGGTGTGGGTGACGCGCGGGGAGGCCCCGCCGAACCCCACGCCCGAGCAGCTCGCCGAGCCGGACGTCGCGGTGGCGTCGATGGCCGAACTGCCGGAGGCGCTGGAGAAGCTGCAGGCCGCCCGATGAGCGGCACACGCCCCGGGGAGGAGTGCTGATGGGAGAGCTCGTCGCGGGGGTCGACGTCGCGACCGCGAACGTGCGGGTGCAGGTCCACGACCGGGCCGGAGCGCTGGTGGCGTCGGCCTCCCGGCCGCTGCCACGGCCGGTGCGCTCCTCGGGCGGCCGTTCCGAGCAGGACGCGAGCACCTGGTGGCCCGCGGTCCGGGACTGCCTGGCCGAGTGCACGGCCGCCCTGGGTGCGCGCCGCGCCGAGGTCGTCGCGCTGGCGGTCTCGGCGACATCGGGCACCGTGGTGCCGGTCGACGGCCGCGGTGCCCCGGTCGGTCCGGCGCTGATGTACGACGACCGGCGCGCCGAGGCCGAAGCCCGCACCGCGGTGCAGGCCGGAGCGCCCCGCTGGGAGCGGACCGGCACCACCCCGTCGGCCGGGTCGGGCCTGGCCCGGATCGGCTGGCTGGCGCACCACCTGCCGGAGGGGACCGAGCAGGTCTGCCACACCCCGGACCTCATCGCCCGCAAGCTGGTCGGGCGGCCGGTCGCGACCGACACCAGCCACGCGCTCAAGAGCGGCTACGACGCGGTGGCCGGGGAGTGGGCGACCGAGGTCTTCGACGCGCTCGGCGTGCCGGCCCGGCTGCTCCCCGAGGTGGTGCGTCCCACGGAGGTGCTCGGCGAGGTCGACGCGACGGCCGCGGCGGAGACCGGCCTCCCGGTGGGCTGCGAGGTCCGGGCCGGGATGACCGACGGGTGCGCGGGCCAGCTGGCGTGCGGGGCCGTCGACGTCGGCCAGTTCGTCACCGTGCTGGGCACGACGCTGGTCCTCAAGGGCGTGTCCGAGCAGCTCGTGCACGACCCGACCGGGGCGGTCTACAGCCACCTGCACCCGGCCGGCGTGTGGCTGCCCGGCGGCGCGGCCAACGTCGGCGGCTCCGCGCTGTCCGATGTGGACACCGCTGAGCTGGCGGAGCTGGACCGCGCGGCCACCGAGCGCGGCCCGGCGAGCGTGGTGCACTACCCGCTGCGCGGCGAGGGGGAGCGGTTCCCGTTCCTGGCCGAGCGGGCCACCCGGTTCCTCCTCGGCACGCCGCAGGACCGGGTGGACGAGTACCGCTCCCGCCTCGAGGGCGTGGCCTTCTGCGAGCGGCTCGCGCTGGAACGCCTGGCCGAGCTGGGCGCCCCGGCCACCGGGCCGGTGCGCACTGCGGGCGGCGGCGCGCGCAGCCTCGCCTGGTGCCGGATCAGGGCGTCGATCCTGGACCGCCCGGTGGTGCGCGTGGACGGCGCGGGCACGGCCCTCGGCGCCGCGCTGCTGGCGGCGAGCGGGTCGGTCCACCCGGACCTCAGCGCGGCGGCCACCGCGATGGTGCCCGAGGGGCAGCTCGTCGAGCCGGAGCGGGCGGAGGTGGCCCAGCTGGACGCCGGCTACCAGCGCTTCCTCGGTGAACTGCGCACGCGGGGGTGGCTCGCGGCAGCCTGACCCGCGCGGGCTCAGCGCTCGGCGACCTCCAGCGCCACCCCTGCCGACCGCAGCTCCTCCAGCCGCGCGGCCGGGGTGCCGGCGTCCACCACGACCAGGTCGAACTCGGTCAGCGGGGCCAGTTCGTGCACCGCGCGCCGGTCGAACTTGGAGTGGTCCAGCAGCAGCACCCGCTTGCCCGTCGTGTCCATCAGGGCCCGCTTGACCTGGATCGTCTCCTGCGAGCGGTGCAAGCAGTGCCCGCCGACGACGGCGGTGGTGGACATGAACAGCACGTCCGAGCGCAGCGTGCGGGCCATGGTCGCGGTGTGCAGGCCGAGGAACGCGTCGTAGGACGGCTGGTAGTCGCCGCCGAGGCCGATCAGGTGCAGCCCGGGTTCCCCGCTGAGCAGGTTGATCACGGACAGGAAGTTCGTCACGACGGTCAGCGGGGCCAGTGCCGGCAACCGCTCGGCCACCGCCAGCGCGCTGGTGCTGTCGTCCAGGGCGACGACCTGGCCGGGGGAGACCAGGCGCGCGGCGTGCTCGGCGATCCGCGCCTTCTCCTCGGCGGCGTCGGCGATCCGGGCCCGCACCGAGGTCTCCAGCAGCGCCGTCGGGGTCGAGGTCGCCCCGCCCCGGACCTTGCGCAGCCAGCCCTGCTCCTCCAGCACGTCCAGGTCGCGGTGGATCGTCATGCCGCTGACGCCGTGCTTGGTGGCGAGCTCCTCGATGCGCACGAACCCGCTGGCCAGCACCTCCGACCGGATCTGCTCGCGCCGCTCCTGCTGGCTGACCGGTGTGCCGCCTGCCTCGGCCACGCCGAACCCCTCACCTCGAAACCCACCGCCCCGGCTGCCCGGGCGCGGACGATGACGTGTGCAATCCCCCGTGATTGTCACACGCGAGGCGTGATGTTCGGGTCAGATGTCACGCGGGGAGCCGGGCCCGACGTTGTGGCAGGGACGTTTCCGCAGCTTCTCGACGTAGTCCGCAGGGGCTCCGGCGGCTTCCGCGGCGTCCGCCATCACACCGAGGTAGCGGGCGGACGGCAGGCCGCCCTCGTAGGCGTCGAGCACGTACAACCAGGCGAGCACCGGCCCGTCCAGCGTCTGCACCCGAAGCCGGAGCTTCTTGTGCATGCCCAGCTCGGCGCCCTCCCAGTTGTCGAGCTGCTTCTCGTCCTCCGGGCTCACGTCGTAGAGCACCACGAAGACCTGCTCACCGGGGTGTTCGACGATGGTGGCGAGAGCGCCTTCCCAGCCGTAGTCCTCGCCGCCGAAGGTCAACCGCCAGTCCATCAGCCAGCCCGTTCCGGCCATCGGCGAATGCGGGGCTCGCTTCAACATCTGGGCTGGATCCATGTTGGACCCGTACGCGGCGTACAGAGGCACGCCCCACAGGGTAGCGATCGACTGCCCGTTCGGCGGACCGGACCGCGTCACGAATGTGGGTACTCGCGATCGACCTGGACAGCCGGGGGGTGTGCGCTGGTCTTCCGCTGATCGCGGAGAGCAGCCGCCGTGACGCTCGGTCGTGTCCGTCCTGTGGGGTGGGCCACGGTGGTCATTTCGGGCGACACCACCCGGATTGACCGGACTACGCGCAGCGTACGGTGGGTCTGGCGCCCACACGGCAGGCATCGGGAGGAACACGAAGTGACCCGCATCGTGATCATGGGAGGCGGCCCGGCTGGCTACGAGGCAGCGCTGGTCGCCGCGTCGAACGGGGCGGACGTCACGCTGGTCGAGCCGGAAGGCCTCGGTGGGGCTTGCGTGCTCTACGACTGCGTGCCGTCGAAGACCTTCATCGCTTCCGCGGGTGCGCGCTCGGCGTACCGCGACGCCCGTGAGCTCGGCATCCGCGTCAAGGCCGAGGACTCCGACGTCGACGTGGCGGTCGTGCACGGCCGGGTCAAGGGCCTGGCGCTGGCGCAGTCCGCCGACATCCGCTCCCGGGTCCGCCGCGAAGGCGTCAAGATCCTGCCCGGTCGCGCGCGCTTCACCAACCCCGCCAAGGGCATGGCGGTGCACCAGGTCGGCGTCGACCTCGCCGACGGCGGGTACGAGGAGCTGACCGCCGACGTCGTGCTCATCGCCACCGGCGCCACCCCGCGCGTCCTCAAGGGCGCCGAGCCGGACGGCGAGCGCATCCTCAACTGGCGGCAGCTCTACGACCTGCCCGAGCTGCCCGAGCACCTCGCGGTGATCGGTTCCGGCGTCACCGGTGTGGAGTTCGCCTCCGCCTACACCGAGATGGGCGTCAAGGTCACCATGATCTCCAGCCGCGACCGCGTGCTGCCGCACGAGGACGCGGACGCGGCGGCCGTGCTGGAGGAGGTGTTCGCCGAGCGCGGCACCGAGGTCGTCAAGCACGCCCGCGCCGAGAAGGTGGAGCGCACCGACTCCGGCGTGCTGATCCACCTGGCCGACGGGCGGCAGGTGGAGGCCAGCCACGCGCTGATGACCGTGGGCTCGGTGCCCAACACCAGCGACATCGGGCTGGAGCGGATCGGCATCGAGACCGACCGGAACGGCTACATCCCGGTCGACCGGGTGTCGCGGACCTCCGTGCCCGGCGTCTACGCGGCCGGTGACTGCACCGGTGTGCTGCTGCTGGCCTCGGTGGCGGGCATGCAGGGCCGGATCGCCATGTGGCACGCCCTCGGCGAGGGCGTCACCCCGATCAAGCTCAAGACGGTCGCCGCGAACGTCTTCACCCACCCGGAGATCGCCACCGTCGGCATCAGCCAGCAGGCCATCGACAGCGGTGAGGTGCCGGCGCGGACGGTGATGATGCCGCTGGCCACCAACCCGCGCGCCAAGATGGAGGGCCTGCGCCGCGGTTTCCTCAAGGTCTTCTGCCGGCCGCAGACCGGCGTGGTGGTGGGCGGCGTCGTGGTGGCGCCGAACGCCAGCGAGCTGATCCTGCCGATCGCGCTCGCGGTGCAGAACCAGGTGACCGTGGACAACCTGGCCAACACGTTCTCGGTGTACCCGTCGCTGTCGGGCTCGGTCACCGAGGCGGGCCGGCTGCTGATGCGGCACGACGACCTGGACTGACCGGCCGTCTTCCGGAGCCGGTCCGCGGGTACCCGGGTGGCAGGAGGGTGGCCATGACCGAACTCCCCGTGCTGATCTACGACGGTGACTGCGGCTTCTGCACGCGCAGCGTGCGCTGGGCCGAGCGCTTGCCGGTGCGGATGCGCGTGCTGCCGTGGCAGGAGGCCGACCTCGCCGCCTACCGGACGACGCGGGACCGGGCGCAGCACGAGGTGCTGTGGGTGGCCCCGTCCGGGCGGGTCTTCGGCGGTGCCGCCGCGGTGGCCGAGCTGCTCAAGAGCTGCCGCGGGCCGTGGCCGGCGGCCGGTCTGCTGATGTCCGCGCCGGTGCTGCGGACGCTGGCCGACTGGGTCTACCGGGCCGTCGCCGCGAACCGCTCCCGGCTGCCCGGCGGGACCCCGGCGTGCCAGCTCCCGGAGCACGAACGCCCGGGCCGTTCCTGAGCCGCACGATCTCGGCCGAAAGTACGAGACCGGCGGTGCCAGTCCCGGCCGATCGGTTGACTCCACCTGACACATCGGCTGATCCACGATCACTCGCCGCGCCATAACGTGGTTGTCGTCGGGGGTTGCAGCAGGCCGGTTCCCCCGTTCCAGGGGATCGACGGGGTGAACCGGCCCCTCAGCGATGACGGTGCGTCCAGGCGCAGAGCGAGCGTCCGGCGTGCTGTTGCCAATGCGGGTGGAGACACGAAGGTGGCCGAGATGTACGGCAAGGCGTTCGCGCCGGAGTTCCAGGGACGGCTCCGGAACCTGTCGGTGAACACCGAGTACGAGACCGTGCTCGCCAAGGCGCAGGAGGAAGAGGCCCGCGCGGAGGCGGAGCAGGACGCTCTCGCGCTCGCCCAGGCCAGGCTGGTGGTGGCCGAGGCCTGCCGGCGGTTGGGCCGGATCGCCGAGGCTGACGCCGCGTGGCGCGCCAGCTACCGGGCGGCCCGGGAGGCGGAGGACCTGGGTGCGATGGCGTGGGCGTTGTGGAACGGGGGGACCCTGGCGCGGCAGCGCGGGCAGATGACCGCCGCGCTGCGCTGGCTCGGGCTCGCGAAGGACGTGGCGACCCAGGCCCGGGACGTGGTGGCGTTGGGGTACTCGGTCGCCGGCATCGCCGAGACGCTGCGGATCCGCGGCGACTACGCCGAAGCCCGCGACCTCCACGAGAAGCTGCTCGCCGAAGCGCGCCGGCGCGGGGAGACCCGGCACACGGTGTGGGCGCTCGAAGGCCTGGCCCAGCTCGACCGGAACGCCGGTGACCTGGACGCGGCGTGGGAGCGCTTCGCCGAGGCCGCCCAGATCGCCGAGAACGGGGGTGACGAGCGGGGTCTGGCGTGGGCGCTGCGCGGCTTGGCGGACGTGCTGTCGCTGCGCGGCGAGCACGACGAGGCGTTGCGCCTGTTGTCGCGGGGCGAGCAGATCTGCCGGCGGATGGACCTGTCCAGCGCACTGGCCTACAACCGGAAGATGCGCGGCAACGTGCTGTTCCGCGCCTGCTGGTACGGCGAGGCCGCTCGCACGTACCAGGAGGCGGTGACGATGTTCCGTGCCATGAACGAACCGCGCGGTGCGGCGCTGGCCGAACTGGGGTTGCTCAAGAGCCGCGACAAGCTCGGCCGTCCGCGACCAGCCACCGAGCGCGACCTGCGTGCTCTTCTGGACACGTTGGACGCCCGGGAGCACCGGCACACCCGGAAGATGGTGCAGGACGCGCTCGACGAACTCATGGAACTGGCCGCGTGAGGCGACGACCGCGCACCCGGTGACCACGGTGCCGCGGCGCGGGAGTCTCACCGATGCTCGGTCGGTGCCGGCGGGGTGTTCCAGCCTCTCCTCCGTGCGAGGGGCTCGGTGCGGCAGGTTCGGTTCGCCTTCCAGCACGCGCTGTCGGCTCCACAATGGACTGCGCTGGTCCGGGGGCGCTGGGTGGTGGATGGCGTGATCGGCCCGTGCAGCGGCGTCGTCCTCTCCGTCGTGGGAGAACGCGGCCTCCACGGTCGTGTCGTGGCCCGCTGAGGACCGAGGACTCCGCGGCTGAGCGCAGTCCGACGTAGGGTGGCCTCTCATGTCCGAGGGCACGTGCCGAGCTCGAGGAGGCGGGATGGTCGTCGGCTCGGCGACCCTGGCGGCCGGGAGGCGGCATTCGGTAGCACTCCGCCGGGACGGGACCGTTGTCGCCGTGGGCGCCACCGCAGCCGGTGAGTGCCGTGTCGAGCAGTGGGACGACGTCGTCGCGGTGGCGGCCGGCAACGTCCACACCGCGCGGAACACGGGCAGGTCGCACACGGTGGGGCTCCGGTCGGACGGCACGGTGCTGGCAACGGGGTGGAACGGCGATGGACAGTGCGATGTGACCGGGTGGCGAGGCATCACAGCGGTGGCCGCGGGATGGCGCCGCACGCTCGGGCTGCTCGCCGACGGTCGGGTGCTCGCCGTGGGCCGGGGGGCCGAAGGGCAGTGCGACGTGCGGTCCTGGCGCGAGGTCGTCGGCCTCGCGTGCGGTGACTGGCACTCGGTCGGCCTCCGGGCCGACGGTTCCGCCCTGGCCGTGGGGAACGACCGACGAGGCCAGTGTGCCGTGGCAGGGTGGCGTGACCTGGTCGCCGTGGCGGCCGGGTACCTGCACACCGTCGGCCTCCGGGCCGACGGACGGGCGGTGGCGACGGGCGACCGGTCGACCGGGGCGTGCGAGGTCGGTGAGTGGCGCGACGTGGTGGCGATCAGTGCGGGCAGCTACCACACCGTCGGCGTCACGGTGTCCGGGCAGGTCCTCGCGGTGGGAGACAACAGCTGCGGACAGTGCGAGGTCGCCGGGTGGCGCGACATCGTCGCCGTGGCGGCCGGTTCCACGCACACCCTCGGCCTGCGCTCCGACGGCACTGTCGTCGCCACCGGGAACGACGCCGACGGGCAGTGCGGAGTCGGTTCCTGGTCCGGAGTCCGGCTACCACGGCCCCCGGGCCGCACCGGTGCGGACTGAACCAGCCGTCGCGTGATCTCGTCCGGGTACCGGCCGCCGGACGGCCTCGCCGACCGGCACAGGCCGTTCCGCTGCCGGCCGCGGCGCCTCGCGAGACCGGGGAGCGGGCGTCACCGCTGCTCACGTCTCGGTGGGGCGCGGTCAGTCGGTGAGCGTCGCGGCTGCTGCGCGGAGTCCGGCACCGCCGTCGTGCGTGATCGGTTCGCCGTGACCGAAGCAGACGACGTCGGTGTCCAGTGCGGCCAGGCGGCGGAACGACTCGACCGTCCTCGCCCGGTCCCGGTTGAAGGTGCCCAGCACGACCTCGCCGACGTGGGCGATGGTGTCCCCGGCGAACAGGGTCCTGCTCCGTGACACGTGAACAGCGGTGCTCCCGTCGGTGTGGCCGGGGGTGGAGAGCACGCGGGCACCGCCGCCGAAGTCGAGCACGTCGCCCTCGGCGATCTCCTGGTCGACCGGGCACGGCGGGTGCGGCGGCACCTGCGGGACGACCCTGTCGAACAGCGGGCGTTCCCAGTCCTGCAGCACCGGTTCCGGGCGGGGCCGTTCACCCTGGATGACCGCCACGTCCCCGGCGTGCGCCAGCACCGGTGCGCCGGTGGCCGCGCGGAGCTCGGCGGCGGCTCCCACGTGGTCCTCGTGCCCGTGGGTGAGGACGATCCGCTCCAGCTCGGCGCCGAGCTCGACCAGCAGTGCGGTGATGGCAGGACCGGAGCCGGCGATGCCGGTGTCGACCAGGGTCGCGGAGCGCCCGTCCAACCACAGGCAGGCCTGGCCGAACTCGGGGCGCAGGAGGTACAGGCCCGGTACGACGAGGTCGACGTCCACACCCGCACGGTAGGCGCGGACCGGCCCACGCGCTGCCGGATCCGCTGTGGGCAGAGCCGAGGCCGACCAGGCGGAAATGGGCGCGACGCGCCGTCGTCCGGTGCGTTAGCCTGGCCGCGTGGTGCAGAAGCAGCTCTACCTCTGATCGCGCTCTCGTCCGCGGCCCTGCGGTGACGTCGTCCCGCCCCGGCCGCGTGGCGTGACGCGCCCGCACCGGTCCGGCGCGGTGGTGCACCGCACGCCGCGCACTGGTCCCGCATCCCCTCCGCACGCTGCGAGCTGGTCTCCTGCCGTCGTGCCCGGGGTTGGAGCGGACCCGGTCGCTCGGGCGAAGCCGACACCGTTGACCAGTTCCTCGCCGCGGCGAGGGCTTCGCTGATCAGGAGCACAGAGCACATGACCAACGCTGCGCAGAACGCGCACCGCACCCGGCCCGCGCACATCGGCTTCTTCACCATCCCGGCGCACGGGCACGTCAACCCGACCCTCGGCTTGATCACCGAGCTGGTGAGCCGGGGGCACCGCGTCAGCTACGCGGTCACCGACGCGCTCGTCGCCCCGGTGGTCGAGGCCGGGGCGACCCCGGTCCGCTACACCTCGCTGCTGCCGGGGTCACCGACCGCGGCCCGGCAGGAGTGGCCGAACGACGAGGTCGAGGCGCGGTTGATGTTCCTCGAGGAGACCAAGTTCGTCGTGCCGCAGCTCGAGGCGGCGTTCGCGGCGGACCTGCCCGATCTCGTCATCTACGACCTCCCCGACTTCCTCGTCCTCGCCGAGAAGTGGGGAGTGCCGGCGCTGCAGCTGTGCCCGACCCACGTCTACACCGAGGACCTGGAATCCGTCCTGGACATGACGCCGACCCCGGAGAAGCGGGCGGTGGAGCGGGCCTACGACGAGTACTTCGCCGAGCAGGGCCTGGCCCTGACCCACGAGGTCCTCGTGCACCCGCGTCGCTGCATCGTGACCATCCCGCGGAGCTTCCAGTACTTCGGGGACACGGCCTCGGACGTCTACACGTTCGTCGGCCCGATGCTCACCGAGCGGGCGTCCCAAGGGGACTGGCAGGCGCCGGACGACCGACCGGTGCTGGTGATCTCGTTGGGCTCGGCGTACAACGACCGCCTGGACTTCTTCCAGAGGTGCCTGCGGGCGTTCGCCGACCTCGACTGGCACGTGGTGATGTCCGTCGGGCGGTCGGTCGACCCGGCCGAGCTGGGCGAGGTCCCGGCGAACTTCGAGGTGCACCAGTGGATCCCGCAGCTGCGGGTGCTGTCCCAGGCGAGCGCGTTCATCACGCACGCCGGCATGGGCGGCACGATGGAGGGCCTGCACCACGGCGTCCCGCTGATCGCGGTGCCGCAGGCCGCCGACCAGTTCATGAACGCGGCCCGCATCGAGGAGCTCGGTCTGGGCGTGCGGCTGGACTCCCAGACCGCCACACCGGAGCAGCTGCGCGCCGCGCTGGAGGAGGTCTCCGCCGACGAGGAGATCCGGGCCCGGGTGGTGGACATGCAGCGGGAGATCCAGCAAGCCGGTGGCGTGCGCCGGGCGGTCGAGATCGTCGAAGCCATGCTGTAGCAGGACCGGGCGCCACCCGCCGGTCCCGCCCGGCGGGTGGCCCGGCGCGGCTTCGAGGTGGCGGTGCCGGGTGGCCTGACGAACGGCGAGGTCAGGGCGACGTGGCACGTCGATCGACGTGCCGCGGCACCGGTGCGCCCATCACGGCCGACGCCCGCAGCGACGTCCTCGCCACCACCTGAGCCGACCGAGCTCGCTCCTGGTGCGCGGCGGCTGACCGTGGCCTCCCGCGCACCGGCCGTGATACCTGTGGAGCGGCGCGCGGAAGCGAGGTGGCGCGATGATTGCGCTGATCACCGGTCTGCGGACCGGCGGCGTCCGACTCCCCGCTCGGCGGGAGCAGGCGCACGCGGCGGGTCCGGCCGTGGCGTGGCGCGGAGACGGCCGCGCTGGTGGTGGTCCCGCGGCGGTGCGGGACACCGTGGGGCGCCGGGGAGCGCGGTGCGGTCACACCGCCGGTCCGGTGCGGACACCGGGGCTGCGGGCGGTCGCAGCCGGCCGCGCGATCGGTGTGCGGTGGGAGTCGGTGTGAAGCTCGGTGGCTCGGACGTCGTGGTCTCCCCGCTCGGGTTCGGGGGTGCGGTGATCGGGAACCTCTACCGGGAGGTCGACGAGGAGACCGCGCTCGGCGCGGTGGACGCGGCATGGGACGCGGGGATCCGGTACTTCGACACCGCACCGCACTACGGGCTCGGACTGGCCGAGCGCCGCCTCGGCGCGGCCCTCGCCGGTCGGCCGCGGGACGAGTTCGTGGTCTCGACGAAGGTCGGCAGGCTGCTGGTGCCGAGCCCGGGAACCGCGGGCGCGCCTGACGCAGCGGGGTTCGCCGTGCCGGCGGACCACCAGCGGGTGTGGGACTTCAGCGCCGACGGGGTGCACCGGTCGCTGGAGGCGAGCCTGCGTCGGCTCGGCCTCGACCGCGTGGACCTGGTGTTGATCCACGACCCGGATGAGCACTGGTCGCAGGCGCTCGGCGAGGCGTACCCGGCCCTGCACGAGCTGCGCGCGCAAGGCGTGGTCGGCGCGATCGGTGTCGGCATGAACCAGTGGCAGGTGCTGGAGCGCTTCGCCGCCGAGACCGATGTGGACGCGGTGATGCTCGCCGGGCGCTACACGCTGCTCGACCAGTCCGCGGCGGCCACCATGCTGCCGACGTGCGTGCGCCGGACCGTGTCGGTGCTGGCCGCCGGGGTGTTCAACGGCGGTGTCCTAGCCACCGACGAGCTCGGCCCGGAGGCGATGTTCGACTACGCGCCCGCGGCGCCGGAGCTGCGGGCGCGGGTCGCCCGGATCGCCGAGGTGGTGCACCGGCACGGGGCGCGCGTGCCGCAGGTGGCGATGGCCTTCGCCGCGGCACACCCGGCCGTGGCCAGCGTCGTCGTGGGGGCCCGGTCCGCCGAGGAGGTCCGGCGCAACGCCGACCTCGTCGAGCGACCGGTGCCCGCGGCGGTCTGGGAAGAACTGGTCGCGACCGGTCTGCTCCCGTCCGACGTGCCACTCCCGTGACGCCTCACCGTCCGAGGGCGCTCTCTCCTCGGCGCAGTCGGACGGTGGTCCACTGGAGCGGCACCTGAGCAGGAGACGATCGGAGCACGTGCGATCTCCACGCTGAGGTGCCCGCGACCCGGCTGCTCCCGTCGGACGTGCCGCTCCCAGCCCGACGCGTTCGGGGTTGATGCGACCGGAGTGCATCGGTGCAGGTCTCCACGCCGAGGAGCCCGCGCCCGGGTCCGCTCCGAGGTGGGCTCCTGCGGTTCGGCGCCGTATTGACCGCGGCACAGCGGGAGCACTGGAGTCACCTGTGGAGGGACGAACGCGGCCGGGCCGCCACGGTCCGACGTGCCGATCCCGTGACACCTCACCGTCGGCCGGAGCTCCCAGCCAGCCGGCTCGCGCCCCGTCGCCTCGCCGCAGCTCCCCGCTGCCCGACCACCGGCGTCGCACCCGTCGTGAGTGCTGGAACCGGCTCCAACCGGTTCACGCACTCACGACCGGACCCACCAGCGGGGGCGACGCCCATCGGCGGAGTGACCGCTCTGGGAAGACGCTGTGCGCGGTGGCGGTCGGCGGGCACCGATCGCCACGGCGCACCGGTCGTGAGTGCGTGAGCCGCCTCCAACCGGTTCGAGCACTCACGAGGCACCTCGGTGCGGCCACGCGAGGCGGGGGAGTTCGGGTGGCCGCGCGAGGTGCCGACTCCCCGTCGACGTCACCGACAGCTTCGACCGGGGGTCCTGGAGGGATCGGACGAGGCTGTGCGCGCCAGCGAGAGGCGTTGCGCGACAACGGGTTCCGGGAGCACGGTCCGCTGGTCGTCGATGTGCGCTCGATGGAGTGCGGGTCGGCCCGTGCTGGACACCGCGCGCACCGCGCGCCGGTGAGTCGGGTGCCGGCGCACGGGCCTCGAGAGCGGTTCGTGTCTCGGACCTCGTGAGCGCTCGGCGGATGAGTGGTGGTCACCGGTCGCCTCGCGCGAAGCGCTCCCTGCCGCGTGAGGTGGGTGGTTGTGATCTCGCGAGCTGCTGAGGAGGTCAAGTGCACCTCCCGCCGGCTCAGTCGGTCGAGGTGCCCGGCACCCACTCCCCGCCGGCCGGACCGACGGCGTTCGTCACCGTCCGCGTGCTCCGCTCGCCCGTGCAGCGCGGCGCGGACGGGCGCAGGGCTCCTGGTGGACGCGTTCGGTCGTGAGTGCGGAAGCCGGTTCCAGCCGGTTCGAGCACTCACGAGGCGACCTCGTCCGTGCCGGGCGGGGGAGCGTGGACGACCGTGGTGCCGACGTGTCGCCCCGCGGTCCCCCGGAGGGACTGCTCCGCGTGCAGTGGGTCGGCGGCGGACGTCGTGGTTCGACCGGCGGTTCGACTCGCTCGCGTCCTGCACCAGCTGGTGGGCGCGCCCTCTCCCGGCGGGGTGGGCCACTGCCGGGGTTTCCTCTCGCGGTGGGTGGGCCACTGCCGGGGTTTCCTCTCGCGGTGGGTGGGCCACTGCCGGGGTTTCCTCTCGCGGTGGGTGGGCCACTGCCGGGGTTTCCTCTCGCGGTGGGTGGGCCACTGCCGGGGTTTCCTCTCGCGGTGGGTGGGCCACTGCCGGGGTTTCCTCTCGCGGTGGGTGGGCCACTGCCGGGGTTTCCTCTCGCGGTGGGTGGGCCACTGCCGGGGTTTCCTCTCGCGGTGGGTGGGCCACTGCCGGGGTTTCCTCTCGCGGTGGGTGGGCCACTGCCGGGGTTTCCTCTCGCGGTGGGTGGGCCACTGCCGGGGTTTCCTCTCGCGGTGGGTGGGCCACTGCCGGGGTTTCCTCTCGCGGTGGGTGGGCTACCGCCGGGGTTTCCTCTCGCGGTGGGTGGGCTACCGCCGGGGTTTCCTCTCGCGGTGGGTGGGCCACTGCCGGGGTTTCCTCTCGCGGTGGGTGGGCCACCGCCGGGACCCGCTCCCGGAACGCCTGCGGCCCGGCCCCCGCCGGGGGCCGGGCCGCGTCGTGTCGGCTGGTCAGTCGACCCAGTCGAGGGTCTTGGTCACCGCCTTCTGCCACTGCTTGTACTGGCGTTCGCGCAGCTCCTCGGGCATCTGCGGGTCCCACTGCTTGTCCTTGGCCCAGTTGGACCGGATGTCCTCCTCGCTGCCCCAGAAGCCCACGGCCAGGCCCGCCGCGTAGGCCGCGCCCAGGGCCGTGGTCTCCGCGACCACCGGGCGGATCACCGGCACGCCGAGGATGTCGGCCTGGAACTGCATGAGCAGCTCGTTGCCGACCATGCCGCCGTCGACCTTGAGCGACTTCAGCGGCACCCCGGAGTCGGCGTTCATCGCCTCGATCACCTCGCGGGTCTGGTACGCCGTCGCCTCGAGCACGGCGCGGGCCAGGTGGCCGCGGTTGACGTAGCGGGTCAGGCCGACGATCGCGCCGCGCGCGTCGGAACGCCAGTGCGGGGCGAACAGGCCGGAGAACGCGGGCACGAAGTAGGCGCCGCCGTTGTCCTCGACGGTGCGGGCGACCTGCTCGATCTCCGGGGCGCTGGCGATGAGGCCGAGGTTGTCCCGCAGCCACTGCACCAGCGAGCCGGTGACCGCGATCGACCCCTCCAGGCAGTACACCGTGTCGTTGCTGCCGATCTTGTACCCGACGGTGGTGAGCAGCCCGTTCTCGCTGATCACCCGCTCGGTGCCGGTGTTGAGCAGCACGAAGTTGCCGGTGCCGTAGGTGTTCTTGGCCTCCCCGGGCGACAGGCAGGCCTGGCCGAAGGTGGCCGCCTGCTGGTCGCCGAGGATGCCCGCGATCGGGATGCCGGCGAACACGCCGCGCTCCCGGAACTTGCCGTACACCTCGGATGAGGAGCGGATCTCCGGCAGCATCGCCGTCGGGATGCCGAGCTCGGCGCAGATGTCGGCGTCCCAGTCCAGCCGCTCGAGGTCCATCAGCAGCGTGCGGGAGGCGTTGGTGGGGTCGGTGACGTGCAGTCCGCCGTTCGGCCCGCCGGTGGAGTTCCACAGCAGCCAGGTGTCCATGTTGCCGAACAGCAGCTCGCCGCGCTCGGCCCGCTCGCGGGTGCCCTCGATGTTGTCGAGGATCCACTTCACCTTGGGCCCGGAGAAGTAGGTCGCCAGCGGCAGGCCGGTGGTGCGCTGGTACCGGTACTGCCCGGCGTCACCGCTGGACAGCTGGTTGACGATCTCGTCGGTGCGGGTGTCCTGCCAGACGATGGCGTTGTACACCGGCTTGCCGGTGGCCTTCTCCCACACCACGGCGGTCTCCCGCTGGTTGGTGATGCCGACGGCGGCGATGTCGGAGGACACCAGGTCGGCCTTGGCGAGGGCGCCCGCGCACACCTGCCGGGTGTTGGTCCAGATCTCGGCGGGGTCGTGTTCGACCCAGCCGGCCTTCGGGAAGATCTGGCGGTGCTCCATCTGGTCGACCGCGACGACTCGTCCGGAGTGGTCGAAGATCATGCACCGGGTTGAGGTCGTGCCCTGGTCGATGGCGGCGATGTAAGAGGCCATCTCTCGTTCTACCTTCCTCTGTGGACGAAGTCTGGTCAGCCGGCGACGGGCAGTGCGAGAGCCAGCGCACCCGCCAGCACCCCACCGAGGATCGGGCCGGCGATCGGCACCCACGAGTATCCCCAGTCAGCCGAACCCTTGCCGTGGATCGGCAGCAGGGCGTAGGCGATGCGCGGGCCCAGGTCACGAGCCGGGTTGATGGCGTAGCCGGTCGGCCCACCGAGCGAGTTGCCGATGCCGACCACGAGGAAGGCCACCGCGGCGTAGCCGAGCGCGGCGTTGCCGAACGTCGGCACGCCGTCCGGGCCGGCTTCCGCGCCGGGGCTGAGGATGATCCAGGCGACGAGCACGAACGTGCCGATGGCCTCGGTGACCAGGTTCCAGGGGGTGTTGCGCACCGTCGGGGCGGTGGCGAAGACCCCGAGCGTGCCGCCCGGGTCGTCGTGGGTGTCGAACTGCAGCTTGTAGGCGGCCCAGCACAGCACGGCGCCCACCGTGCCGCCGATGAGCTGCGCGATGATGTAGACCGGCACCTGCGACCACGGCGTCTGGCCGTTGACCGCCAGCCCCAGGGTCACTGCCGGGTTGATGTGCGCGCCGGTGGGTTCCGCGATGCTGGCGCCCGCGAAGACGGCGAAGCCCCAACCGAAGTTGATCATCAGGTAGCCGCCCCCGTGCCCACCGCTCTTGCGGAGCACGTTGTTGGCGACGACGCCGCAGCCCATCAGCGTGAGCACTGCCGTCCCCATCAACTCCCAGAGGAAGATCTCCCCGAGACTGGTCGTCATTCTTGTCGTTCCCCTCTTCATGCCGCCGTTGGCACAGGCGGGATGTGATGACTGTCCGACATGGAGTGAGTCGGGACGGTACTGCCGCGTGCGAACACGTGTCCATGCATGCGGCCAGTCGCGCGCCCGGGATTGCTCCGTCCTGCCCAATCCGCCGTCCGACCACGCGGGGACGGCCCGGGCCGCCCCGTGCGGCAGTGCGACCCGAGCCGCTCCATACCGTGCGGTAACATTAGACTTGAGAAAAACAACAGGGCAAGATGTCTTCGATGGTGTTTTCATCGAGTTAGGTGTGGGAGCGAGGGGAGGTCGGCGGTGGCAGCTCGACGTCCGTCCGAGAAGCAGCAGGACCGGCGGCGCAGGATCACCGAGCTGGTGATGGCCGAGGGCACCCTGCGCATCGACGACCTCGTGGCGACCATCGGCGCCAGCGCGATGACCGTCTACCGCGACCTCGCCGACCTGGAGTCGCAGGGACTGGTGCACCGCAACCGGGGCAACGTCTCGGCGGCGTCGTCGCTGCTGTACGAAGCGGCGTCCGAGTACCGCCTGCCGCAGAACAAGGAGGAGAAGGAAGAGCTCGCCCGCGCCGCCGCCGAGCTGGTGGAACCCGGGCAGGCCCTGGTGCTGGACGACTCCACGACCGGCGTCTACCTGGCCCGGCTGCTGCCGGAGCGGGCGCCGCTGACCGTGGTCACCAACCACCGCGGCGTGTTCGACGAGCTGCGGAACGCGCCGGGGATCAGCCTGATCTGCGTGGGCGGCGACTACCTGCCGTGGGCGGACGCCTTCGTCGGTGGCATGGCGCTGGACTCGCTGCGCAACCTGCGGGTCGACCTGGCGATCATGTCGGTCTCCGCGGTCACCGACGGCATCTGCTGCTACCCGCAGCAGGAGATGGTGCAGATCAAGAAGGCGATGCTCGCCTCGGCGCAGCGCCGCGTGCTCTACGTCGACCACACCAAGTTCCGCCGGCGGGCGTTGCACGCGGTGGCGCCGGTGGAGGACTTCGACATCGTGATCGTGGACTCCAAGACCCCGAGCTCCGACATCGAGGTGCTGCGCGACCGCGGCGCCCTGGTCGAACAGGCGGGGAAGACGCGCGGTGCCGCATCGAGCACGCACCGTGCCGGTCGGGCATGATGGCCAATCGTCGAGGCCCGGCCGGTGGAGGGCACGGGGTGCGCGGTGACCCGGACGGTGACCCGCGTTCGCCTCGGCGGAGGTGTCCTCGCGCGGAGACCAGCGCGTGCAGCGGGAAGACCTGAGTCCCACCCCGCGAGCGGCGGCCGCTGCCGCTCCCGAAGACCTGGTGGGACGCGATTCGAGCGAGGAGGACGCGGTGTCCGAAGACAAGACGGAGAACCGGCTGAAGGGCACGTTGGGACCGGTCGAGCGCGCCGAGAACTGGCGTCGGCTGGGCGCCGGTGATTTCGACGTCGTGGTGATCGGCGGCGGTGTGACCGGTGCCGGTGCGGCGCTGGACGCGGCGACCCGCGGGCTGAAGGTGGCGCTGGTCGAGGCCCGCGACCTCGCGGCCGGCACGTCGAGCCGGTCCAGCAAGCTGTTCCACGGTGGTCTGCGCTACCTGGAGCAGCTGGAGTTCTCGCTGGTCCGCGAGGCCCTGCGGGAGCGCGAGCTGATGCTCACCCGCATCGCGCCGCACCTGGTCAAGCCGGTGCCGTTCCTGTACCCGCTGACCCGCCGCATCGTCGAGCGCCCGTACACCGCGGCCGGGCTGTTCCTCTACGACACCATGGGCGGGGCGCGCTCGGTGCCGGGCCAGAAGCACCTGTCCCGCGCCGGTGCGCTGCGCATGGTGCCCGCGCTCAAGCGCAACGCGCTGATCGGCGGCATCCGCTACTACGACGCCCAGGCCGACGACGCCCGGCACACCATGACCGTCGCCCGCACCGCGGCCCGCTACGGCGCGGTGGTGATGACGTCCGCGCAGGTCACCGGCTTCCTGCGGGAGGCCGACCGGATCGCCGGGGTGCGGGTGCGCGACGTGGAGACCGGCGAGGAGACCGAGGTCCGCGCGCAGGCCGTGATCAACGCGACCGGGGTGTGGACCGACGAGCTGCAGAAGCTCTCCGGTGGCCGCGGCCGGTTCCGGGTGCGCGCCAGCAAGGGCGTGCACATCGTGGTGCCGCGCGACCGCATCGTCGCCGAGACCGGGCTGATCCTGCGCACCGAGAAGTCGGTGCTGTTCGTCATCCCGTGGGGCAACCACTGGATCGTCGGGACCACCGACACCGACTGGAACCTCGACCTGGCGCACCCGGCCGCCACGAAGTCCGACATCGACTACATCCTCGAGCACGTCAACACGGTGCTGGCCACCCCGCTCAGGCACGAGGACATCGAGGGCGTCTACGCCGGGCTGCGCCCGCTGCTGGCCGGGGAGAGCGAGGAGACCTCCAAGCTGTCCCGCGAGCACGCGGTGGCCCGGGTCGCGCCGGGGCTGGTGGCGATCGCCGGCGGCAAGTACACGACGTACCGGGTGATGGCCGCCGACGCGGTGGACGCCATCGCGCCGGACATCACCGGGCGGATGGCCTCGTCGATCACCGACCGGGTCCCGCTGCTCGGCGCCGACGGCTACCACGCGCTGGTCAACCAGGCCGACCAGCTCGCCGCCGAGCACGGCCTGCACCCGTACCGGATCCGGCACCTGCTGGACCGCTACGGCTCGGAGATCCACGACGTGCTGGGCCTGGCCGCCGACCGGCCGGAGCTGCTCAAGCCGATCCCGGCCGCGCCGAACTACCTGCAGGCCGAGGCGGTGTACGCGTGCAGCCACGAGGGCGCGCTGCACCTGGAGGACGTGCTCACCCGCCGCACCCGCATCTCGATCGAGTACGCGCACCGCGGCGTGGACTGCGCCGAGCCGGTGGCGCGGCTGATGGCCGGCGTCCTCGGCTGGGACGAGGCGCAGGTCGAGCGGGAGGTCCAGGTCTACACCCAGCGCGTGGAGGCCGAGCGCGACTCGCAGACCCAGCCCGACGACGAGGCGGCGGACGCCAAGCGGTCCGCGGCCCCGGAGGCCCGCGACCGCCTGCACGAACCGCTGGTCTGAGCCGGCCCCGCGCCCGGTCCCACTGACCTCGTCCGACGGGACCGGCGCGGCGTGACCCCGGCGGCGGCGCCAGCCGCGGGGGTCACGAGGTGGAGGGCACCTTTCGCCCACGGGGTCGAAGGGTGCCCTTCACGCGTGTGTGGAGGGGCGTTCAGGCGTGCCGGCGCCGGTCAGTCGGCGGGGGTGACCTCGGTGAGGAGCTCCTCGACGTGCGCGGTCAGGCGGCGGGTGTCGGCGGGGGCGATCGTGCTCCACACGTCGCCGGACGGGGACTCCCGGCGCAGCTGGGCGTAGCGGCCGTGCGCGGTGTCGAAGAACCCGACCACCCGGCCGGCCCGGACCCGGCGGCCGAACCGGTCGCGGGCCGCCGCGCCGAACTGCCCGCGCGCGGACACGCCGGTGACCATGCCGGTCAGCGCCTCGGCGTCGTCGGCGCGCACGCCCCGGCGCTGCAGGGCGCCGGTCAGCTGCTCCACGTTGTCCCCGGCGTCCTCCGCGGCCGCGTCCAGGTCGCTGCTGAGCAGCGACACCGACCGGCCGGGACCGGCCTGGGCCGGTGGCAGCACCGAGACCGCTTCGCGGGGCAGGCCGGTCGCCGACGCCGCGCGGAAGCTCAGCTCGTCACCGTCCTTGACCACCAGCACCGCGTCCCCGCCGTCGGCGGCGGCGAGCACCCGCACGCTGCGGCCCAGCCAGAACCGCCCGTCGACCTCGCGGTCGGGGCGGGCCAGCAGCCGCAGCATCCGTTCCAGCTCCGGGTCGACGTCGGTCGGCCGCCCGAGCCCGCGGGCCCCGAGCGACCGCCACGCCGAGTCGACCAGGCGAGCGCGTTCGGTGTGGGTGCGGCCGGGTGAGGGGACCTTGAGCACCAGGGGCATCGTCTCCAGCTCCAGGTGCTCGACGAGCACGTCGTACTCCAGCGCCGACAGAGCGATCCGCCGGGTGGTCGCGGGAGACGTCATTGCCCGGGCTCGCCCCCGATCACCGGTCGCGCCGGCGACTCCACCAGGTCGAAGAAGCCGCCCCGGCGTACCTTCTCCGTGACCTTGCGGTCCACGGCCTCGTCGCGCTCGCTCGAGCGCCGGACGCCCTTCCCGGCCGACCGGCCCTCGCCGCGCGAGGCACCACCGCCGGCGGTGCGCTGCCCCGGCGCCGGGGGCGTCGAGCCGCGCGGTGTCGGCACGGCCGACGGGGCCCAGCTGATGGTCACGGTCTGCTGACCGGTGGGCGCGCCGGAGCCGCCGCCGACCGGGGCGTCCACGACGACCCGCGGCGGTGGCGTGAACGAGGCCAGGGACGTCGTGTTGGCCTGCGTGGCCGCCTCGTAGGTGCGCATCACGTCGAACGCCCGCTGCTCGGCCGCGTGCTGCGCGGCCTCCTGCAGCTCGTAGTCGGTCTGCCCGCCGAACAGGTGCGTCAGCAGCGACTGCGCGGCGCTCGGCTCCTCGGCGGTGACCTCGACCGGCGGCGGCATGTCGCGCCGCGCCTTGCTGATCAGCTCCGCCTGCTGCTCGGCCCGCTCGCGCATCACGGTCGTGGCCTCCTGCGCCAGCGCGGCCCAACCGCCCAGCGGCCGCAGCCCCTCCCGGGCGCTGTCCGCCGCCGCGCCCTGCCAGCCGTCCATGGCCGCGGTCATCGCCGCGGTCAGCCCGGCGTCGATGTCACCGAGGGCGCGGGTGAGCTCGCTCCAGCGGCGCACGCTGTCGGTGGACCCGTCCGGTCCCGGTCCGTCGTGGATCTGCGCGTACAGCTCGGGGTGCCGGTACCCCTGCCACCTGTGGTCGCTCATCGCTGGTCAGCAGCCTCCGATGCCCATCGCGCTGTCCTGGTCGATGCGCTCGTACTCGCGGTTGGCGCGCTCCAGCGACTCGGCCGCGGCCTGCAGCTGGTCGCGGTAGCCGCACAGCGCGGTCAGCGCGTCCTCGCCACCGCCGACCGAGCGCCGGTTGAACTCCTCGGCGGCCTCGGCGCTGACCGGGTCACCGGCCCACGGCCGGATGCGCAGTTCGGTGATGGCGTGCTCGATCTGCAGGCCGACCGCGTCCAGCGATTCCTGCAGCGCGTTGACCAGCTTCGGGATCGCGGCGGGCTCGACCTGGACCGAGCCGCCGGACACACCCGGTAGGGCTTCGGTCGAGCTGTCGCCCCACGGCGCAGTGAGCGGCACGTCTCCCCCTCCCACAGGTGAGGGCCTGGGGCCCTCGTGGTCGAGCGCCGGGTCGGTGCGGGGCCGCGCGCCGGTCCAGGTGGTCGCGGGGCACCTGCCCGGGGCGCGGGGCACCCGAGCGCTCGAGCGACTCCACGTCCAGAGGGACACTGTAGTCACCAATCGTCACACTGTGGAGTGCTCCATACGCGGTGAGTATCACTCCCCGGTCCCGCACGCCCGATCGCTCTGCGTGGTCAGCTCGGTTCGGCGGACTCCGTCTGCGGCGCCGACGTCGAGGTCTCCGGCGCGGCCAGGGTGGCCACGGCGTCCTCGGCGACCCGCTGGGCCCCGGCGCACAGCTGGTCCACCGGCGACGGCGGTTGCGCGCCGTCGTCGCGGTACAGCACGTCGAGGTGCTGGCCCTCGGCGACGTCCACCGCCACGTTGCAGGACAGGTCCAGCCCCGGCGTCTTGATGACCAGCGCGGGGAAGCCGCCGACCACCACCGGGGTGGCCTCCACCTGCGCGGTGTCGTCGGTCCACACCCCCATGCCCTCGGTGGTGATCAGCGCCAGCCGGGCGCCGACCTTGGCGGTGGTGTTGCGGTAGCTGCAGGTCGCCGCGTTGCCGAACCCGGCTTCGGAGTCGGGGATCGGCTCGCGGTCGAAGCCGAGCTGGCTGCGCTGGGCCGGGGTGAGCAGCGTGCACGGCCCGATCTCGTCGAGGGGCAGCTCGAACGGGCGGGGCGGCGGGGGTGCCGGCGTGCTCGACGTGGGCAGCGGCATCGGCGGCGGCGGAGCGGTGTCCGCGGTCGGCTGCGACTGCCACAGACCGCACCCGGTGAGGGCGGCAGCGCCGACGGCGAGCAGCGCGCCCAGGCGCCGAGCCCCGGTGATCCGTGAGCTGTGCATGCTCACACCGTAACGAAGCGTGGTCGTCGAGGAGGTCGTGTCGGGCCGCTCACCGCCGCCACGTGGACCAAACGACCACCGCGAGGGGGACCAGCAGGACCAGGGCTGCCTGCCGGGCCACGAGCAGCAGGACGACCGCCAGCACCGCGGCGCCCACCCCGAGCACGACCTTCGTCGGCACCGCGCTCACCGGTGAGGTCCGCGCCGGGGGTTCCGGCTGGGCGCGCTCGGGCCGGGGTGCGGGCAGGTCGTCGAACAGCGCCTCCAGTTCGGAGCGGTACCGGGCGGCGGCGGCCTGCCGGCAGCGCTCGTCGTACTCGGTGACGTCGAGCCGTCCATCGGCGAAGTGCTCGCCGAGCAACCGCATGGCGAGCTCGCGTTCGGGGTCGCCGATGCGGAGGTCCTTGCCCCGCCGTCCCTTCTCCACGCCCCCATCCTACGGTCGGCGGACCCCCGATCGAGCCCGTCGACGGGACCTCGCCGCGGTGCGACGAGGGCGCCGCCGACCGGGGTCGACGGCGCCCTCGACGTCTCGGGTCAGGTGCGGGCGAGCTCCTCCGCGCTGTCGACCAGCGGGGTGCTCGGCCGGGCCAGCACCTCGTCGTCGAGCAGGCCCTCGCTGCGGGCGACCACGGTCGGCACCACGATCTGGCCCGCGACGTTGGTGGCGGTGCGCACCATGTCCATGATCGGGTCCACCGCGTAGGCGACCGCGATGCCGGTGGCCACCACCTCGGCCGGGAAGCCCAGCGCGGCGGTGGTCAGCGTCAGCATGGTGAACCAGCCGGTGACCCCGGCGGTGGCGATGGCGCCGAACACCGCGACCGCGACGATCGTCAGGTACTGCACCGGACCGAGGCCGATGCCGAAGAGGTTGGCGATGAAGATCGAGCCGACGGCCGGGTAGATCGCGGCGCAGCCGTCCATCTTCGTCGTGGTCGCCAGCGGCACCGCGAAGTTCGCGTAGGACGGCGGCACACCCAGGTCCTGCGCGGTCTGCCGGGTCAGCGGCAGGCTGGCGCTGGAGGAGCGGGAGACGAACGCGAACTGCAGCACGTTCCAGGCCTTGGCGAAGAAGCGCACCGGGCTGACCTTGGCCACCAGGCCGAGCAGCAGCGGGTAGACCACGAACAGCACCAGCGCGCAGGCCACGTAGGTGGAGCCGATGAGCGTGAGCAGTGGCGCGAAGAACTCGTTGCCGTAGCTGGCGACGGCGTTGCCGATGAGGCCGAGGGTGCCGAGCGGGGCGAGCCGGATGATCCAGCCGAGCACGCGCTGGATGACCTCGAAGGCCGCCTTGCTGAACTCGACGAACGGGGCCGCCTTCTCACCCAGGCTGTAGGTGGCGGCGCCGATGACGAGCGCGACGAAGACCACCTGCAGCGTCTCGCCCTCGGCGAAGGCGCTGATCAGGTTGCTGGGCACCAGACCGGTGATGAGGTCCCACCAGGACCCCTCGGTCTTCTCGCCGATGGCCTGCAGCTTGTCCGGGTCGGGTTCGATGACCAGGCCGCGCCCCGGTTGGACCAGCGTGCCGACGGCGAGCCCGATCGCCACCGCGATGAGCGAGGTGATCGCGAACCACAGCGCGGTCTTGCCGCCCAGCCGCGCCGCGACGCGACCGCCGCCGAGGCCGCGGAGGCTGTTGATGCCCACCACGATGGCGGTGAAGATCAGCGGCAGCACGGTGAACGTGAGCAGCTTGGTGAAGATCGAGCCGATGGTCTCCAACGTGGTGGCCAGCCACGCGGCGCCGGTCTGCTTGGCGATGTAGCCGAGCAGGGCGCCGAGCACCAGCGACGCGATGACGGCGACGGCGAACAGCTTGGGGTTGAGGCGCAGGCGCGATCGCCGAGCAGTGGTGGACACAGGGGTCTCCTGGAGTCTCGCGAACGGGGTACGGGCAGATCGGGTCGAGCTGGGGCGCGAACGTCAGGCGCAGGTCGTGCGGCGGTGCCGCGCTCGATCACCGACAGCCGGAACTGGCCTGCCGTCGCAGGTCGACGTGCAGGCGCGACGTCAGGTACAGCCGTCGGAGGGTGCCCATCGCGACCTTCTTAACCAGGTCGGGGGCGGAACTCATCCCGGAGTAATCGAATTGTGCTCGTGTTCACCCGAGTGCCAGGAGCTCGGTGTCACTCCGTGGTCGAGCGGTTCCACAGCGTCACGACGCTGACGCCGACCTCGGCGAGCAGCGTGCGGGTCAGCGGCAGGCTGATCCCGAGCACGCTCGACGGGTCGCCGTCCACGCCCTCGATGAACCAGCCGCCGAAGCCCTCGAGGGTGAAACCGCCTGCCACGTGCAGCGGCTCGCCGGTGGCGAGGTACGCCTCCAGCTCCTCCTCGCTGGGTTCGCCGAACCGCACCGTGGTGCCCAGGTGGCCCGCGGCGCGGGCGGTGACCTCGCCGTCCCGCAGGCGCGCGATCGCGTGCCCGGTCAGCAGTTCGCCGCTGCTGCCGGCGTTCTGCGCCCACCGCTTGGCGGCCGCCTCCCGGGTGCCGGGCTTGCCGACGACCTCGCCCTGCGCGGTCAGCAGCATCGAGTCGCAGCCGACGACGACCGCGTCGGGCTCCTCGGCGCCGATCTCGGCGGCCACCGCGTCGGCCTTGGCCTGCGCGAGCGCGGTGACCAGCTCGGTGGGGGTGGGGTCGGCGAGCGACGCGGTCACCGCGTCCTCGTCGACGCCGGAGACGCGCACCAGCGGCTCGATCCCGGCCGAGCGCAGCACGGACAGGCGAGCGGGCGAGGCGGAAGCAAGCACGAAGCGCACCCCGCCGATGGTAGTCACCCCGGATCCCCACCCGACCCGCCGCAGGCCTCCGCGCCTGGAGCCCTCACCCCCGTCCGGCACCGGAGCGCGGTCCGCGTGGGAACCGGACGTCCGGTTCCCACCCGGATCGCGTCACCTCGGTCGACGAGGGGAGCCGTGACGGCCGCGGGTGGCACGAGCGGAAGTCGTTCCACTGTGGACCGGAAGGGTCCTGGTGCCGGGCACGCGGGACCCCAGGCCGTCCACAGTGGAACAGATCGGCTCGACGCAGCTCACCGCGCCGCCGGGACGTCGCGGTTGAGCTGCACGTGCGGGCGGGCCGGGGCGTGGTCCGGGCGCACGGTCGGCAGGCTCGTCCCGGCCGCCGCCACCGCCGGCAGGCCGCCGACGACCGGCAGCGTCACCGAGGTGCCGCTCAGGTCGATCCCGACCTCGCCGGGCTGGCGCGGCGCGACGATGAACGCGCTGTCCGTGCCGCCGATGACCAGCGCCAGCCGGTGCCCGGCGGGCACCACGTGGTCGGTGGTGGCGAGCCGGAACGTCATCGTCCGCGGCACCCCCGGCTCCAGCGGCCGCTCCTCGTCCAGCGACTCGTGGTTGGCCAGGTCCGCCCAGCCGCGCGCGACGACCTCGAAGTCCACGTCGGCCGTGGTCGCCTCGGTGTCGTGGTAGCAGGCGTCGTCGCCGGGACGGCTCTCGCCCCAGCACGACTCGGTCTCCAGCGTGCGGATGCCCTCGCCCTGCCCCAGGTAGTCGCGGGTGGTGGCAGGACCGTAGTCGACGAGCACCGCGGACAGGTGCGCTGTCGGCGTGCTCGGCACGGCGGTGACGGTCACCGAGCCCGTCCCGGCGATGCGCACGTCGCGGCCCACCGGTGCGGTGCTGAACAGCACGCGGGCCGGCGACGGCTGGTCGGGCTCCGCGACCCAGTCGTACTCGTCCAGCGACGGGTCGTCGGTGAACGACGCGGTGCCGCTGCCGGGCTGCGGGCCGAGCCCGTCCTCGCGCGGGTGGAGCACGACGTCCTCGGCCAGCTCGCCGGACCAGGTCGGCTCGTCCACCCAGACGTCGGGTGCGCGCTCGACGCTCGCCGCGGGCTCGTCCTCGATGCCGTTGTCCACCCCGAGCAGCCAGTGGTCGAACCAGCGGTGCAGGGTGTCCACCCACTCGGCGCGGCGGAAGTCGAACGGGTCGACGTGCCCGGTCTGGCTCAACCACAGCTTGCGCGGCACGCCGTGCTGGGCCAGCGCGTCCCACCACTGCCCGAGCTGGACGGTCTTGACGTTGAGGTCGCCGAGGCCGTGCACCGCGAACACGCTCGCGGTGACCCGGCCGGCGTCCGGCACGTGGTCCCGCTCGGTCCACAGCGGAGTGCGGTCGCCGTCGGCCGGGGCGCCCTCGGTCAGCTGCTGCTTGACCGGGCCGCAGTCCGGGCGGCCCCCCTCCTCGACCGTCTCGGCCAGCCCGGCCGGGTCGAAGCCGAACGACACGCCGTCGGAGCGGTAGTAGTCGTACCAGGAGCTGATCGCCCCGATCGGCACGATGGTGCGCAGCCCCTCCACCCCGGTGGCGGCCACGCCGTTGGCGATCGTGCCGTCGTAGGACTTGCCGATCATGCCGACGTCACCGGTGGACCAGCTCGCCTCCACCTGGTCGCCGCCCGTGGGCGCGTCGAACCCGGGGGCGCGCCCGTTCAGCCAGTCGACCACGGCCTTCGCCGAGGTGATGTCGGACGGGCCGCCGACGAAGAAGTTGTCGTAGAACAGCGGGAAGCCGAGCGGACGGCCCTGCTCGTCGTAGGTCTTCCGCTCGCTCTCGTTGCCGCGCCCGCAGCACGAGTAGTAGGGGCTGGCGTCCATGATCACCGGGACCGGTCGGTCGGTGCCGGACGGTCGCACGACGTCCGCGGCCACCCGGTCGACCACGCCGTCGCCGTCCCCGTCCAGCCCGGTCTCCACCCACACCGTCTCCCGCACCGGTTCGGCGGTGAAGACCGGCTGGCTGCGCCCGTCCCTGACCTGCTCCGGCGCCTGCGCGGTCGCCGGGCCCGGCGCCACCCCGGACAGCACCAGCGCCGCGCACGGCAGCACCCACCAACGTCTCCGCACCGTGCCCACCTCCGCCGAGCACGGTACGGAGCAAGATCACCGCTCCGCCACAGCCGAAAGTGTGCTGGGCGCGGCCGCCCCGCCGCGCGGCACGCCGCCCGGTGGCCCCGCATACGCTGGGGGCGTGACTGCTGTGCTGCTGGACGGTGGACGGCTGCGCGCCCGGTTGGTCGACGCCGGACCGTACGCCGCGCTCGACGTGGTGACCGTGACCGGCTCGACCAACACCGACCTGGCGGCGGCCGCGAGCCGAGGTGCCGCGGACCGGACCGTGCTGATCGCCGAGGAACAACGGGCCGGGCGCGGCCGCATGCAGCGCCAGTGGACCTCGCCGCGCGGCCAGGGGCTGTTCGTGAGCGTCCTGCTGCGTCCCGAGGTGCCGCAGTCCGCGGTCTCCTGGGTGCCGCTGGTCGCCGGGATCGCGCTGGCCGAGACGGTGCAGCGCACCACCGGCGTGCCCGCCCGCCTGAAGTGGCCGAACGACCTGCTGCTGGGCAGCGGCGACGAGTGGCGGAAGGCCGCCGGGATCCTCGGCGAGGCGGCGGCCGGGCCGGACGGCCTCGCGCTGGTGCTCGGCATGGGCGTCAACGTGCTGCAGCGTCCCGAGGACCTGCCCCGCGGCGCGGGCGGCCTGCCCGCCACCTCGCTGGCCGCGGAGGGCGCGGAGGTCGACCGGGAGGAGTTCGCCGTGGCGTTGCTCACGGCGTTCGCCGAGGCCGAGGGCAGCTGGCGCGCGGCGTCCGGGGACGTGGTGGGCAGCGGGCTGCTCGACCGGTACCGCGCGCTGTGCAGCACCCTGGGGCAGCAGGTCCGCGTCGAGCTCGGGCCCGAGGAGCAGCTGCGCGGCGTCGCCACCGACGTCGACACCGAGGGCCGTCTCGTGGTGCGCGCGGACAGCGGGCGGACCACCGCGGTCTCCGCCGGCGACGTGGTCCACGTGCGACCGGCCTGAACGGCGACGACCGCGTCGGACGGCGCGCGGGCGGTAACGTGATCGGCGATCGCGACGCGGCTGGAGGAGGGGAACCGGTGGCCTACCCAGACGACCTGCTCGGCGAGGACGAGTACGTGGTCGTGCACAAGCACCCGCACTGGAAGATGCTGGTCGTCCCGGTGCTGCTGCTCTTCGTGGTCGTCGGCGGCGGTTCCTACCTGGCGGCGCTGGCCGCCCCCACGCCGTGGCACCTGCCCGCGTGGATCGCGCTGGCGGTGGTCGGCGTCGTCCTGCTCGCCTGGCTCACCCTCGCGCCGCTGGTGCGCTGGCGCACCACGCACTTCGTGGTCACCACGCACCGGCTGATGGTCCGCGAGGGGGTGTTCACCCGCAGCGGCATCGACATCCCGACGTCCCGGATCAACTCGGTGCGCTTCCGGCACGGCCTCCTCGACCGGGTGCTCGGCTGCGGCACGCTGATCGTGGAGTCCGCTTCCGACGAGCCGCTGGAGTTCGACGACATCCCGCAGGTGGAGAAGGTCCACACACTGCTGTACCGCGAGGTGAACGACGACCCGCGGGACGATCCGGGCTACGCGGGGGAGGGCCGATGAGCCCGTCGCCGGTGGCCCGCTGGACACGGGAGGGCTGATGGGACCGCGTGAACTGGGTCTGCCGATGCAGGTGGCCGCGCCGGAGCCGGGCGAGCTGCCGGACGCGGTGACGATCTGGGAGGTCGGCGCGCGCGACGGGCTGCAGAACGAGGAGCAGGCCGTGCCGGTGGAGGTGAAGCTGGAGTTCCTGCACCGCCTGGCCGACGCCGGGCTGACGGTGCTGGAGGCGACCAGCTTCGTCCGGCCCGAGTGGGTCCCGCAGCTGGCCGACGCCGCGGAGCTGCTGGCCGGGCTGGACCGCGCACCCGGTGTCCGCTACCCGGTGCTGGTGCCGAACGCGCGCGGCCTGGACCGCGCGCTGGAGGCGCAGGTCCGCGACATCGCGATCTTCGCCTCCGCCACCGAGACCTTCACCCGGCGCAACCTCAACCGCGGCCTCGACGAGCAGTTCGCGATGTTCGAGCCGGTGGTGCAGCGCGCGGTCGGCGAGGGCCTGTCGGTGCGCGGGTACGTCTCGATGTGCTTCGGCGACCCGTGGGAGGGTCCCGTGCCGGTCGAGCAGGTCGTCTCGGTCGGGAAGCGGCTGCTGGAGATGGGCTGCGACCAGCTGTCCCTGGGCGACACGATCGGCGTGGCCACCCCGGGCCACGTGTCGGCGCTGCTGCGCGCGTTCGTCGCGGCCGGTGTCGGGGTGGACCGGTTGGCGGTGCACTTCCACGACACCTACGGCCAGGCGCTGTCCAACACCCTCGCCGCCCTCCAGCACGGTGTGACCACTGTGGACTCCTCGGCGGGCGGGCTGGGCGGCTGCCCGTACGCGAAGTCGGCCACCGGCAACCTCGCCACCGAGGACCTGGTGTGGATGCTCGACGGGCTCGGCATCAAGCACGGCGTCGACCTCGGTCGGCTCGTGGCCACCAGCGCCTGGATGGCCGAGCAGCTGGGGCGCCCGAGCCCCTCGCGCGTCGTCAAGGCGCTGAGCTCGTGACCGCACCGAACCCGGTCCTGCACACCGTGCAGGACCGGCCAGTGCTGGTCTGGCAGTGCGCCCGGCCCTGGCTGGCGATCTCCTCCGCGCCCCGCGGCGGCGGCATCGGCCTGCGGGACTGGGTGCTCAACGCGACCGTGCAGACCGACTACGACCACCCCGACCCGGCGGCGCACGTCGGCGAGATGGCGGCCGGCCTCGGGCTGTCGGGGGAGGGCGTCGGCCTGCTCACCGCGGTGGACGTGCGCCACGAGGTCACCGCGACCGACGGCGGCGTCCGGGCGAGCGTGACCACCGGCGCGAACGCGCCGATCTGGGCCGCCGCGCCCGCCGAAGCGCGGGCGTGGGCGCCGGGCACGATCAACGCGGTCTGCTGGTCCCCGGTGCGCCTCAGCGAGGCGGCGCTGGTCAACGCGGTGGCGACGGTCGCCGAGGCCAAGGCCCAGGCGCTGGGCGAGGCCGGGATCCCGGGCACCGGGACGGTCACCGACGCCACGGCGGTGCTGTGCCCCGCCGACGGAGCGGCCGAGGCCTACGGCGGTCCCCGTTCCCGCGTCGGCGCGGCGCTGGCCCGCGCGGTCCACGCGGCGGTGACGGCGGGCCTGCGCGTCGAGAACCCGCGCCACGACCCGCGCTGACCGTCAGTCCTGCTCGCGGGTGCCGAACATGCCGACGAAGCTGAAGCGCAGCACCCGCTGGCCGTCGCGGTCGGCCGTGCCGGTGATGTCCACCAGGCCGAGGTTCGGCCGGGTCTGCGAGCGGCGCCGGTCGGTGACCTCCGCCTTCAGCCGCAGCACGTCACCGGGGAACACCGGGGCCAGCCAGGCCAGCTCGTTGCCGCCCGGCGAGCCCTGCGACGTCGAGTCGGCCAGCACGTGGTCCACGTAACCGCGCATCCACAGCGACGCGGTGAACCACCCGGAGGCGCACAGCCCGCCCAGCACCGACTCCTTCCCGGCCTCCTCGTCGAGGTGGAACGGCTGCGGGTCGAAGCGCTCCGCGAAGGCCAGCATCTCCGCCCGGTCCACGACCACCTCGCCCAGGTCGAACGTCCGGCCGGGCGTGAGGTCCTCGTACGCGATCGTCGCCATTGCCCCATGCTGTCAGCGGGACACCCCCGTTCGCCGCAGTGCACCGTCGAGATCGTGCTCACACCGGGTGTACGGGGACTCGGACGATCCGGTGCGATGGCAGGTCGGGGCGGGGAGCGCGGGAGCGGACGTGGAACCATCTCCCGCAGCGGTGCACGCCGAGTCTCGCGCTGCCCCGGTCGACCGCACCGCCGCGCCAGCTCGGAGCGAACAGGGGAGGGAGCGCCCGTGCCGAACGATCACCACACCCAGGTGGCCGAGCTGGTGGTGGACCACCAGCGCAGGTGCGCCGCCGCGCGCCGGGCGCTCGCTCCGCGGGGTGCGCTCCGCGCGGTGACCGCCGACCTGCGGCCCGGACCCGCGTCGGAACCGGTGCAGCGCAACGGATCGGGCCGCTCCGGCGATGATGGTGCCGAGGGCGAGGTCTCCTCGGGCGGGAGCTGGACGCAGCACGGCCCGGGACGGGAGTGACCATGGGTGGTTCCCGCAACGACCCCGGGCAGCCGGGCGAGCGCGCGAGCGGACAGGACCCGGACAGCGGCGCGCGCCCCGTTCCGTCCACAGAGGACGCCGCGGGCGGTGCCGCCGTCGACGACGCGGGGACCCGTCCGGGTGCCGCCGGTGGCCTCGCGGAAGATGGTGGCAGCGCGGCGGAACAGGTCGGCCGCGGGACGGTCGGGGGTGTGGCAGCAGGTGCGCAGGACAGCGTCGCGGAGGCGGTCCAGCCCGCCGGGTGGCAGGCGGACGCCGAGCACACCGGTCCGGTCCGGGTCGACCCCGGTGCCGTCGACGCCGGCACCGGCCCGGTCCCGATGAGCACCACCCGGCCGGACTGGGCGGCCGGCGACGACCCCGCCTCGACCACCGCACCGCACCAGGTGCCGTCCGCGTGGGCGGCGCAGCAGCCGGTGCCGCCGAGCCCGCCCGCTCGGCGACCCGGGCCACCGGCGGCCCCGCCGGGCGCGAGCGGCCGCTTCGCGGCGCCCAGCGGTCCGGTGCCGCAGCCGCCCGGTCGGCCGCCGGTGCGGCCGCCGCGGAGCGGTCCCGTCCCGGCCCCGCCGCGAGCGCCACATCCGCAGCAGGTCGTCCCGCCGGTCCAGCACCGGGCGCAGCGCTCCCCGCTGCGCCCGCTCGCGGCGCCACCGCAGCCGCCCGCCCCGCCGCACGCGGGCGAGCCCGCGCGGCGGCCGCTGCGGCAGGGTGGCCGCAACGCCGACGTCGTGGCGTTCGTGCTGCACCAGTTCCCGATCGGCCACATGCCGGTCGCGGCCGACCGGGCGAGCAGGCAGCTGCCGCCGGTGGCCGACGACCGGCAGGGAGAGGACTTCCCGCCGCAGGACCACCCGGAGTCGCACCTGGTGGACGACGGCGACGCGGTGCAGCGGGCGCGCTCCGCCGAGGTCTACGCGGCGGCGCGGCGCGAGCGCGAGGAGCGCGACGAGCCGCAGCCGGTGCCCGAGGAGCTCGTCGCCGAGCACGACCCGCTGGGCGAGCACAGCGAGCTGGAGTGGGAGCGCCTGTTCGTGGCCCGCGAGGGCGAGCACGTGTGGCCCCCGTCCGACGAGCACCCGGAAGGCGGGGTGGGACCGGCGGAACCGGTCGTGCTGGAGCCGGACACCGTGCTCGACTGCGTGGGCGACGGCACCGGGCGCGTCCTGTTCCCGGTGGGCACGCCCTTCCCGCAGCGCTCGCTGCCCCCGTCGCACGCCGAACGGGAGTACCGCCGGTACCGGGTGATGCGCCGGCTGCCGGTGTGGCGGTCGGTGACCGCACCGTGGTTCGCCCAGCCCGGCGGCGGTGTCCGCTACCGCGCGACCTACTCGGTCGACGAGCTGGTCGGGCTCGGGCACCTCGTCGAACTGACCGGGGCCCGGGAGGTCGCCGAAGCCGTGACCGTGCGGATCGAGCGCGCCGCCGCTGCGGGCGAGGAGCAGGTCGCCGCGGCCGGGACGGAGCGGATCGTCCGCGGCACGGTCGAGGAGCCGCGCGAGACGGTGCCCCTGGCGCGGGACGCCGGGACGGACGGCGACGGGCAGGATCGTGGGCAGGAGGCCGAGAGGTGAACACCGAGTCCGTGCTGGGCTGGCTGCAGGCCATGGGCGTGCCGGAGGAGCTCGTGTCGATCGGGGCGGAGGCCGACGACGCGTGGTGCCTGGTGCGCGACGAGCGCGACGGCACCCCGGCGTGGGAGGTCTTCTGGCGGGAGCAGGGCAACCGCTACGACTGGGCGCGGTTCAGCAACGAGCAGGTCGCGTGCTTCTACCTGTTCGGCCGGCTCACCTGGACGCAGGCGCTGCGCGGCGTGGTCGGCCCGGTCGACGTCGCTGCCACGCCGCCGGGAGGCACGCCCGCGCAGCGGCCCTGATGCCCGCCTGTGATCGCAACTGAGTAGTGCTACGGATGCCCTGGCCGGGTCGGGTCCCCGACGGTGGGGGACATGCCCGAACCGCCGCACGGTGACACGCTCCAGCTGGTGGCCGGGGAGCTGCACGCCATCGGCCAGCGGCTGACCTACCTCGGCAGCCTGGTGCAGGCGCAGGCCGCGGCGCAGACCGTCGCCGCGCCGGCTCCCGGCGCAGCGCAGGCGCCCAACGCCCCGCAGGTGCCCAGCGCCCCGCCGCCGCAGCAGCCCGCGGCCGCGGCCCAGCCCTACCCGGGGCTCGCACCGCAGCCCGCCCGCCCGCGCCGCCTCGGTGCGAGCCTGGAGCCGAGCCGGGTGCTCGCCTGGGGCGGTGCCGGGGTGACCCTGCTCGGCGTGGTGTTCCTGCTGGTCCTGGCCGTGCAGCAGGACTGGCTGGGGCCCGCGGCGCGGGTCGCGGGCGGCGCGGTGCTCGCCGCGCTGCTGGTCGCCGCGGGCTGGTGGATGCACCGCCGCTCGCGCGGCGAGGCGACCGGCGACGCCGGGCGCATCGCCGCGTACGCGCTCGCCACGACCGGGTTCGCGGCGCTGTTCCTCGACGTGGTCGCGGCGACCACGCTGCACGGGTTCGTGTCCGCCCCGGCGGGCCTGGGCACCGGGCTGCTGGTCAGCGTCGCCGGGCTGGCGCTCGCCGACCGCTGGCGGGCGCGGCCGCTGGCGCTGGGCGTGGTGCTCAGCTCGGCGGTCTGCGCGCCGCTGATCACCCAGCTGCCCGACGCACTGCTGGTCGGCTTCCTCGTCCTGCTGCAGGTCGCGGCGGCACCGGTGCAGGTCCGTCGGGGCTGGCCCTCGCTCGCGCTGGCCGCGGGGGTTCCCGTGGTGCTGGCGGCCCTGGTGGCGACGGCCTGGGGCTCGGCCTTCCACGACCCGGTGCTCGTGGTCGCGGTGAGCCTGGCCGTGCTGGTGGGCGTGGTGATCGCCGCGATCACCGCGGGCGCCCGCCCGGAGGCGGACCGGACCGCGATCGGCCTGCTCGTCGCCGCACCGACCCCGGCTTTCCTGGCCGGTCCGCTGCTGCTGGAGGCCCCGGCCGCGGGGTTGCTCGGTGCGGGCACCACCGCGCTGCTGCTGGCGATCTGGGCGGTGGCCCGGTTCGTCCCGGCGTTCCGCGGGTGGCTGTCGCACCGGTTCACCACGGCGGTCGGCGCGATGGCGGCGATCGCGGCGGGGCAGACCACGGTGACCGCGGTGGACTCCACGAGCTGGGCCACGGCGCTGCTGTGCGAGGCGCTGGTGCTGGGCGTCGGTGCGTTCCTGCTGCGCAGCACGGGCGTGCTGCTCGGCGCGAGCTGCTACGCGGCGTTCGGGTTCCTGCTCGCGCTCGCCGGCGAGGCACCGCTCACCGCGCTGCTCTGGCACGGCGACGCCCCCGGTGTCCCGGGCCTGCTGTGCGGTCTGCTCCTGGTGGCCGCGGCGGTCCTGCTGCCCGCTGCGGCCGTCCGGGTCGGGGAGGTCCCGACGTCGCCGCTGCTGTGGTCGGCGACCGGGCTCGTCCTGCTGCACGGGGCGGCGAGCGCCACGATGGCGGCCTGCCTGCTGGTGGCCGACACCCGCGACGGCTTCCTCACCGCCCACATCCTGATCACGCTGAGCTGGGTGGTCGCGGCGATCGCGCTGCTGCTGCGCGGGGTCCGCCACAAGCACCTGCGCGTCGCGGGCCTGGTGCTCATCGCGGCGTCCCTGGCCAAGCTGCTGCTGTTCGACCTCGCCACCCTCGACGGCGTGGCCCGGGTGGTCGCCTTCCTCTGCGCGGGCCTCATCCTCCTCGCAGCAGGCTCCCGCTACGCCCGCCTCCTCAAGGCCTGACGGCCAGCCCACCGACCTCGACGTGCCGAGGTGACGGGCTGTTCACCCGCGCACCCGACTCCCCCACCGCGCAGTCCCGGTCTCCTCCGCGCGCTGCGGTCTCCCGTCCTGGCGCGACTCCGGTGGGGGTCGGACACCTGACCTCCACCGGAACCACGGGCGGGTCAGCGCTGCAGCAGGGACAACGCGGCGGCGTGCAGGTGCGGGTTGGCCGACAGGGCGCTGCCGCCGTCGTAGCGCGGGGCGCCGGTCAGGTCGGTGAAGGTGCCGCCCGCCTCCGTCACCAGGACCTGCGCCGCCGCCACGTCCCACGGGTTCACGATCGGCTCCGCCGCGATGTCGATGACGCCCTCGGCCACCAGGCAGTGCTGCCAGAAGTCGCCGAACGCCCGGTTCTCCCAGCAGGCGTCGACCAGCCGCAGGTAGGCCTCCCGCGAGTGGTGCTCCACCCACGTCCCGAGGTGCGTGGTCGACACGTAGGCGTCCCCCAGCTCGCGCACCCCGGACACCGAGATCCGCTCCGGCTCGCCCGACCCGCTGCGGCACCAGGCCCCCGCGCCGGTCGCGGCCCACCAGCGCTTGCCCAGCGCCGGGGCGCTCACCACGCCGACCTGCGGGCGACCCCCGTCCACCAGCGCGATCAGCGTCGCCCACACCGGGATGCCGCGCAGGAAGTTCTTCGTCCCGTCGATCGGGTCGAGCACCCACGCCCGGCCCGCTCCGGCCGAGCCGCCGCGCTCCTCCCCGGCGACGACGTCGTCCGGCCGGTGCTCGGCGAGCACCGCGCGCACGGCGTCCTCCACCGCGAGGTCGGCGTCGGTGACCGGGGTGCGGTCGGGCTTGCGGTCCACGTTCAGGTCGCGGGCCCGGAAGCGGTCGCCGGTGATGCCGTCGGCGACGTCCGCGAGGTGCAGGGCGAGGTCGAGATCGCTGGTCACGCCCGCACCCTAACCCGCTGCTCAGGGCCGTCGGCGGGCAGGCGGCGGCCGCTGTGGCCCACGACGCCGGACGCGATCATCGCGGCCCTCTAGTCTGGAGAACGTGAGCGTGGTGCTGCTGGCAGAAGACGACCCAGCCATTGCTGTGCCGCTGTCGAGGGCGCTGCAACGCGAGGGCTACACCGTCCAGGTGATCGAGGACGGACCCTCCACGCTGCGCGCCGCTGCCTCGGGCGGGATCGACCTGCTGGTCCTGGACCTCGGCCTGCCGGAGATGGACGGTTTGGAGGTGTGCCGCCGGCTGCGCGCGCAGGGCCGCGGCCTGCCGGTGCTGATGCTGACCGCCCGCACCGACGAGGTCGACTTCGTGGTCGGCCTCGACGCGGGCGCCGACGACTACGTGGCCAAACCGTTCCGGCTCGCCGAGCTCATGGCGCGCATCCGCGCCCTGCTGCGCCGCGGCGCCCCGGAGACGCTGGAGGCCTCCGGCGTCCGCCTCGACCTGACGGCCCGTCGGGTGCTGGTCGACGAGCACGAGGTGCAACTGGCCAACAAGGAGTACGAGCTGCTGCGCGTGCTCATGCAGCACGCCGGGCAGGTGGTGACCCGCGAGGAGATCCTCGAGGAGGTCTGGCCGGAGTCCGACCGCAAGGGCAGCAAGACGCTGGACATGCACATCTCCTGGCTGCGCCGCAAGCTCAGCGACAGCAACGGTCGGCTGGACGAGACCCGCATCGCCACGGTCCGCGGCGTCGGGTTCCGCTTCAACGCGGACTGACCAGCGATGCGCCGCCGGATCCTGCAGTCCACGCTGCTCGCCGTGGCGGTCACCGCGGTGGTGCTCGGCCTGCCGCTGGGGTTCAGCGCGCTCAAGCTCGTCCAGGACATCACCGTCAACGACCTGTCCACCCGCGCGCAGCAGATCGCGACGCTGCTCGACGAGCAGATCGCCGCGCAGCGCCCGGTGGACCTCAACGCGGCGCGGTTGGCGGTGCCCGACGGCGCGCGGCTGGTCGTGCGCACCCAGGCCCACGACTACTCCTACGGCCCCGACCCCGGCGAGGAACCGCTGGTGGAGAGCGTGCCGATGGTGCAGAGCGGCACGGTGACGATCGCCGCGCCGAGCGGCCCGGTGCGCACCCAGCAGATCCAGGTCGCGGGCCTGGTGCTGCTGCTCGTGGTGCTCTCCGCGGGCACCGGCATGATCGTGGCGTCGGTGACCGCGCGGCGCCTGTCCGACCCGCTCCGCCACGTCGCCGCCCGCGCGGCGCGGCTCGGCGCGGGCGACTTCCGGGCCGACCCGCGGCGCCACCAGGTGCCCGAGCTGGACCGGGTCGCGGACGCCCTGGACGCCTCCGGCGCCGCGCTGTCGCAGCTGGTCCAGCGGGAGCGGGAGCTGGTCGGCGACGTGTCGCACCAGCTGCGCAGCCGCCTCACCGCGCTGCACCTGCGGCTGGAAGCGCTCGCGGCCGTCGACGACCCGGAGGTGGCGGAGGAGGCGGGCGCCGCGCTGGAGCAGGCCGAACGCCTCTCCGGGGTCCTCGACGACCTGCTCGCCGCGGCCACCGCGGCCCGTGCGCGCGACGCCGCCCCCCTGGACATCTCGGCGTTGCTGACCGACGTGGCCGCCGAGTGGCGGGAACCGCTCAAGGCGGCGGGCCGGGCCCTGCGGGTGCGGGTGGAGCCGGAGCTGCTGGCCCGGGTCACGCCCACCCGGTTGCGCGAGACGATCGGCGTCCTGCTGGACAACGCGCTCCGGCACGGCGAGGGGACCGTGACCCTCGCGGCGCGGCAGAGCGGCGGCACCGTCGTGGTGGAGGTCAGCGACGCGGGCCCGGGTGTCCCGGACGAACTGGTGCCCTACGTGTTCGAGCGCGGTTTCTCCGGTCACGGCTCCACCGGCGTCGGCCTGGCGCTGGCCCGCGCCCTGGTGGAGGCCGACGGCGGCCGCCTCGAGCTCAGCCAGGCCCGGCCGGCGATGTTCGAGGTCTTCCTGCCGGTGGCCCGAGCGGACGACGTCCTCGGACTGCCCTGGAAACCGGAACCGACCCCGCGCTAGAGGCGTCAGCCGACGGGCTCGCGGTCGCGCTCCGGTGCGGGCTGCTGCGCGTGGTCGGTGGGGAACACCCACTTGCGGAACGCCCACCAGCGGAACGCCATGCCCAAAAGCAGGCCCACGACCTGCGCCGCGGTGAAGTCGGCGATCTCCTCCACGATCCGGCTGGTGTACGGGGTCTGCAGGTGCAGCAGGTACCGCGAGACCCACAGCGGTGCCGAGTACAGCCCGACCCCGATGGCGCTGATCGCGAAGTACAGCGTCGCCTCGGAGTGCCGCTGCCGCCCGCCCCGGGTGCGGAACGACCACTCCCGGTTGAGCACGTAGGACACCAGCGTCGCCACCAGCACCGCGATGATCTTCGACGTCACGGGCTTGTGCGACAGCACGCTGAGCTTGAGCGCGTAGAAGACCCCGGTGTCGATGAAGAACGTGATCGCGCCGACGGTGCCGAACTTCAGCAGCTCACGATGCCGGATCGCGAGTTCCCGGTACCGCTGCGGGATGCGCGCGAGCACCGAATCGACGACGGACACGGTGCCGAGTCTACGTAGGTGCGTCGCCCGAGCGCCGTGTGCGTCACGAACGTGAGGTCGGGTTCACCTGGGCTGCGGTCCCCCGTGTGGGCGCGCCGAGCTCGACGACGGCGGTGCGCTGGTGCTCGGCGGTGCCGAGCTGGTGGGCGGCGCGCTGCTGGTGGGCGGTGCCGTCGTGCTCGGCGGTGCGGTCGTCGTGGTCGGTGGTGCCGTCGTCGTGGTCGGCGCGCTGGTCGTGGGTGGCGCGCTCGTGCTCGGCGGTGCCGTGGTGGACGGCGGCGCGGGCGGCGTCGTGGTGACCGACGTCGGCCCGGGCGTCGTGCTCGGCGGCACCGTGGTGGGCGTCGGCGGCACCGTCGGCTCGGTGGTCGTGGTCGTCGGCACCGGCCACGGCCACCAGCAGTGCGGCGGACGCGCCGGGCCCTCGGCGGCGCCCGGCGGCCGGTGGTCCCACCCCGGCGGCCACCACGGCCACCACGGGCACTCCGGCGGGAACCACAGCCGCAGCGACACCAGCTCCTCATCGGTCGCCGCGCCGAGCCGGGCCGTCACCGGGACCGTCAGGTCCCGGGACAGCAGGTCGTCGAGCGGCCGGGACGCGTCCGCGGTCAGCCACAGCGAGCTGACCAGCGCGCCACCGGGCCGCAGCTCCGCGGCGCACCGCACCCGCCGCTGCTCGACCGCGCACCGCTGCGGCAGGGCCGTCACCTGCACGCCCTCCGGCAGCTCGGCGACGGTCTCGGCGAGCCCGCTGCTGGTCCCGGTGTTGCGGACCAGCAGGGTGATCCTGCTCTGCGTCCACGGCGCGTGCGACCAGCCCCAGGCCCGCAGGTCGACCTCGTCCACCGGGTCCGGCGGCCGGACCTCGACCGGCACCGCGTCCAGGTGCAGCTCGACCTCCGCACCGGCGGAGATGGTCGCGGTGATCGCCCCGCCGGCGGAGGCGCTGTCGGCGCGCACCCGGAAGTCGAAGGTGAACGCCTCGCCGGGCCGCAACCCGCGGTCGGTGGTGCACGAGACGGTGCTCGACCGGCTCTGGCAGCTCACCGCGGGCGAGCCGGGCGGCTGGGCGAGCACCAGCGACCTGCTCTGCGGGGCGGTCGGCGCGGGCTCGTCGGACATCGTGCCGGGCAGCTGCGCGGTGACGCCCTCCGGCAGGTCCAGCGTCGTGGTGACCGGGGCGGACTCGCCCGCACCGCTGTTGCTCACCGTGATCGGCAGCGCGGCCGGGTCCCCACCGGCGACCAGCTGCAACGGCTCACCGGGGCCGGCGACGTTGAGCACCGGCGTCGCCGCGGGCGGTTCCGGTGCGGGAGGTTCCGGCGCCGGGTTCGACGTCCGCGGCGGCTGCTGGGGCGCTGGGGGCTGCGGAGCTGGGGGCTGGGGCGCTGGGGACTGGGGTGCCGGCGGCTGCGCGACGGCCGGGGGCGGAGCGGACGCGACCGGCACGGGCTGCTCGGTCCCGGACGTCACGGCGATGGCGACCGCCGCGGCCAGCACCGCGGTCGCCGCCCCGGCGGTGACCGCCTGGCGCGGTCCGGAGCTCGCGGCACCGGCCGCCCCGGAGGCGCTGCCTGCGGCGACCGCCCCGGCGGCTGCCCCGCCGGAGGACGACGCGGCCAGGTAGCCGGTGGCGGCCGTCCCCAGCACCAGCGGCGCGATGATGCTCCGGAGCGCCCCGTTGACGTCGGCGAGCTCGGCGGCCAGCGCCCGGCACCGGTCGCACCCGTCGAGGTGCGCCTCGACCTGGGCGGTCTCCCGCTTGGACAGGCCGTTGCGGGTCCACGCGCCGAGCCGGTCCACCGTCGCCCGGCACTGCTGGTCCTCGGTGTCCAGCTGCCCGAGGTGCACCTGCAGGTACGCCTGCCGCAGGCCCTCCCGCGCGCGGTAGGCCAGCGCGGACACCCCGTTCGGCGTCAACCCGAGCAGCGGCGCGACCTGCGCGGGGGTCTGCCCCTCCACCTCGACGTGCCAGAGCACGGTCTGCCAGCGCTCGGGCAACCGGGCGAACGCCTGCGCGGCGAGCGTGCGCTCCAGCCCGGCGACCGCGGTGTCGGTGAACGGCACGCTGACGTCCGCGCCGGAGGCCTCTGCCACGTCGTCGGCGAGCTGCACCTTGCGCTCCCGGCGGGTGCGGTCGTAGGCGACGTGCCGCAGCGCGGTGAGCAGGTACGCGCGGAAGGCCGTGGTCGGGCCGCGCCCGTCGCGCAGCGCGTCGAGCACCTTGGCGAACGCCTCGGAGACCAGGTCATCGGCCTCGGCGGCGGACCTGGCGACCTGCCGGGCCATGGTGTAGGCGGCCCCGACGTGGCGTTCGTAGAGCTCCGCGTAGGCGGCGGACGAGCCGTTGCGGACCTCCTCCAGGAGCTCCCCGTCGCTGGGGCCCTGGACCTCCGCCGGGATCGCCGACACGCCGCACCTTCCTCGTCACGGGAGACACCGGATCTGCTGCCCTAGGGAGTCACGGCCGTGTCGACCATGACGCCGTTCGCCCGATTGTGATCGACATCCCACGACCGGCGCCATCCTGGCCACCGTCATGGGCGACTCGTTGCTCCGTCCCGATGACGAGGGGAACCGGAGGAGGGGTGTGACGATGCGGGAGTGGTCGCTCGACCGTGGTGCGGTGCACGCACAGGGCCGCGAACGGGCCCTGCGGTCTCGCTGGCGGACCGCCAGCCTCGCCGCGGGGTGGCCGTTCCCGAGCGATTGGGCGTCGGAGGCGGTGGACGCGGTGTGCGCGGCGGTCGTCGCCGAGGAAGACCTCGCGCACCCGCTGGCCGAGCTCGGCGCGGCGCGGGCGGAGGCCGGCGTGGGCCTGGCCGGCACGCTGCAGGACCTGGCGGCGTTGCACGCGGTCGCGACCGGCACGCACGACGGGCTGGTGTCGGCCGACCCGGACGCGGTGCCCACGGCGCTGGTGCGCCCCACCGCGCTGGGCTGGGCGGACGTGGTCGCGCGGCTGTCCGCCGGGCACGAGGTCGAGGACCCGCTGACCGGGCTGACCACGGCCGGCTACCTGCGCACCCGGCTGCACGAGGTGTACCGGGAGGCCGAGTCCGGGGGCAGGCCGGCGGGAGAGGACTTCACCCTGCTCGCGGTCTCGCTGGACGCCCCGGCGGACGGGTACCCGCGGATGATGGCCATGGTGCTGGTCGCGGACGTGCTGCGGACGGTGTTCGACGCGGGCGAGACCGCGTCCCTGCTGCGGTCGGCCACCGCTGCGGTGCTCACCCGGCGCGCCCCGCAGCTGCCGGCCCGCTGCCTGCGCGCCCGCCGCATGGTGGAGCGCCGGTTGGCGGCGGACACCGCGCTGCGCGCCTGCCGGGAGGCCCGCTTCGAACAGGTGCCGCTGCCGCCCGACCACCGCGCGGCGTGCGACCTGCTCGCGTCGCTGTGAGGCGCGCTCGAGGACGCCGGGGCCTGTGACCCGCATCGCGTTGGGCGGTCCCGGCGCAGGTGTGCGGCCCGCACCGCCTTACGCTGGCCGCGTGGACCACCGGAGCGGAACCCCAGTCGTCGGCATGGTCGGTGGCGGCCAGCTGGCGAGGATGACCCACCAGGCCGCGATCCCGCTGGGGCAGTCGCTGAAGGTGCTGGCGACCTCCGAGGACGACTCCGCAGCGCTCGTCGCGGCGAACGTGGAGATCGGCCACCACACCGACCTCGAGGCGCTGAAGCGCTTCGCCGAGGGCTGCGACGTGGTCACCTTCGACCACGAGCACGTCCCGGGCGAGCACCTGCGGGCCCTGGCCGCCGCCGGGGTGTCGGTGCAGCCCGGACCGGACGCGCTGCTGCACGCCCAGGACAAGCTCGTGATGCGCCGCAAGCTCGCCGAGCTCGACCTGCCGGTGCCGCCGTTCGCCGAGGTCACCGAGGTCGCCGACGTGCTCAAGTTCGGCGCCGAGCACGGGTGGCCGTGCGTGCTCAAGACCGCCCGCGGCGGGTACGACGGTCGCGGCGTGTGGACGCTCGACACCCCGGACGGCGCCGAGCGGACCGTCACCGAACTGCTGGAGAGCGGGGCGCCGCTGCTGGTCGAGCAGCGCGTGCCGCTGCGCCGCGAGCTCGCCGCGCTGGTCGCGCGCTCGCCGTTCGGGCAGGGCGCGGTCTGGCCGCTGGTCGAGACGGTGCAGCGGGACGGCATCTGCGTGGAGGTCCTGGCCCCGGCACCGGACGCCTCCGAGGGGCTCGTCGAGCAGGCCCAGCAGATCGCGCTGCGGATCGCCGAGTCCCTCGGCGTCACCGGCGTGCTCGCGGTCGAGCTGTTCGAGACCGACGACGGCCTGGTGGTCAACGAGCTGGCGATGCGCCCGCACAACTCCGGGCACTGGACGATCGAGGGCGCGCGGACCTCGCAGTTCGAGCAGCACCTGCGCGCGGTCCTGGACTACCCGCTGGGCACCACCGAGCTGACCGCGCCCGCGGTGGTCATGGCCAACCTGCTCGGCTCGCCGACCGAGCTGAAGATGAGCGTGGACGAGCGGCTGCACCACCTGTTCGCGCGGTTCCCGCACGCGAAGGTGCACCTGTACGGCAAGAGCGAACGGCCGGGTCGCAAGATCGGGCACGTCACCGTCCTCGGCGACCGCGTGGACGAGGTGCGGGAGCAGGCCCGGTTGGCGGCGCACTGGTTGTCGCGCGCCGAGTGGCCGGACGGCTACGAGATCCACTGACGGGAGAGAGGTCCGAGCGTGGCAGGCGAGAACCCGCTGGTCGGCGTGATCATGGGCAGCGACTCCGACTGGCCGGTGATGCAGGCGGCCGGGGACGCGCTCACCGAGTTCGACGTGCCCTACGAGGTGGGCGTCTACTCGGCGCACCGCACCCCGCAGCGGATGCTGGACTACGCCGCGGCCGCCGCCGACCGCGGCATCCGCGTGATCATCGCCGGGGCGGGCGGGGCCGCGCACCTGCCGGGCATGGTCGCCTCGGCGACGGTGCTGCCGGTGATCGGCGTCCCGGTTCCGCTCAAGCACCTCGACGGGATGGACTCGCTGCTGTCGATCGTGCAGATGCCGGCCGGTGTCCCGGTGGCCACGGTGTCGGTCGGGGGCGCGCGCAACGCGGGGCTGCTCGCGGTGCGGGTGCTCGCCGCCGACTCCGGTGAGCTCGGCGCTCGCCTGCGCGCGGACATGGCGACGTTCCAGGCGGACCTGGCGAGCATGGTGCTCGACAAGGACGCCGCCCTCCAGGAGAAGGCCGCGCGCTCCTGACCCACTCGTGCGGACGGACCCCGGGCTGGGGCCGGAGAACCCGGCTCCACCTGGGGTTCTCGCGTTGAGAGGGGGGTGGTGTTGATGGGGTGTTCGGGGGTCTGTAAAGTATTCCCCGTCAGCGCGACACGGGCCGGAGAGATCCGGAACGGGCCTGACAGCGGGGTTGCGAACCAAGCTCCTGCCTGTGGGTGGTAGAGTGGGCGCCCCGATCGGGAAACCGGGAAAGTTCCTCGTGGGTCGTGGTGCTCGCGGGTGGCTGGCTCGATTTCCCTCCCTCGAGATCTTTGAAATGATGCGCTTGCGCGTGTCGGAACTGAACAGGGTGCCGGTTCTTCGGTTCCGATCAGGGGGTGACCCCCCTGGAAGGGTGAAGATGAGGGCCTGTTAGAGTTCCAGACATCGCGAGAGCGGTAGAGGGAAATGCTCCCCGGAGCTTCACGGCGTTGGTTTGTCGTGGGTGATGGTGTGGGTGTGTTCTTTGAGAACTCAACAGCGGACTGTTTTGGTTAGTGTTCTTTGAATGCCCCTGGCCATGACTGTTGTGGTTGTGGTTGGTGGTTTCTTTGGGTATCACGCTCCGAGCCTTGTGGGTTTGTTGAGTGTGAC